>CAZSNV010000136.1:0-12693 GCA_964608035.1 uncultured Gemmatimonadaceae bacterium | reverse complement strand
GTGAAGATCTTCAACTGGATCTTCACCATGTGGGGCGGCTCGATCCGATTTACCACCGCGATGAAGTTCGCCATCGCGCTGATCGCGATGTTTACGATCGGCGGGATCTCCGGCATCACGCACGCGTCGCCGCCGTCCGATCTTCAGCAGACCGACACATACTACATTGTCGCCCACTTCCACTACGTGCTATACGGCGGTGCGATCATGGGCATCTTCGCCGGTATCTACCACTACTTCCCCAAGTGGTACGGCCGGAAGATGAACGAGACGCTGGGCTCGTGGCACTTCTGGCTCAACTTCATCGCGTTCAACCTGACGTTCTTCCCGATGCACTATGCCGGCATGCTCGGCATGCCGCGGCGTATCTACACGTATGACGCCGGCCAGGGTTGGGAGATCTTCAACCTGCTGTCGAGCATCGGCGCATTCCTCATGGCGCCCGCGTTCCTCCTCTTCGTGTACAACTTCTTCAGATCGAAGAAGCACGGCGAGATCGCGGGCGACAATCCGTGGGATGCGGCTACGCTTGAGTGGTCCATCCCATCGCCGCCCCCCGAGTACAACTTCGCGCAGATCCCGATGGTGACGTCGCGCTATCCGCTGTGGGACCTCACGCATCCGGAGCGGATGGAAGGCATCCCGCACTCGAAGGAAGGGTGGGACGACGCCTCACAGCGCACCGGCGAGCACGTCACTACCGGCGGAGCGCACCATGCCGATGTGGCGCCGATGCACATCGAATCGGAGACGAAGACTGCGAAAGAACTCGGCATCACGATGCCGAATCCCACGATCAAACCGTTGTGGGTCGCGGCCGGGATTCTCATCCTGTTCTCGTCGCTTCCGGTGATGTACGCCGGGAAGAAAGCCATCGCATTCACCATGATGGCCATCGGCGGCACGATGTTCGTTGGGTTCCTGTACGCCTGGCTTACGACACCAATGGAAGATGCACACTAGAACGTGACACGAGTCACGAGTCACTCTTCATCGATTCACTCCTCAATGGCCCAGTCCGCAACCGAAACTCACGCAGCGTCGCATCATTACACGACGACCGGGTTGGACAACCGGAAGGTCGCGATCTGGATGTTCATCGGGTCGGAGTGCATGCTGTTCGCCTCGCTCATCTCGACCTACCTGATCTATAAGGGGAAGAGCCTTGTTGGTCCGTTTCCCCATGAGACGTGGACCAATCCGCAGACCGGGCAGACGCTCCCCGCGATCCTCGACATTCCGACGACGTCGATCTCGACGTTCGTGCTGCTGATGTCGTCGTTCTCGATGGTAATGGCGCTGGCTGCGGTAGAGTCGCGCAGGAATCCGAAGCCGGCGAACCAGGGGTTCTGGCAGCGCGTCGAAGGTTCCTCGAAGCTATGGCTGTTCATGACCTGCCTCATGGGTGCGACGTTCCTGGGGTTCCAGGCGTTCGAGTTCACGTCGTTCGTCCACGAAGGCCTGACGATCCGCCGGAACCTCTTCGGCTCATCATTCTTCACGCTGACCGGGTTCCACGGCGCCCACGTGACGGCCGGCGTGATCTGGTTAGGCACGCTGCTGGCGATCGACATGAAACGCGGCCTGAAACCAAAGGACGCGCTTTGGGTCGACACTGCCGCGCTGTACTGGCACTTCGTCGACGTGGTCTGGATCGCGATCTTCACGCTTGTCTACCTGATCAGGTAGCGGAGAACTTATGGCGCACGAAAACGCCGGGCACGACAACCCCGACCACGTTCACGAGCACCCCACCTGGAAGCAGTACCGGTGGGTCGCGCTGATCCTGACAGTCATCACCGTGCTGGAAGTGTGGGCGTACTACCTCCCCAGGTTGGTCGCATCGCCCTTCTTCGTCCCGCTGCTGCTCATCATGTCGACGGTGAAGTTCATCATTGTGGTGATGTTCTACATGCACCTGAAGTATGACCATCGGTTGTTCCGGGCGTTGTTCACCGGTCCGCTCGCCATCGCGATGGTCACGCTCATCAGCCTGCTGTTCCTGCTGGCGAAATCAGGCGCCTACATGCGATCGTGAGCACTCTCGATCATCAACTGAAAGGGCGACGGTACGTGATGTACCGCCGCCCTTTTCTCATGACACCGATCCGGGGTCAGTTCCCGCTGAGTGACTCGTTGAATCGACGCGTGAGCTCCGGATGCTTCAGCCAGAGATAACGGCCCATCAGCGCGGCTGCGACGAGATTCGCGGCGCCGACCTGGTACCAGGCGATCCCTTCAAGTGGAGTCGCCAGCTGAAGCATCAGCACGAAGCCGTAGTACTCGACCTCGAACGCCACGAACAGGATCATCATGCCGGCAAGGAGCGCGGGCTGTTTCGCCGACGCATGCACCAGCGCCATGGCAACGATACCGGCGATGAAAAACATCGCGTAGTGGAAGACCGTATACAGCGCGACGATGACGAACGGCGACGCAAAACTGTCGGGCGCCACAATGCTCTTCACCGCCTCGCCGAGGACACGCGGCGTGAAGAAGGGATGGCCGGCAATGGTGTCGACGATGAGGAACCAAGCCGCGACGCCGGTCGCCCCCAGCGCTCCCGCGATCAAACCCTCGCGAATGGTCCCGTGGCGGTCCATTGCTCCTCCGTTTGTGGACTCAATCGAACGGTGGCCTTTGCCCAACGCTTATTCAAGCAGCGTGAAGGGGATCTTTCCCAGGGTAGGGCGACGGAAGCGGCACGGCGTATCGCGGCACGAGCTATGCGGGAAACCAGTTGCCCCTGTCGTGTGACTGTCGTCATGCGATGTGGCCATCCCTCAGTGCACTTGACCCCGCTTTCCTTCGACCCTCCTGCAGGGTACGGAAGGGGGCGGACACCCACACGTGGGACGTGATGAGTCACCGGTACTGTCGAGCCCCTTACGGGACCCTCGTTCTGACTTCGCTCCTGAGCCTCGCGCTCGCCTCGTCAGGCAGCGCGCAGAGCGGGAACGAGGTGCGGCCCGACTTGATGACCGCGGTCGAGTCGGACGCCTCCAGCGCCGCTGACGCGCCTCTGGCCGGGCGCCTTGCCGGACTGATCGGCTCAAAGGTCCGGAACGGCACATGGGGCGCCATGGTGATCTCCCTCACCACCGGTGACACGCTCTTCTCCCGGAACGCGGGCATGTCCCTCAATCCGGCCTCGACACTCAAGCTCTACACGACCGCGCTCGCATTCGAGCGGCTGGGTCCGGACCACCGTTTTACGACCGATGTTTTCCGGCAAGGGATGGTCTCGAACGGCACACTCAGCGGTCATCTCATCCTTCGTGGCGGTGGCGACCCCGCACTGTCGCGCAGGTTCTTCGATGGGGACGGCAATGGGCCGATGCGGGCGCTCGCCCGGCAGGTGGCTGACGCCGGCATTCGTCGCGTGCTCGGCGACATCATCGGCGATGACCGCGCGTTCGACGCCAAGCCTGTCCCCGACGGTTGGCTGCAGCGCTACCTGCACGCGTCGTACGCCGCGCGCGTTTCGGCGCTCTCCCTCAACGAAAACCTCATTCACGTCGTGGTCACGCCCGGCCGAGCCGGTCAGGCCGGCGCGGTGAGACTGGAGCCGGCGACCACCGCGTTCACGGTGACGAACGCCTCGAGCACACGCTCGAAGAGTCGCGGAGCACAGGTCACGGTAACGGGCGGTGATGACGGTGTGATTCGCGTGCGGGGCTGGATCGGAGCGTCATCGGAGCCGCGCGTCTACGTTCTCGTCGTGCCGGAGCCGGCGCGTTTCACCACGGGCGCGTTTGCGCGCGCGTTGCGTGACATTGGCATCGTCGTTGAGGGCAAGACGCGTATTGGCGTAATGCCGCCTGGTGGCGTCGTGAGGGTCGCATCGCTGCCTTCGCCGCCACTCGCCGAACTGGCCGGCGTCATGAACCGCGAGAGCATCAATCACTACGCGGAGCTGATTTTCCGGAATGCGGCGCGCCAGGCGAGTCCGATGAGCATCGGATCGGCGACGATGGGCAATGCCCTGCTGCGCGACTTCATGCAGCTACGCGTAGGAGCATCTCCCACAGACGTCTTTGCCGCGGACGGCAGCGGACTTTCGACGCTGGATCGCGTGACGGCGCGCTCCATGGTGAAGCTGCTGTCCTATGCGCACCGGGCGCCGTGGTCGCGGCAATTCCACGAATCACTCCCGGTCGCCGGCCGCGAGGAGACACTGCGTTTGCGGATGCGCCAGACTCCGGCCCAGGGGAATCTCCACGCCAAGACCGGCACGACGAATGACGTCGTGGCGCTGAGCGGATACGTCGCGGCGCGGACCGGCGAGATCCTCGCCTTCTCGTTCCTCTACAACGGCAAGGATCGCTGGAACGCGCGGGCCACGATCGACGCCATGGGCGTCACCCTGGCCGATTTCGCGCGATAACTGACTCAGGGTCGAGGCTCGCGCGTCGAGGCTCGAGGGAAGCGGAAAGGTTCCAGATCGAGGTTGCAGTTACCCTGAGTCCTGAGCCCTTGAACCTGCCCTCGAGCCTCAAGCCTCGAGCCTCAAGCCTGTCAGAGTCAGACCCTAACGCGATTTCGTCCGTCGGACTTCGCCCGATACAACGCCTGGTCCGCATTCGCGAGCAGGTCCTCCACTGATTCCACGCCAAACCCCGGGAACGACGACACGCCAATGCTCGTCGTCAGGCGGATCGGTCGCCCGCGGGTGGCGACAAAACCCTGTTCCTCGATCAGTTCGCGCAATCGCTCGGCGAACGCCTCTGCGCCCGGACCGCCGGTCTCGGGAAGGACCACCACGAACTCCTCCCCACCGTAGCGCGCAACGATGTCCACGGCGCGCACGACGCGCTGCAGCAGGGCTGCGATCTCGATCAGCACGTCATCACCGGCCAGGTGGCCATACGTGTCGTTGATCTGCTTGAAGTGATCGAGGTCGATGAGCAACAGTGACATCGTCGTGCTGTAGCGGCGAACACGCTCCATTTCCGCCGCCAGCCGTTCGCTGAGCGCGCGCCGGTTGAGGGACTTCGTGAGCGGGTCCGTTTGCGCCAGCTCCTCGAGCCGCCGGTTGTCAGCGATGGTCGATTCGATGAGCGTTGCGCGCTGGATTGCCGACACCGCCGCCCGAATGACGGTCTCGGCAAACTCCACGTCGGCGGCAGTGAGCGGGGGTTCGGTGATGTTCCGCCGCAGAAAGAACACGCCGGCTTCGTCGGGTTGCATCGCGAAAGGAATTGCGATGACCGAACGCGTGGCGATTCGAGTCCCGTCGCGCGACCACGTTTCGCGAACGTGCCGGTACAGCGGACTCACCATGACATTCTCCACGAGCACCGGGCGGCCGGTGTCGAGCGCCGTCTGGAGCTCCGGGTACTTGTCGAGCGCCAGGACGAAATCGCGGCTGATGCCGGTCTCGTAGGCGTACGCGGCGACGCGCGGTGGGCCGCCCTGCCTCGCAAGGACGACGCTGCACTGGTTGAGTCCGAGCGCACGCGCGACGCGACGCGCGAGCAGATGGTAGATCTCGCCGCTGGACAGCTCGTCGGTCACGTCGTGCAGGATGTCCATCAGATGCCGGCGCTGGTCGGACTGTTCCTGCACCCGCGTCAGCGCCTCGCGGGTCTCGCGGAGCGCGTCGTGTGTCGAGCGCAGGATGGCGCGCATTCGCAGTTGGGCCTGGATCCGTGCCAGCAGTTCGCGAACGCGAAACGGCTTGCGCACGTAATCGATGGCGCCGAGACCCAGCGTACGCACAGCAGCTTCCTCGAGCGTCAGTGCCGACATCATGACCACCGGGATATCCCGCCAGCGATCGTCCTTCTTGATGGTCTCCAGCACGTCGGTGCCGCTGGAGTCGTCGAAAAGGATGTCGAGCAGGACGAGGTCCGGGGTGCGCTCGGCGATGAGGGGGACCACACGGTTCCCCTCCGTCGTCGAGATCACCTCGTAGCCCTGCTCCTTCAGGATCCAGACGAGGGTGCCGACAAAGGCCGGATCGTCGTCGGCGACGAGGATGCGCGCGTTAGGCATTCAGCAGCGCCGCCAGTCCCGGCCACTCGATGTTTCCTCCACTGAGGATCGCGACCGTGTCTCCGCGAGGGGTCACGCGGCCCTCGAGCAACGCCGCCACGGTGATGGCTCCGCTTGGCTCGGCCACCAGCTTGGCCCGATCGAGCAGGTGACGCATAGCGCGAATCATCGCGTCATCGTCCACCGTGACCACATCGTCGAGAAACGCCTCGTGATGCGCGAAGGGAACCGTACCGATGCGAATCGACAGCAGACCGTCAGCGATACTGCCGGTCGTGTGAAGCGTCACCGGTTCGCCCGCGGCGCGGGCAGCGGTGAGCTTGGCTGCGCCAGCCGGCTCCACACCGATGACTCGCGCGGCGGGCCTCAATTGCTTGACCGCGGCGGCGACGCCGGCACTCAGACCACCTCCGCCGACGGGTACCAGGACGGTCCCGACGGCTGGCAGGTCTTCCACGATCTCGAGCCCCACGGTTCCCTGACCGGCGATAATGCGAGCATCATCGAACGGTGGTACCATCGTGGCTCCTTCGGTTTCCACCAGCTCAACGGCGCGATCCATCCGGTCCTTGGTCGTGGTGCCGGCAAGCACAACGCGTGCGCCCAGACGTTCAGCACCAACGCGCTTCGCGTCGGTCACGGTGGTCGGCATAACGACTGTGGCCTTGATGCCAAAAAGACGCGCGGCCAGGGCTACCGCCTGGGCGTGATTGCCAGAGCTGGGAGCAACGACGCCCCGCGCGCGCTCGATCGGGGTGAGTCCCGCGATGAGAGAGTAGGCGCCCCGGAACTTGAAGGCCCCGCCGCGCTGCAGCATCTCGGGCTTGAACGAGATCGAAGCGCCGAGTTCGTCCGATAACGCGTGGGCGCGTAGGAGCGGCGTTCGAACCGCAACCGATCGCAACGTGTCCGCGGCAGCGCGAACAGCACCGATCGTGACAAGTTCGGAAGACACAGCACTCAATGGCGGCATGGGCGTCCGAAAGACAGTGGAATTCTCCAACGTCTGATACCGCGCGTTCGGGTCAGACGGAACGAGAACACAGTCTCAGCAATTTAGCGGCCCGAGAATGGACCCGCTCTCGGACAAAAACGTCACAGAACTGGCTTGGACGTAACGCTATGTACCACAAGGGCTAACGTGCGAACTATACCCCGGGGGAAAGGCATCGCCCGAGGTCGTGGCCTAACCCGATCTCTTGAGACTTTGCAACCCATGTGGTTCGGCAGCCCAGCGGCCGCAGCCGTGGCCAAACCTGACCTTAGGGACGGTGACTGTCGCCGCACAGCCGGTCCTGCAATGGGGCACGGTTGTGTCGGCCGACTCGGCCATCCTTGTTGGGCTAGTCCGCCGGTCCGATATTCCTGCGCCTGATGTCCCCCTCCTCCTTCGGATGACGGCGCTCTACTGGTTCGCGATGGTGGTCGGCGTGGGGATGTACCTCTTCTCCGTGTTCGCCGATACCACGGGGGCGCATGCCGATGCCGATGCCCATATCCATGTCGGCGGCGACCACCACCACGGCCTCGACAGCTACAAGCTGCTCTCGCTCCGCAACGCGACGTACTTCCTCTTCGCGTTCGGGGTGACAGGAGTCTCGCTCACCTGGATGAGGGGCGGCACCGGCGGGTTCCTCACCGCGGTTCTCGCGCTGGCGATCGGCGCCGTGGGAGCCGGTATCAGCACCGTGGTCTTCGGGTGGCTCCGCAAGTCGGAATCGGGAGAAATGCCCGGTGACCGCGCCTGGCTCGGCGCCACAGCGCAAGTGCTGCTGCCCATGCAAGCCGGTGGTACCGGCAAGATCCTGGTTTCTCGAGGTGGCCGCGCGCAGGAACTGCTGGCCCGCCCCTTCGATGACGACGCGAGCAATCCGGAGCGTTGGTCCAGTGTGCTCGTGCTGGAGATCCGCGACGGCATCGCGCTCGTCGCGCCCAACGACGAACTGCAACTCGACGATCCCGCGCCGCAAATCGGCGCCTAACGATTTCTATTGGGGAGACGCACCATGCTGGACAACCTGTTGTCGCAAGTCGGATTCGTACTGGGGGGCGTCGTGCTGGCGCTCATCCTCCTGGTCATCCTGACGGTCAAGAGCCTCATCGTGATCGTCCCGCCGAACATCGCCGCCATCATCACCGGCCGGAAACGGGTGTCCGAGGAAGGAGGGACGGTCGGGTATCGCACGGTCATGGGCGGCCGCACGATGCGAATCCCGATCATCGAGCAGGTCAACTGGCTCTCGCTCTCGACGATACCACTCGAACTTTCGGTGGATGACGCCTTCTCCAAGGGAAACATCCCACTGAATGTGAAGGCGATCGCCAACGTGAAGATCGCGTCCAATCCCGAGATTGTGTTCAACAACGCGGTCGAGCGCTTGCTGGGGAAGAACATCAATCAGATCGAGGCGCTGGCCCGCGAAACGCTCACCGGCAACCTGCGTGGCGTGCTGGCCAAGTTGACGCCGGAAGAAGTGAATGAGGACCGACTGGGATTCGCGAAACATCTGTCGGACGAAGCGGATCACGACCTCAAGAAGCTCGGGTTGCAGCTCGACGTCCTGAAGATCCAGCACGTGGCGGACCGCGTCGGCTACCTGACCTCGATCGGTGAGAAGCGAACCGCCGAGGCGCTTCGCGACGCCGAGATTGCGAAGGCGTCCGCGATTGCCGAGACGCGGCAGAAGCAGGCGGAGGCCCACAAGCTGGCTGAAGTAGCAATGGCCGACAATGAGTCCGAGATCAAGCAGCGTCAGGCGCAGGCGCGGCAACTTGCTCAGATCGCCGAGGCGAACGCCGATGCCGAGATCAAGCAACAGCAGGCGGCCTCGCGGAGAATGGCTGACGTAGCCGCCGCCGAGGCGGATGTGAAGATCGCTGAGGCGCGGAACCTGTTGCGCGTGCGTCAGGCAGAGCTCGGGCGCGAAGCAGAAACGACCGAGCGCGTCGCCAAGATCATCGCGCTCAAGGCGGAGACGGAAGCGAAGACTGAGATGGAAACGCAGCGCGTGGTAATGGAGAAGATACGGCTCCAGGCCGATGTCATTCAGCCGGCCGAGGCGCGGCGCATCGCCGCCGAGGCAGACGCCAAGGCGCTGGCGTCGCCGATTTTCGAGGCAGGCAAGGCGCAGGCCGAGGTGCTGCGGATGCTGTACGCGGAGATCCAGAAGGCGGGCGACACGGGCTTGCAGGTCTTCCTGGCCGAGAAGCTGCCGGCGATGCTGGGCGTGACGGTGGACGCGATGAAAAACGTGCAGGTGGACCGCCTGACGATTGTGGATAGCGGCGGCGGTTCGGGGCTCGCCAATGCCACGACGCAGAAGGTCACGGCATCAATTGCGGCGCTGGAGCAGGTGGCGGGCGCGTTAGGCCTGGACCTGGACAGGTTCGTGAAGCGGATCCAGGGCACGACGAACGATGTGGAGCCAAAGCGCGTCAAGTCCGCCGAGTAGGCGCTTCGATCGGATTGGTCGCTGCTTCGGGTTCGGAAAACATTGGACCACGGAGGACACAGAGGGGCACAGAGGAACCCAAGTGAATTCCTCTTTGCGCCCCTGCGACCTCGGCGGTCAAGCTTTTTCAGGATCCGGATCACAAGACGCGTCGTCACCAACTGGCCAGGAAGCGCTCGACTTCAGAGTTGAGTTTCTCCTCGGTCGCTCCAACGGGTTCCAGCATCTCCATGACTCTTGACCGCGACGTAGTCAGGAGCGCTACGAAAACGTGATGCGAGTTCAGGGCGTCATGCTTGCGCCGCTCCGCTTCCGCGCGAGCGGCGAGCAGAACCGCCGTCGCTTCAGCATTGGAGGTCATTTCCGCCGGCGGCATCGGCCCGGTCGCCTTCAGACGATCGCGGATTCGCTTGTGAAGGCGCTCGACGTCCACGCCGGCGGCAGCGAGAATCGCCAGCGGCAGCCCGCCCTGATGTAGGATGGCGATCAGGAGGTTCTCAGGAGCGACGACGTTGAGTCCCTGGCGAATCGCGTCCTGCTTCGCGAACACGAACGCCTCCTCGACGGAGGGGTGCGTCTGCATCACGCGACGCGCGCGCTTTTCGTCGCGTTCGCGAACGAGGGCTTCCGGATCGCGTCCTCCGCAGAGCTCCAGGATGCGTCTCCCCTGGGCATGACCGTGCGGATTCAGGTACGCCTGCTCTGCCATCTCGCGCCAGCTCGACGTTCGCACCGCGCCTCACGAGATACTCGAGAAGTGGGACCCAGCCATTGCCGACCGCGAGATGGATGATCGGCTGGCCCCACGCCCCGTAGTCGATCGGGAAGCCCCGGTCCAGAAGGACATCGAGTACCTCAAACCGCTGGTTGAGGGCGGCGACAAGGAACGCTTCCCACACAATCGTTCGGTCGTCTGCCGCGGGATTGAGCGGCAGGAATCCCATGTGGAGCGCCGTGAAATCCGGACGGTTCTTCCGCGCCGACTCCGTTGGAATTCCCTTGCGGTCGACGTAGCGCTCCACTGCCTGGACGTCGCCCAGTCCGGCCGCCACCCAGAACGACTTCGGAGCCGTAACGCGTGAAGCGATGAGATCCACTGCCTCCTGGTTCCAATAGCGGACAATCGCGTGCTCGATCACGGTGTAGCCGTTAGGCGCCGTCCACGACGGATCGGCCCCGGCATCGAGCAGCTGTTGCGCCGATCCGGTGGGCATGTTCCAGTGGCCGAGGAGCGCCCAGTTGAGCGTCGAGCGCAAGTCGATCCGTTCACGGAGCCAGTCGAGGATCCGCCACGCTCCCGGCGACTGCATCCTCAGGTCGTGTATCAAAGCGCTGTGCACCAGTGAGATGTTGCCGGGTTGGCCTGGTAGTGTCTCCGTCAGCAATTCCGGGTGCGCCTCGAGAATATCGGCGAACTGGCCCGCGTCTTCGGCGCGAATCGCACGCAATGCCTTCGACATTGGGGATTTGTGTCGTTCCCACTCATTATCGGGAAGCCGGTCCTCGGCGAGCATCACTTCCCAGCTCGGATAGCGGTTCAACCTTGCCTGGACGAGGTAGGCGTCCTCGATCGTGACCTCAGCGGCGAAAACCTCCTCGTTGGAGCGGCCGTAGAAGCGCGGAACGAACGCCGCGAGTATCTGGGCGGCCTCGTTCCGGCAATTGCGCTGCTTCGCGATGATACCGCGTGCCCACATCTCGTTGGCCTCGCGACCGTGTGCCTGCGCGTGTCCACCGGAGGCTTCGTGTCGAGCGAGGGTCTCAAAGTATTCGACGAGCCTCGGCCAGCTCGTGAACCCGTACTCCCGTGCGATTGTGAACTGCGCATCGGACAGCTGGAACTCGGCGGGTTTCCTGTGCGCGCTGCCTTTCATTTTCGCGCGAACCCTTGCCGAGGCGGCTGGGTCAGAATCGTGCAGCGCGGCGAGCAGCTTCTTCGCCTGCTTGCGCTCGAACTCGAGACTCGGTCGAGCCGGAAGCGCGCGGACGTCGGATGGGGAATCCGGCGCGCGCCCCTCATGCGGGGGCTGGGTGCTGGACATACGGCCTCCTTTCGTCTGGCCCGTGTCCGCACGGTGGGCCCGAAAAGAGGATGAGTTGTCGGGTGCCTAACTACTGAATCGGACGGGACGATCCCTGCCCGCGGACCGGAGGCGCTCCGACGGCGCCTCCCTCGAAGCTATTCGCGTCGGAGCGCTCGTCAACCTCACAGACGAGCCGCTGTGCCCTCTCGTTCAACGGGCGGTGATTCGTGACCCGTCACTCGTGACTCGGCAGAACAACACACCGCAGTGCCGAGTCACGAGTCACCAGTCACTGCTCTTCAAGAGCCAGCTCCGGCGCATCAGGCGTCGGCTCCTCGCCGTTCGATCCGTCGACACCGACATCCTTGTCATCTTCGGGGATCACGCGCGCCACAGCCGTCACGATGTCGCCACCGTCGAGGTTCACCAGCTTCACGCCCTGCGTGTTGCGGCCGGCGACGCGCACCTGCGAGACGGGGGACCGGATGATCATGCCGCCCCGCGTGATGATCATGATCTCGTCTTCGGGCAGCACTTCCATCAGCGCCACGACGTTCCCGGTCTTCTCCGTCCGGTTCACCGTCAGGATGCCCTTCCCGCCCCGCCGCTGCACGCGATACTCGTCGATGTGCGTGCACTTGCCGAGGCCCTTCTCGGTGAAACAGAGCAGTGTGGCGTCGCGCTTGATCACCACCATCCCCACCACACGGTCGTCGTCGGCCAGCTCGATCCCCTTTACTCCGGTCGTGTCTCGCCCCATCTCGCGAGCGTCGCTCTCATGGAACCTGATGGAGAGCCCGTGACTGGTCGCGATGACCACGTCATTGTTCCCCGACGTCACCGCCACCTCGATCAGCTCGTCCCCTTCCTCGATCTTGATCGCCTTGATCCCGACGGTCCGGACGTTGGAGTACTCGGACAAGCGTGTCTTCTTGACCGTCCCTTTCCGAGTGCAGAAGAGCAGGAACTCGTCTTCCTTGAACTCCCGCACGAACACCATCGCCTGGATCTGCGTGTCGGGTGACACGTTGATCAGGTTGACGATCGGCTTGCCCTTCGTCGCGCGGCCCGCCTGAGGGATCTCGTAGACCTTGAGCCAGTAGCAACGCCCGTCGTTGGTGAAGACCAGGATGTAGCTATGGGCCCAGGCGATGAAGAGATGCTCGACGAAGTCCTCTTCCTTGAGGCCGGTGGCGGAGATGCCTTTGCCGCCGCGGCCC
>CAZSNV010000135.1:0-12697 GCA_964608035.1 uncultured Gemmatimonadaceae bacterium | reverse complement strand
CCCAGGTGGTACTTCACGTCGCCGGTCTCGCTGTCGGCAAGGTCGGCGTGCTTTCCTTCGAACTCGTCGAAGATCGTGCCGTACGGCTTGCCGAGGATGTGCGCCAGCACGTTGATGCGTCCGCGATGGGCCATGCCCATCACGACTTCCCGCGCGCCGCCGATCGCCGCATCGTGGATCGCGATGTCGAGCATCGGAACCAGCGCATCGGTGCCCTCGATCGAGAAGCGCT
The DNA here is from genome assembly GCA_964608035.1 of uncultured Gemmatimonadaceae bacterium. GTDB lineage: Bacteria > Gemmatimonadota > Gemmatimonadetes > Gemmatimonadales > Gemmatimonadaceae > JABWBJ01. The sequence continues at coordinate 12,465 of CAZSNV010000135.1, read as the reverse complement.
TCACGTTCACGTACTTCACGTGAATGAAGCGCTCCAGGGCGTCGACTTCGGTGAGGCGCCGCAGCAGGATGCGCTGCTCGTCAGGCGACAGCTGCCGGCGCAACCGCTCCTGTTCGACCACTGTCCGGAACCATTGGCGCTCAGCCTCGGTCTCGAGGTAGTCGAACTCGAAGCCCAGGTTCGACTGGTACAGCGAGCGGAGGCGGGCGGCGACATCGGCGGCGGTCCCGGCCTCGAAGCCGAGCGCTTGGGCCGGCACCAGGGTCAGGTCGTCCTCGGTGATGCCGTGGAAGCCCGGAAGCAGTTCGGCCGCGCCCGTCGGCGCGCTGCCTAACGGGTCGGTGCGGACGGCGAAATGGCCATAGATGCGGATGGCGTCCATGAGCGCCGCGGCGCCCGCCACGCGCCGGAGATAGGCGACGTCCGGCGTCACTCCCGTCGCCGGCGCCTGGCCGCTCAGGGTTGCGGCGAACCGGAAATACTGGCGCCACGACTCGCCCACCGAATCCGGGTCGCGCCGGAACTGCTCGAAGAGCTCGGCGACGTGCCCGTCGTTGTAGACCCCCGTGACAGGAAGCTTGGTCATGACCTGAATTTACATGGCGGCTGGTGACGCGTGGACCGATCGGATTACGCCGCGGTGCCGCCCCGGGTTGTGATCGGGGACGCGCGCGTTGGAACGGTCCCCGCCTGGAAGTGAACCCGAAGTCCGCCGTTCGTGGTTCGGAACCTCGTTTCCAGCGGGATTCCCAGGACGCGATCGAGTTGGGCCGGCGCCAGCAGTCCCACCTGCCAGCCATCGAAACGCTGTCGCAGCAGCTCGCCGAAACCGGAGACCAGGCGTCGCGTTTCACCGGCATCACCAAGTCGCACGCCGTATGGCGGGTTCGACACCACCCAGCCGGGCGACGCGTCGGCGTCGAGACGCAGCGCATCGGTTTTTTCGAATCGAATGAGGCTGGCCACGCCGGCACGCTCGGCGTTTTCCGTCGCGGCGCGAATAGCGGCGGCGCTCCGATCCGATCCGTGGATAACCGGCGTGGCGTCGAGGTTCTGGCGCTCCAGTGCCAACGCGTGGACCCGTGCCCACTCGGACTTGTCGTGACCGGGCCATCGCATGAATCGGAACGCGCGGTTCCGGCCGGGGGCGATCCGAGCCGCAAGAAGCGCCGCTTCGATGGGAATTGTCCCCGAGCCGCAGAATGGATCGATCAGGGGCGCTTGCCGGTTCCAGCCGCTCGCCAGCACGAGTGCGGCGGCGAGCGTTTCGCGCATCGGCGCTTCGGTGACAGCAGTGCGATACCCACGCAGATGGAGGTGCGCACCGGATGAATCGGCGCTCACAGTGCACTGATCGTGGTCGATACGAACGACGATAAGTTGGGCGCTATCAGACTGGAGATCCTCGGTGTTCTCGTCGGCAGTCGACGCTTTCACCGCCAGGGCGCCCATGCGCTCCACGAGATCCCGCTCGACGCGTTCCGCCACCGCGTCGCTGTGGTAGAGACGCGACTTGCGGCAAGTCACGCGCAGGGTCACACGCTCCCCGCGCGCCAGGACGCTTTCCCATGAGATGCGTCGTGCCCGGCGTTCCAGTTCGGCGAAGGTCAGGACCCGGAATCGCGCGAGTCGGATCAGGACGCGACTTGCGGTCCTGAGGTTGAGATTCGCTTCGAAGAGGTTACGGCGCGATGCGTTGAACTCGACGCCGCCGTCGACGGCGCGCGCGTCGGTGACGCCAATGTCACCCAGTTCCGCGGCGACCAGGTTCTCGAGCCCCGGCGCGGCAACCGCGAAGGCCTCGTAGTTGACCTGCCGAGTCACGAGTCACGAATCACGAGTCTCGCGTCACGAGTCACGCGTCGGTCCTTGAGTCTGAACCAGAACAACGCCGCAAAGATCAGCGCATAGAAGAGCGGTTCCCGGATGTCGCGCTTCACCGCCATGTAATAGTGGATCAAGCCCAGCACGACCGCGGGGAAGATGAGCCAGTGGAGCGCGTTCCAGCGCTTGTTCCCGAGGCGCTTGATCCATCCCTTGGTGGACGTGATCGCGAGCGGGACGAGCAGCAGGAACCCGGCCATGCCTAACGTGATGTAGAGGCGGTCGGAGACATCCTCCACGAGGAGTGACCAGTTCAGCTCCGCGTCGAGGACGAAATAGATCGTGAGGTGGCAGAAGATGTAGAAGAACGCGAGCAGCCCGAAGATGCGCCGGTAGCGGATGAGCCATCCCCAGCCGGTCAGTTTGATGGCGGGCGTCACGGCGAGCGTGAGGACGAGGAACCGGATGTTCCACTCGCCCATGAAGTGTTCCATCTCCTTGACCGGGTTCGCGCCGAGGTAGCGCGTGTTGCGGGTGAGGTCGGACCAGAGGGCAAACGCGATCCAGGCGGCGGGGAGGAGGCTGGCCGCGATGACGGGATACTTCACCCACTGCGGCGCCTTGATACGTGGGGCGCGAACACGATGACGCGCTTCGACGGCCTTGATCCTACCTTCCCCGGCGGGGGGGCCCCCCCGCGACCCCTGCCCCGCCTCCGCCGGACTCACCCCCATCAGTAGAACTTCGCGAGGTCCATTCCGGAGTACAGGCTGGCCACCTGGTCACCGTACCCGTTGAACATCAGCGTCGGCTTCTTGCGGATCGACCCGATCACCTGCTCACGCGCCTGGCTCCAGCGCGGATGATGCACCGTCGGATTCACGTTCGCAAAAAAGCCGTATTCCTGCGGCGCCGCCTTGTTCCACGCCGTGGCCGGCTCCTTGTCCGTAAACCGGATCCGCACGATCGACTTGCACCCCTTGAACCCGTACTTCCACGGCACCACGTGCCGCAGCGGCGCGCCGTTCTGGTTAGGCAGATCCACCCCGTACACCCCCGTGACGAATATCGCCAGCGGATGCATGGCTTCGTCCATGCGCAGGCCTTCGACGTATGGCCAGTCCAGAACCGGGAATCGCTGCCCCGGCATCTGCTTCGGGTCCATCAGCGTCGTGAACTCGATGTACTTCGCCGACGGCAGCGGCTCAACGCGCTTGATGAGATCCGCCATCGCGAAACCGCGCCACGGGATCACCATGGACCACCCCTCGACGCACCGGTGGCGGTAGATCCGATCCTCCAGCTTGTGCGGCTTGATCAGGTCCTCGATCTGGTAGTCGGCAGGCTTCTTTACCATCCCGTCGACCTTCACGGTCCACGGCTTCACCTTGAGGTTCCGCGAATTCGGCGCCGGGTCGTCCTTGGCCGTGCCAAACTCGTAGAAGTTGTTGTACGTCGTGACGTCGTCCCAGTCGGTGAGCTCGCCACGTAATTCCTCACCCATCGCGACCGGACCAAGCTTTCCAGGCGCTTGCTGCGTGACCGGGCGACGCAGCCGCTCCATGGCCTCCGCGACCTTTGGCAAGGCGACGCCTGCCGCTGCAACCCCGAGTAGTCCCGCATCGCGAAAGAATGCCCGACGGTTCCGGTAGACCAACTCGTCCGTGATCTCGGATGAAGCGACTGCGTGCTTTGGAGTAACCCGAATCAGCATACCGGCTCCCGGCCAATGAATCGTCCTCGGGGCATCAGGCCCCGATTCAAAGGTATCGCCGATGTACTGGTTTTGGTTCCCTCTCGACCGCGGACGGAGGCGCTAAATGCGGGGGCGACCGCGTCTCAACAGCCTGACGCTTCAGCGCGGGCCGCCCATCTCCCCTCTCCCGACTCCCATCTCGCCGAGAGCGCGCTCCAGAGGATCGCATCGCGGATTTCGCGCAGAGTTGACTCGGCGATCGCCGGGTCCCAGGGACCACCAGTCAGCGCTCGGAGTCCCGGAGGGCTCACCTGCGGACTGCGGCGGGCAAACTCGGCCCACTGATGAAGTACGCCCCGGGCACGAGATTCCGCGGTGTACTGCACCACAGCGCGGACGGCGCCGGCATCGTCAGTACGACCGGCAAAACCCTCGACGAGGCACGTCCACAAGCCGTTCTTCGACCAGGCGCCGAATCCCTGATCGAAGGTCTCCGGTGCCCACGGTTTGAAGCCCGGAGTGGTGCGGAGATTGAAGCGGCCGAGGGGCACTTCGAGGACGCGCCTCACCGCCTCGTGAACCGTTAGGCGGCGATCGACGCCATACAATTCCGAAAACCAGGATCGCGTCGCAGTCGGAACCGACGTCAGGCCGTCCAGGGCCCGCAACGTCGCGCTGCCGCCGTCCCGGGCCGCTTCCGGGGTGATCGCCGATGCATACCCGGTGAGCACAGGATCCTGCGCCGCACTGAGATGACCGTTCACCCTGCCCTCTCTGGCGAGCGAGGCGCTCACAAACCAGTCCACGTTGCGCGCCAGCACCTCGGTGGGTCGTGCCGTTCCCTTCATTCGCGTGTTTGCGGTGTCGGCGCGAGTGGCGCTCGCCATCTGCTTCAAGGCGCCGGCGAGTTGATCCACTGATTGCCGCAACGCGTGGTCGGTCCGGTACCAGCCCGTTCCGCCGTACTCGCGACGGGCCGCCTGCCAATCGAGGTCGTGGGCAAACTCGTGCGCCATGACACCGCTGTGGCTGTTGGGCGGGAAGAAGATCGTTCTGCGAATGGGATCGTGAAGGGCCAGGGCGCGATCCCCGAGGGGGCTCGAGCCAAAGTGAACGCGTAACCCGCGCGGATCGAATCCGGGCAGCACTCGCTTCATGTCGAGGAGCGCGACTTCAAGCGTTCGCTGGAAGAACGGGCGCCATGCCGTGCGTGTGCTTGCGTCATAGGTCACGGCAACGCCGAAGCGGGACTGGAGGTCGCGAACCGTCGGCGCGTCATCGCCCGGGAGCCAGGCCTGCTCCTGCGCAAAGGGCCGAAGCGCAACGCCCGCGGTGAGGATCGCGGCATCCGCTTCCGGTACCGCCGCGCTGGTCCGGGTCAGGAGGAGCGCGTACTCGGCGGCGAGCGTTTCCTCGTTCGAGGAACGGCCAGCGAAGCGAAGCCTGGTCACGCGATCCGCGACTCCTTCCCCGGCTCGCAGCAGTCCGCTGTATCCACGCACGGCGACCATGATCGGCGCGAGCGGCGGATGTTCCCGAGCCGCCGCAATCGCGGCCATCTGGCTGGGAAGCGCATCACCCCGACGGCGCGCGGCATTCTGTCCGTACAGATTGCGGGCAGTTTCCGGAAATGGATGATCGGAACGCGCGATGCCCTCGATGCGCGCGACCAGCGAGGGAAGCGCCGCGACCGCCTCACGTTCGGCGCGTGCCGATAGCGGGACGATCACCGGCCGTTCGACCTCGAAGCGCCTTGACTCGCGCCAGAGCCGCAGCAACCGGACGCGCCCGACGCCATCCCGGTCGGCCGCGTTGAAAAGCGCTCGGGCGTCCCTCATAGAAAGGATCCGGTCCCTTGCTTGCGCGGCTGCGGCCGTGGCGATTTCGGGAGCTCGGCGCGAAACCGCCCCTGAAGCGGACGCCAGCCGATACGCGATTCGAATCGACAGTTCACCGACACGTGGATCGGCCGTCCCGGCGATCACGCTGTCGATGATCGCCTGGTGCTGCGACCCCAGCCCCCGATCACCGACGATGTAGATCAGGTCGAGCGCAGCCGGCCGCGGGCGATACGCATCGCCCATCATCGTGCGCGCCAGCATTGCCTCGGCAAGTTCCGTTGGCCCGAGCGGCTCGAGCGCTGGATCACGCAGGGCCTGGTCGATCAGTCGGAACGGACTACCGAGTCCGAGTCGAAGGCGTTCGAGATAGAGCGCGGCGACAGCTTCAGCGGGCGAAATGGAAACCGGCCGCCGGTCGGCCAGGGACCGCTCCAGGGAATCGGCAAACGCAAGGCCAAGGCCCGCATGGCGAAGCACCTCGCGCTCGCGAGTGGAATTCGCCACGTGGGTCAACCAGGCACCGGTGCTCGCGATCACCGCAATCGCGAGTCCCGTACCCAGAATCGCATGTCGACGCAAACCGCTGAATCTCATTTCAGCTACCGGCCGGGCTGTTGTGCAAACTGGGCGCAACACCGCCCGCGACGCCCCTCCATTCTTCCGACACCTGAGACGCCACTTTCGTCACCGGAGTTAAGCTGACCCCCGGATGCTGCAGGCTCCGTTTAGGTTCCTCGCGTGCTCCGCGAATGTTCCCCGCTCCCATGACGGACCGACGCCTGGGTTGGCTCACGCGAGCCATGGGCATTTTCATCACAGTTCCGTTGGTCAGCGTAGCGGCCCAGGACCCGGTTTCGAATCTGGGATTGACAGCCGTATCCGCTGTCGGGTTTCACGGCGGATTCGCGCGACTCGAGCGCTCGAGTGACGGACAGGAAGCGGGCCTCCTGCTTGATCTTGGCTGGCTGCGCGGTCGCGCGCTACGACTGCAGGGCGAAGTCGCGTTTCTGCGCGCTTCATTGACCGAGACGCTCGTCCTCGAGGATTCGACGTTTCACGGCGACTATTACGATCTGTCTGCCGGCGTCAGTGCCATCTGGCTCGCGAGCACCAGTAGCAGGGTTTCTCCCTATGCCGTGGCTGGCTTCGCGGTGCACGCGCTTTCCAGCACCTTCAGCAACTCGGTGCTCGACCAGCGCTACAACGCCAACCGCTTCGGCAGTCATGTGGGCGCGGGAATCCGTTTGCGTCTGGGCTCGTCGCGGCAGGCCCTGTTTGCCGAGGCGAGGCGGATCATCGCCGACGAGGTCAACCGAACGGTGGTTCGTGTCGGCGCCCTGGTCCTGATGGGTGATCTCTACCGGAGCATGACCCGGATTCGTTAGGCGCAGGTCACGGCAAGCCGAGGGAGGCGACCATGCCGCAGCACGCTCGAGGCGGAACCTCGAAGAAGCGGTCCACGGTGACGAAGACCCGTTCACGGGATGTCCCGGCCGATGTGGCCTATGCCCTGAAATGGCTCGAGCGGCGCGGCACGAAGAAGAACCGCGACGGCATGGCCCGCTACGGCATCGTGGCGAAGAAGGTCTTCGGTGTGTCGATGGGCACGATGCAGACGCTGGCGAAGGAACTCGGTCGCGACCACGCACTCTCGGAAGCGTTGTGGAAGACGGGGTGGTACGAAGCCCGCATGCTGGCTTCCATGGTAGGTGAGCCCGAGCGCGTTACGCCGGGGCAGATGGAACGCTGGGCAAAAGGGTTCGACAACTGGGCGGTCTGCGACACAGCGACGTTCGTGCTGTGGGACCGATCACCCCATGCCTGGCCGAAGGTGCGCGAATGGTCGAAGCGCAAAGAGGAGTTCGTGAAGCGTGCCGCTTTCGCCATGCTCGCCAGTCTCACCGTGCATGACAAGCAGGCGCCTGACGAGCGATATCTCGAGGGCCTCGCCTTGATTGAGCGTGAGGCGTCCGATGAGCGGAACTTCGTGAAGAAGGCCGTGAACTGGGCGCTCCGGTCTATTGGCAAGCGAAGTCCGGCGCTGAACAAGGAAGCAGTGGCTGTGGCGCGCCGCCTGGCCGACGCGGAGGACTCTGCCTCACGATGGGTCGGCAAGGACGCGCTCCGGGAGATCACGAGCCCCGCCGTGCAGCAGCGGCTGTCGAAACGGAAGACGAAGAGAACCGCCGCCTAACGGTTGCCGCGCACCGCGGCGTCAACAACCACCTGCATCGCGTCTGAACAGCCCCAGTCGGCCATCTCGCTCGTGGTTTCCGCGCCCGCGGCAAGCAACAGCCGCGCCACACCGGCATGGACCGCTCGTGGATTGCCGCAGTTCCTCGATCCATGACAGCACCAGCTGAGAGGCGTGCCGTTGTGCTGCGACTCCCGCGTGTTGATCAGCGCGCGCCCCACCGGGTAGCGCAGGATCGCCGCCACGCAATCGACCGAACCTTCCCACGAGGCACAATGCAGCGCGTTGCCTCCGGTGGGTCCCGTCGTACTGGGCACCGAGGGATCAAACCCCAGCTCGAGCATGATCTCCACTGCCGGTGCGTTGGCTGCCCAGGCTTCGTCGGTCAATGCCCGCTTCTGCGTCCGTTCGAGTCCCTCGACGATGCCCGGGTTCGCCCTGACGATCGCCCGCGCTTCATCGCCTCGCCCACGGTGGCAGGCCAGGAGCAACCTTTCGGCGGGCGTCGCCAACTGCTCCAGCACCTTCAAGGTTTCCTCGTGTCCGAACTTCGCGGCGACGTGTAGCGGGGACAGATTCGAGCCTAACGTCCACAAATAGATGTGGTAGCTGCTCGGCGGCTGCTCGCCATAGTCGCCCTGGCCTGTGCGCAGTCTGAGCAGCGAAGGATCGGCCTGCAGCATCTCGCGGGCGCGGTCGGTCAGGCCCAGCGCGGCGACCAGGAAGATGTCGGCAGTCGCTCCGCGCTCGACGAGATACCGCGCGAGGTCGATACGCGACTGTTCCGGAGCCTCTCCTTCCCCCGTCATCCATTCCGCCGCTGTCGAGCGATGATCGACGTCCCTGGCATCAACGTCGGCTCCTGCCTCGAGCAACAGGTCGACCACCGCGCGTGATCGGGCAAAATGAAGAGGCGTCTGGCCGTCGCCGCCCCGCTCGTGCACGCGCGCCGGGTCGGTGCGCAGCATTTTCTCGAGGAGATCCAACCGGTCGAGACGCGCGGCGGCACACGCGTCGGGAACAGAGCCCGCGGCAATGAGGCGATCGGCAACGAGACCAGTGGCCCCGTGGAGCGGATGGAATCCGCCGGCCCACCAGCTGCTGCGACGATTCGGGTCGGCGCCGAAGGCAAGAAGCGCGTCGACCAGCGCGAGATCGCCATCGCCGGCCACCGCGACGAGCGCCGGCGAGTCAAAGCCGAACAGAGGCTCGTTGATCGCCGCCCGCGCTTGTTCACTGGCCTCGAGCACGCGACGCAGTTCGACCGCGTCGCGATCGTGGACCGCGCGTTGGAAGCGGTCGACCGGCGTCAGTTCAGCAGGGACCCCTGAACTCATGGATCAGTATGCGTTGCGCCCCGTTCACCTGCCAGCCATCGCGGACGCGTATCGCGCCGCGACGGGATCTAGTGACGCAGCGGAATGGCCACGTCGCCGCCATCGGCTATGGTTGCGGCAGCGGTGACGGCTTCCCGCGCGCGTGCCAGAAGCTCCTCTGCCGTTCGTATGAGCTTCACGCAGGCATCGGCCGCCCGCTCGCCGGGCGTTCCGCACGCCGAATCGGACAGCAGAATCTGCGCCTTCTCGACGGCGAAATGCGCCTCGTCGAACCTGGGGTTCTGGAAGTTCCCCGTCACCACCCCGATCGTCGTGACGATCGCCATGCCGAACGTCGCTCCCAGCGCGAGGCGGCGCAGCCGCTGGTCAATCATCCTCGTCAGAAATCCATGCATAACGTCTCCCACTGGAAGATTCTCGAGGCGCGGAATTTATCACGTGCCTCGTTAGGGAGACGAGCCTTTGGTCACAATCGGTACAGCAGATTTTGCCCTACCTCTTAGGGCTAAGATCGCCCACTCCACCCAGTGCAGGTCAGCGCGGCGGCCTAACGGGTGAGGCGTTGGGTGACGCCGACTGTCCGGGTCGGTACCTGACGACGGCCTGGGTGTCGATGTCCTTCTCGGTGAATGCCACGCGCTTGAGGTCGCCACGCGCGAACCGCTCGGCCTGATCCGCGTGCCAGCGCGACGTGGTGTCTGGGCTCTGGCCATACGCCAGCACCGAGTACGCCTTGGGCACGTCGGTGAATTCGACCGCCAGCACCCATCCATCGCCGCCGTTCGCGCTCAACTTGCCGTCCGGATCGCGCGTGAAGTTGAGGACGCGGAAGCACCCTAACGCGCCGCCGCATCCGCCTACTGGAACGTCAACGCCGCCGCGTCGGACGCGGTGCACTTCGCCCCAGGTGACGTCCCAGCGACCGTACCGGCGCGCCGTCTCCGTCACCGCCCACGAGAAGGCCTCAGCGGCTTTCGTCCTGTCGCTCAACCCTACTGGGGTCCGGGTCGGGTCGCTTTTCTGCCAGCGCCGGGTGTATCGCATCGAATCGGGCAGGCCCTGGCCGTAGCGCTGCCACCAGACCTCGAAGAGCGCTCCACCGCGGCTCTCCGGCTCCGACGTGTTGGCCCACTTTTCGAGAAGCGCCAGAGCGGCGGCCACTTCGCCCGTCGGTTGTGTGGCTTTCACCGCTTCGACCAGGTCCGGCTTGACGCGGTCAGCCAGCAGCATCCGGTAGCTGTGCTTCATGCGAATCACGTCTTCGAGCGTCAGCTTCTTTGTGCCGCTCACCAGTTCCAGGCCGTGCTGGCTCCGCAACGAGAGCGACGGCGCCTCGAGGTTCGGATACGCGTTGTTGGTATCGAGCGCCGCCCGCAGGTTGGTCCAATGCGGTGAGCTGTTCTCGTTATGCACGTACCCGCCCTTGGGGTTGAGCACCTGCGGCAGCGAATCGAACGGGACATACCGCGTCCAGACCTGGCGCGTTTCGCGCGCCGGCACAGCCATCGTGTCCACAGCGGGCGGATGCGGCAGCGCCGGCAGGGCGGCGTTCCATATGTAGTAGATGTTCCCCGCACGATCGGCGTACGTGAAGTTCGACGTCATGCGCGCGCGCATCCGCATGGCCTCCTGCCACTCGGCCAGCGACGTCGCCCGCATCATGTGCAGGAACTGCTCGCCGGCCCGGAAGTCTCCCTCGCCAGCAGTCTTCACGACATGGATCTTGCCGTTCGCCCGGTTTACCACCGGACCGAGCGGCGTGACCCAGAATTCGCGAGTCTCGGTCGACATCGTTTCGCCGTCGCGATAGGTCACTGTCGCCAGCTCGCGCCGCAGGGGCACCGAGGCGCCATCGAACAGGTAGTGCGCCGGCTGGCTCGGGTCGGCGTCGAGCACGTACAGCTGGTCGAGATCCTGGGCGTTGTTCGTCGTGGCGAAGCCGAGGTGGCGATTGAAGCCGCCGATCACGAGGAAGGGACCGCCGATCCTGAAGTCGCCGTAAAAGTCGACGACGCCCGGCACCGTGAGATGCGCCTCGTAGTAGCCGGCGTTCCACGCAAGATGTGGATTGCGCAGAAGGATGGCGCGGCCCGACTTCGTGCGGCTCGGCGCGAAGGCCCAGGCGTTCGAGCCTACGTTGTCCACCGCTTGCTCATCTTCCTGCGACCCGGTCTCCCTTCGACTGCTGTCGCGCGCCCACGGGTCGAGCATCCGTTGATAGGAGCGGATCGCCCCGCCCGCAGTGCCGCCGATGTCCTGGGCAGCGATGTCATATCCGGTGAAGCGCGGCATGCCCGGCGGAAAATCCTCCGGATTGAGCTCGATGTAGCGGTTGAGACCCTCGGCGAATCCCTGGTAGACGTCGCGGGTCGCTTCGTCGAGCTGGTGGAAGGTCTCCATCGCCCGCTGCCGGTCGCGCGAGGCTGCAAAATCGGATTCGATGCTGTCGCGGCCAAAGACACGTCCCATGCCGCCGCTCGCGCGCAGGACGGTCATCGCCGTGCGAGGGCCGTAGTCCTCCGACATGACCCAGGCGAGTCCGTAGGCGCCCGCGCGCAGCGTGGTGGCGCGGATGTGCGGCACGCCGTGCTCCGTGCGAATGATCTCAACCTCGCGCCAGAGTTCACCGTTCTGCGTCGAGCGAGCGAATCCACTCGAAGCGGCGAGAACAATTATCGCGCCGGCAATGACAGAATGTCGGAAAGGCGATGTCACGTCGAAACTCTCACGAATCAGGGGACACGGAAAATCTGGCGCCGGGTCGACCCGGCCGCGACTAGTCCTCGGTCCGAAAGTCGAGCGTGAGCTGCCCTTCGATGGTCACGTTGAGGGCGTAGGTGTAACGGCCCGGCGGGAGCAGCGATTCCCCCACGTAGTCGATCGGCTGGATGCGCAATTCCTCGCCGCCGACCTGCACCACGATCAGCGCGTAGCCAAACGCCTTCTCAACTCGGCGGTACTCGCTGGCGCGATGCGAGGCAACGGCGCCGTAGTCGACGTGGTCCTCAGGGAAGGTGACTTCAACGTCACCGAAGGCAAACGAGCTTTCATTCGCCACGCGAACCTGAACGTCGCCGCTTGGAGAAAACGGCGAATCGCAGCTCATCACGGCGAAAAACACACTGAGGACCGCGCGTCTGGTCCAGGTGCCAACGGACAGTGCCGAGTCACGAGTCATGCCATAAGGACAACTTGCAGATGACAGGCCCTGACGCGGTCCAGCCGGCTTACGCGCGACAAGTACAGTTCGAAAAACACTTTAACACGGAGGACACGGAGGATCACGGAGGCAACGCCGAACTGTCGATCTCCTGCGAGCCTGTCAGCACGCCCAACAAAATGGTTGCCCTTCCTCCGTGTCCTCTGTGTCCTCCGTGTTAAAGTGTTTTCCGATACTCTCGGTGGTGAAAGGACTCCCTTATTGCGGCAAAGGCAGAACAAGAAAGCTTTGTGACGGGCCAATCAGCGTCACCGTTGTTCCGACCATTTTGCCAATGGTTGCCGAGTAGGAGCCGTTAGGCACGCGCTGCCCGCCGCCGCCCCGCCCACCACCCGCTCCGGCGCGGCCCGCTG
>CAZSNV010000134.1:0-12746 GCA_964608035.1 uncultured Gemmatimonadaceae bacterium | reverse complement strand
GCCGTGGGCTACCAGCCGACGCTGGCCACGGAAATGGGCGACTTGCAGGAGCGCATCACCTCGACACGCAACGGGTCGATCACGTCGGTGCAGGCGATCTACGTCCCGGCCGACGACATCACCGACCCGGCGCCGGCGACGACGTTCGCGCACCTCGACGCCACCGTCGTGCTCTCCAGGGCGATTACGGAACTCGGCATCTATCCCGCCGTGGATCCGCTGGCGTCCTCATCGCGCATTCTCGATGCCCAGTACATCGGCGAGCGGCACTACCGCGTGGCCAGCGAGGTGCAGCGCATCCTGCAACGTTACAAGGAGCTCCAGGACATCATCGCCATCCTCGGCATGGACGAACTGTCCGAGGACGACAAGATCGTCGTCGCGCGCGCGCGACGCATCCAGCGTTTCATGTCACAGCCCTTTGCCGTGGCCTCGCAGTTCACGGGACGCGAAGGGCAGTACGTGAAGCTCGAGGACACGGTCGCTTCATTCGAGCGGCTCGTCGGCGGCGAGTTCGATCAGTATCCAGAGCAGGCCTTCTTCATGTGCGGCGGCGCGGACGACATCATGAAGAACGCCGAAGAGCTGGCCAAGGCGTAGGGTCGATCGATGCTCAAGGTCTCGGTAATTTCGCCGGAGCGAGTCCTCTTCGAGGGGGAGTCCGAGAGCGTGGTGGCCCCCGCGTTCGACGGCGAAGTGGGCATACTGCCGCAGCACGCCCCGATGATGACGCTGCTCGGGAAGGGGGAGCTCAGGCTCGGGGCAGACGGCCGGGACGGCCGATTTTCAATAGATGGTGGGTTCCTGCAGGTGCTGGCCGACACGGTGCGTGTCGTGACCGAGCGGGCGACGGTCAAGTAGTCCGGCCGGGAGGGACACCCGGCCTGCCCGACCAGACCGCGGATTGTCCTGGCGTCGGCCTGACCCCACCCCTCGGTCGGGCTGTGAGGCCGATTCGTCCTGTCCCTGCTGGTGGGTTCCGGTCGACGCGCGTGCCGTCCGGCCGTCCCCTCGACACTCACAGAGGTGGTTGCGCTTCCTCATGTTGGCCGACAATATGGTGCGCGATCCAAACCGATGCTTTTCCGTGACGGGCCGTCCTGACGGGACGGCGCGTTTGGCCGAATTCAAGGGTCGCGTTAGGGCTTGTGTGCCACGCTGTTCAAAATCAAAGGGAACCCCCACACCCGCACACGGGCTCGTGCACCCGTAGTGCGAGTTGCTGTAACGTCGTTCAACGAGCGTTGGACGGCGAGTTCGTACGGAACGTCCGCTCACAGCGAGAGGAACACCATGACCAGGTTCCGTCAGTTGAGTCTTCGCGCGAGCTTGCTCGCGGGACTCGCAACCGTCCTGCTGGCCGGCTCGGCCACTGCGCAGGGTACGGTGATCACCGGCTCCGTGAAGTCCGAGCAGGGCCAGCCGCTGCAGGCCACCAACATTTCGATAGCCGATCTGAACGTCTCGGTCGGCACCAATGAACAAGGCGTCTACCGAATCACCCTGGCCCCGGAACGGGTTCGTGGTCAGACGGTGGTGCTGCGTGTCCGCGCCATCGGCTTCCAGCCGCAGCAGAAGAGCATCACCGTGGCGGCGGGCACGATCACGGCGGACTTCTCACTCCGGGTCGACATCAACCGGCTGTCCGAAGTCGTCGTGACGGGAGTGACGGGTGCCACGGAGACCAAGAAGCTCGCCTTCTCGGTGGCAAAAGTGGACGCAGCGGAACTTTCGGCAGTGCCGGGCATGAACGCGCTCTCGCAACTGCAGGGGAAAGTGGCCGGCGCGGTGATCGTGATGCCGAGCGGGCAGCCCGGGACGAACCCGGTGCTCCTGCTTCGCGGGCCCAAGTCGATCGATGCTCAGGGTCGATCGCAGCAGCCGCTGATCATTATCGACGGCGTGGTCTCAACGGGATCGATCACCGATATCAATCCGCAGGATATCGAGAGCATCGAGGTGGTGAAGGGCGCGGCAGCGGCTTCGACGTTCGGCTCGCGCGCCGGAAACGGCGTGGTGTCGATCACGACCAAGTCAGGCCGCACTGCGAGCCAGGGGGCGCGGTTCGCCGTGCGTTCTGAGTACGGATTGAGCAACATCGCCGACGAGTTCCCGTTCTCCGAGCGGCACATGATGATCATGAACGAGACCAACACGCGGATTTGCATCGTTCAGACGGGCTTTCCGGCGTGCACGCGTTCTGTGAATTTCGAAGACGAGGCGCTGCGCATCAACGAGCAGGGGCCGCACTATGCGCTGGCGCCGTACGGTCTTCAGGGTGATGCGGGGATTGGGCTCGCGCTCACGAAGCCGGAGCTCAAGGGTCGCTTCCTGATCAACCAGTGGCCGGTTCGATATAACCCGATTGCGCAGACCGTTACGCAGGGGCAGTTCCTGAACTCGAACGCCGACATCACTGGGCGGTTCGCCGGCACGGGCGTCTTTGCAAGCGTGTCGAACCTGCGCCAGGAAGGGTCGATCAAGTACCTGAAGGGATACACGCGCAACTCGGCGCGGCTCAATGTCGACCAGACGTTCGGCGACGCGTGGACCGCGCAGGTCAACACGTACTACCAGAAGGGTACGGTCTACCCGAACGGGAACTTCTTCGAGCTTTCGCGCGCGCCGGCCGGCGCGTCGCTGACGCGGACCGACAAGTTCGGTCGCCTTTTCCTGCGCGCGAGCCCGATGAACCAGAACGGGCAGAACGAGAACCCGCTGTATCCGCACCTGAATGACATTGGTCGCGAGGACACCGATCGGTACCTGGGGTCGGCGCGGTCACTATTCTCGCCGTTCCCCTGGCTGGACTTCGAGGGGTCGGCAAACATCGACCGACGGCGCAACAGCGAGTATCTCCTGCGGGATCGCGGATACCGTGCGACGTCGCCGCAGTCGAACGCGTACCTGGGCACAATGGAAATGGAGTCGGGTTGGGAGCAGGCGTTCAACCTGGGACTGAGCGCCACGGCGCGACAGGTCAATCCGTTCGGCCTGCAGGACATGAGCGTGCGGTACACCGGTCGCTACAGCTTCGAGCGCGAGGATAGCGAGAGCTTCAGCACGGGCGGCAATACGCTGGCGGTGCCGGGGCTGCTCGACCTGGACAACATCACGGTCGCGTCGAATCCGAGTTCAGCGACGCAGTCGGTGCGCGCGCTCGGCGTGACCGGCGGCATCGCCATGGACTACAAGGATCGGTACATCGGAGACGTGACGTACCGCGTGGACGGCAGCTCGCTGTTCGGATCGGAAGAGCGGTGGGCGCCGTATTACCGGATGTCGATGGCCTGGCGGACGTCTGAGGAAGGGTGGTGGCCCTTGAAGGGCGCCGTCAACGACCTGAAGTTGCGCGCGTCGGTGGGAACAGCTGGCGGCCGGCCGCGCTTTTCTGCGCAGTACGAGACGTTCGCCATCGGAACGGGCGGCACGGTGACGGGAACCGCCTTGGGCAATAAGAGCATCAAGCCCGAGACGACCACCGAGACCGAGTATGGCATCGACGCCGAGCTGTTCTCGAGGTATGGACTCAGCGTGACCTACGCTCGGGACATTACGCATGACCAGATCCTTCCCGTGCCGCCGTCGGTGTCGACGGGTTTCTCGACGCAGTACAAGAACGGCGGGACGATGGACAACAAGACGTGGGAGGTTTCGCTCAACGTTCCAATCATCACGACCCGGGACCTGGCATGGACGTCGCGCGTGTCGTACGACCGCAATCGGTCGTACATCACCGGGCTCTCGGTGCCGCCGTACTTCTCCGGCAACAGCTTTTTCGCCGTGGGTGAGCGCGTCGGAACGTGGTACGGCAAGAAGTGGCTCACGGACTGCGCGCAGCTTCCCTCGCAGTTCAGCGCCCAGTGCGGTGGTCCGGGCAGCCAGTACCAGGTTAACAGCGACGGCTACGTCGTCTGGACCGGCGGCCACGGGCTTGGTGAAGGCATCACGAACAACTTGTGGCAGTCGGGGCTCGATGGGTGCGTGAGCGCCGGCGTGGCGATCGCGCAGCTTGGCAATGTGAACTGCGTGAAGAACGGTGGAACGATCAACAATCCGTACGCGATCCCGGTGACGCACTGGGGAATGGCGATCATCATGCGCGATTCGACCGGCAACCCGATGCTGAACCAGCTCGGGAGTGGGTCGCCCGACTTCCACGCCTCACTGTCGCAGAGCCTCACCTGGAAGCGCCTCACGCTGCACGCGCTTGTCGACGGCTCGTACGGCATGCGCACGTTGAATTCGCAGGTGCAGTGGTCGATGGGCGACTTCATGGTCCGCAGTGAGGACCAGACTGGGAAGACGGTGGAAGACGCCAAGCCGCTGGGCTACTACTGGCGGGCAGTGGCGCCGGATCACAACGACGGCGTTGGCGGATTCTACGACACGAACAGCGCCAACAACCGGTCCATCGACAAGGGCACGTACACGAAGCTTCGCGAGGTGGCCGCGTCGTACTCACTCGGGCCGGTCCGCGGGATAGGCGACTGGACCGTGGGATTGTCGGGGCGCAACCTGCTCGTTATCACCAAGTTTTACGGGTGGGATCCCGAAGCCGGCGGCGGCGGGGGCAGCCTCAACACGGCTGCCATCGGCGGAAACCAGGGCACGGGCACCTATCCAATGATGCGGACGTTCACGCTTACGGTCGGCACTCGCTTCTAACCCGGACGCCGGGGGGACGGCAGGTCGCCATGCGACCTGCCGGACCCGCCGGTCACCGCGAGAGGATACTAGATGAAACTCGCTCTAAGATGCTTGGCTGCCGTGCTGCTCGTAGCGCCTCTCGCGGCCTGTGAGGACGCGCTGCAGGTGACGAACCTCTCGTCACCTGACGTGGATCGCGTGTTCGCGCAGCCCGCAACAATTGAGCAGACACTCGGCACAGGATACCAGCAGTGCCGCAATTCCGGGATGCAGAACGGCGGCATCTACACCAACCTTTCCACGATGAGCGTCGAGGGGCACTCGGCGCTCGCCAACTTCACGATGGGGCCGCGAGGCGGCATACCGCGCCTGCCGGTCCTGAACGACCGCACCTCGCCTTCGATCTTCGGCGAATTCAGCGGCTGGCAGCGGCAGGCCCGCACGCTGTCGAATGCGGTGGCGGCGCTCGACAAGGCCACGGAGGCCGGCGCAACCACTGGCACGCCGGCTCGAGACCTTCGTGCGCGGGCGTGGGGCTTCTTCGTGGTCGCGTGCAATCTCGGCTACACTTCGCTCATCTATGATTCGTTGGGCATCGTGCGGCCCGGCATGGCCAGCGACTCGACGCCGCCGCTTTCCGGCGCGCAGGACGCCATGGCAGCGGCGCTGGCACTGATGGATTCCGCGCTGGCCATCGCGGCCAACCCGGGGTTCACCATGTCCACCGAGGCCGCATGGATGAGCGGTACCGCGATGACCCCGGCCAATCTGATTCGGTTCATCCGGTCGTATAAGGCCAGGTTCCGGGCATTGGTCGCGCGCACTCCGGCTCAGCGCCTTGCCGTCGACTGGACCAAGGTGCTGGCCGATGCCGAAAACGGGATCACGGCTGACGTGACCGTGCTAGTGGGGTCGACGACGGGATGGAACAAGGGATGGCCCGGCGGCACCATGCACACGGACGCCACGTGGCATCAGATCGGCGCGATGTACTGGGGCATGGGAGACGTGTCGGGGACGTACGACGTGTGGCTGGCCACTCCGCTCGAGGAGCGCCTGCTGATCTACAAGGCGAACCCGTTTATCTCCCCCGACCTGCGGCTTCCACAGGGTGCCACTCGCGCGGCACAGCAGGCGGCATCCGCACCAGGTGCGAGCTACACAGCGCGACCGTACCTCACCAACCGGACGACGCAGGACTCGGACGGGGCGTCGTGGGGGACAACGCAGTACAATCACGCGCGCTATCGCTACGTGCAGCAGTCTACGCCGGCAATAACATGGCCGGAATTCCACAAGGCCGAGAACGACCTTCTGGCCGCGGAGGCGCTGTACCGCCTGGGCAGGTTCGCGGAGGCGGCGGCCAGGGTGGACCTGTCGCGGTTATCGAAGGGCGGCCTCCCCTCGCTGGTGACAGCCGGGGTCACGACCGGCACGGCGCGACTTACCGGTGCGAATTGCGTTCCGCGAGTTCCCGCGCCACCGGCCTTCACCAGCTCTATATGTGGTGACCTGCTGGAGGCGCTCAAGTGGGAGAAGCGCGTGGAACTGGCCTTCAACTTCTTCCACGGCTGGTTCTTCGACAGCCGCGGATGGAACGACTTGGTGTTCAATACGCCGGTGGAGTTCCCGGTGCCCAACCAGGAGCTGGATGCACGGTCGAAGGGGTTCTACAACCTGGGTGGTGGCGGCCCGTCCAGCGCGGCTAGAGGCACGTACGGATTCTGAGGGGTGGGCGCGTTATGAAGAAGCTGGTTTGGAGAGTGATGTTGGTGGTGGCGGCGGTCTCGCAGGGGTGCTACGCGTATGTCCCGCTGGAGACCGCTTCGCCGCCCGTTGGCCAGACGGTCGCGCTTCAAATCTCGGATCGTGGTCGGGTGGAGTTGGCGGATCGCTTCGGGCCCGGATTGGATCGGATTGAGGGGCTGTTAGCGTCGGCGGACTCGGACGACGTAGTCATGAACGTCTTCCAGGTGGCGCATGTCAACGGGTTGCGGAACCGTTGGAGCGGGGAGACGGTGCGGGTGGGAAGGGGGTTGGTCGGCAGGCTGGAAGAGCGGAAGTTGTCGCGCTCGCGCACGTTCGTGCTGGTAGCGGCGGCGGGGGGCACGGTGGCTGCGCTGATCGCCTCGCAGGGGTTGTTAGGGTGGTTCTCAGGCGAGGATCAGGTTGTGCCAATCGAGGGGCCGCTGGAATCGCGAGTGTGGGCAATGAGGTTGTGGGGGGGTCGTTAGGTCGGAGAGAGCCGCGTTCATCCTACTCGGACGAGGAATATTGCGAATGAAGGTGAATCGAATCGCGTTGGCCGGTGCTGCAGCGGCGCTTCTGGTATCCGGGTGCAAGAGTGATCCGGGTCCGTTTCTCGCTGTGCATGGCCCGCTGGCGTTTGTCCGCTACATTGCCGCCGTCCCTGACACCTTTGCCACGGATTGGCGGCCGATCGACGGCGTGGAGAATTCTCCGCCGGCCATCGGGTTGGTATTCCGGGGGACGACCCCGTACCAGGCGATGACACCGGGAGCGCGCCATATCCGGTTGTTCCCAGCGCCAACGGGGGTTTCCAGGCCGGCGGGCGTGGTGTCGCAGATCATCGTCGACACGACCATCAATTTCACGGCAAATACCTACTACACGGTCATCCACCTCGGCTTCTCGCGGACCGGCAGCACACCGGCGGACCGCCTGGTCGTGCTGGAGGACGTGGCACCGCCGAGTCTCGCGGGGAAAGTGGCGGTGCGCGTGGTGCACGCCGGAACGGGAATCGGAGCCGTGGACGTCTTTGCCACCACCACGTCGACGGCCACCGTCGCCGGCTCTCCGAGCTTCTCGAATGTCCAGTACGGGAACCAGTCGGCATACGTGCTGATGGATCCAGGCACACCATGCGTGCTGGGCTCGACTTGTACTTCAACTCTCTGGCTTCGAGTGGCCGCCACTGGCACCGTCACGCCGGAGATCATCGCCGGGACCTCGCGTCAGGCGCCGCCAGGTGCGGCAGGGGATCCAGTCGCGTTGCTCACGCCTATCGGCGGAGCGTCCATGGCCGGGAGTGCAATGACGGCGTTCATCCTGCCGGCTTCCGTGACGGGATCGCTTGCACCGCAAACGGCGGCGTTCCAAACGCCGGTGCTGCTCTACCTGATCGACAAACATCCGACGCCGTAGCAGCGGACGGATCCGTCCGTGCGGGACCGCGGCGGCGCCTTCGGGCGCCGCCGCTTCGTTTTGTGGTATGCCCAGCATGAACAGGGACTTGGAGGTGGAAGTCCTCTCCACCGTCGATTGGATGCTCATGCTCAAACAGTGGAAGCGCGGGCGAACGATGCCATCGCGAGTTGCAGTCGCCATCGCGTATCTCGATCGACCCTACCGCCGAGCCCGTCGAACCTAACGGCTGAGTTGCCGCCGTTCCGCGTGGGTATCATACCTTTCCTGATCCGGCGCCGGGCGTCGGCCCTTCTCGAACCAACCACACCTGCAATGCACAGACTTCGACTGCCAGCACTCCTCGCCCTTGCCGCTCTGCTTCCAGCGGCCCGCTCAAACGCTCAGGCGTGGGCGTATCCGGCCTTCCAACCGCCTCGGGTGATCGTCCGCGAATACAACTTCGGCATCGCCGATACCGATCGCGGTGGCGCGGCCCTCGTGTTTCAGTGGCGCGAGCAGTCCGGCCCAACCACGCAGTTCTCGTTCGACGTGGGTATAGCCGACACCGAGGGGCGTAACAGCAACCTGATTGCGTTCGGCGGCGTCGGATTCGGACACCGCCTCGGCTCCGCCACCAACGAAGTCCCGCTCGACTTCCTCCTGACCGCCGGCATATACCTGGCGATCGGAGACTTCACGCTCCTGAGGGTGCCGATCGGCGTGTCGTTAGGCCACCGATTCGTCCTCGATGGTGCAATGTCGGTGACGCCTTACCTGCATCCGCGCGTTTCCCTCGACGTCTGCAGCGACTGCGGCGGGAGCGACATCGGGCTGACATTCGACCTCGGTGCCAACTTCCAGTTGTCGCGGAGCTTGTCGATCCGGGCGGCCGCGATTTTTGCGGGCGCGGACTCCTTCGACGGAGAGGGCTTCGGCATCTCGCTCGCCTGGACGCCGCCGTCGCTGGCGAGACGGCGCTAATCCGACGCCTGCCGCGGTAAGAGCTGCGTGCTGATTGCTTCTTGCTACTGCTGATGCTGCGTGCTTGAGCTGGTGCTTCTTACCCGGCACCAGCACCAGCACCAGCAAGCAGCGGCAGCATCAGTAAGCAGCAATCAGCACGCAGCTGGCGGTGACAGGAGCTCCATCACCAACTCGTACGACCGCTCGCCGGCGCCGAGACCGCGTTGCACCAGTGCCCGCGCCCGTGAGCCGGCCGCATCGCGCGCGGCTGGATCGGCGAGCCAGTGCTGCAGGATTTCGACGGTCTCGTCGATCGTGACGACCGAGTCTCCTCCCCGGCCACGGTGGAGGAGCACTGCGTCCCGGCTGTTGGAGTGCCGAGGTCCGAACGCAACGGGCACTCCAAACGCAGCCGGTTCGAGCACGGAGTGCAGGCCGGCCCCGTGAAAGCCGCCGCCCACGAATGCCGCCGTGGCCAGGCTGTAGAGATCCCCGAGCACGCCGGTGCGATCAACCAGTATCACGTCGGCGTGCGCGGATTCGGTTGACCCAAGTCGAGCGAGAGAAAGCTTCTCGGACCTCGCCCATTCCTCCACCGCGACGAGGTGTTCGGGAACGGGTTCGTGCGGAGCAATGATCAGTCTCGCGTCCGGAATGTCCCGGCGGACTGCGGGCCACGCGGCGAGGAGGACCTCCTCGTCTGAGGGCCAGGTAGACCCGGCGACCAGCGTCGGACGTGGCGACGCGAGTGGGGCGAGAAGGTCGCTATGGCGGTTCACCGTTGTCGCCTTCAGCCAGACCTGGTCGTATCGGGTATCGCCGGTCACCCCGACGCGATCCCGGTCGGCGCCGAGGGCAACGATGCGTTCGGCGTCGGCCTCGGAGGCCGCACCAACGCGATCCAGCGCTTCATAACACTCGTGGAGCAGCGCATTCGCGATCAGCCCCTCCCGAGACGACGCCTCGGAAACGGTCCCGCTGATGAGTCCAAGCTTCACACCACGTCGAGATGCCTCACCGACAAGCACGGGCCATACGTCCAGTTTGCTGAACACAAGGGCCGTTGGGCGCAGCGCGTTCAGCACGGCCGTGGCGTCGCCCGTCGTATCGAAGGGGAGATAGTCAACGAAGTCGACGTCCAGCGAGCGTGCGAACGATTCCGCGCTTGGTGAGAAGAACGTATACGCGAGTTGAACGTCCGGACGCCGGGCGTGGACAAGATCGATCACCACCCGCGCCTGCAATCCCTCTCCGACCGACGGCGCATGCATCCACAGGAGGGGACGCTCACGGTCACGATAGCGGCTCCATGAGCCATAGCGATGGCGGATGCCGCGCCGCGCAGCGAGCGACCGCCGCCACTTGGATGCGCCGGCCGGCGTGAACGCCGCCGCAGACCGCGCGAGTTGACCGACCGCGCTGTAGGCGAGGCGCAGTGCGGCGTTCATGGCCGAGGGAACGCTGAGTTGTCAGCACCCAGCCCTGACAACTCAGCGGTAGTTCCCCTAACGAGCCGCGCCACCGGCCTGGGCTATCGCTGCGTCGAGCATTGGACGGAGGCGGTTCGCAGGGATCGCGCCGCCAACCTTCTGATCGCCCACGAAGAAATACGGCGTCTGGTTCACGCCGCCGGCGCGTCCGCGTTCGCGATCCGCTTCAACGACTGGGACCATCACGTCATCGATGAGGCACTTGTTCCAGGCGGCTGTGTCGACTCCAGCTTCAATTGCCAGCTGACGAAACTGCGGCACTGGATCGGGTACGGGTGCCCACTCTTCCTGCTTGGCAAAAAGGCGGTCGTGCATTCCCCAGAATTTCTGTCCGCCTTGAGCTGCGGCGCACATCGCTGCCTCAGACGCCGCCCGCGCGTTCATGTGGATGTGATCGAGCGGGAAGTTCGTGTAGGCAAAGCGCACCTTCCCCGTCGCGACGTAGTCACGCATGATCTCGGGGGCAAATGAATCGTGCCACAGCTTGCAGGCTGGACACTGGAAATCGCTCGCCATCACGAGCCAGACTTTCGCCGCGGGATCACCGAGGATTCTTGCCGTATCGGCGATGGCAACGCGAGGATCCGCGGGCGCGGTGTCAGCGGCCGCGCCCGGCGCGACAGCGGCCGCGTCCCCTTTGCTCACTTCCACTCCTGAGCACGCGGCAAGTGCCAGCGCAATGGCCGGCCCGATGTAGAATGCAGAGCGCAGTGTCATTTCGAAACACCTGATGGTTTAGTACGTAGTCCTGTCCAGACCTAAAGATAGAGTGAGTTGGGACAGAGGAGAAAGCGATTTCCCGTTCCCGGTTTCCCAATTCTGCATTTTGCGTTTTGCATTTTGCATTCTGCATTCCGCCCTCCCCCGACTTGTCCCTTCTCCTTGCAGTTCTCGTCGCCACCGCACAACAGCTCGAGTTGCCGCCGCCGCCCCGTGGCTACGGAACGTCGGCCGCCGAGGTTGTCGTCGACGCGGCGCGCGTTCTGGATCCAGCGGTCATCGATCGGCTCAACCGGATCGCATTCGAAGTTCACGCCAAGACCGGCGGCGAGATGGCCATCGTGGCCATGCCCGACCTTCGCGGTCGCGACGTGGCCGACGTGGCGCTCCGCATTGGCCGCGAATGGGGTGTCGGCGGTTCAGCCGGTCCAGCTGATCGTCGTCGCAACGCGGGCGTCGTCATCCTGGTGGTGCCGAAGGAAACCGCGAGCGATGGAATTGGCCGGGTCAGGATCGAGACGGGCCGAGGGGTGGAGGGCTTTGTCACCGATGCGGTCGCAGGAGACATCCAACGGTCGGCAATCCCGCTGTTCCGACGCGGGGACTACGGCGGTGCGCTCCTCCTGATTACGTCCGCACTTGCTGACCGATACGCGAGAGAATTCGGCGTCACCCTGGACACGTCCGTAGTCGCGAGCCCACGCTTGCCGGAGCCCGTCGCGCAGCCGGTGCCGCGAGCGCCATCCTTCGGCGCGCTCCTCTTCCTGCTTTTCGTCGTTTTCTTGATTGTCTCGGGCCTGCGGCGGTCAGGGAAGTATGGCCGCGGTGGCGGAAGCGGATGCCTCAACCTCCTCTGGGCGATTTCGGTAGCGCAGTCTCACGGACGCCGGGGCGGATGGGGTGGTGGTGGCTTTGGCGGTGGCAGCTTTGGCGGCGGTGGTGGATTCGGCGGATTCGGCGGCGGGGGCGGGTTCAGCGGCGGTGGTTCGAGCGGGAGCTGGTGACCACATGGCAACGATGACTCTGGAAGAACTCGTCAGGCAGCTCGCGCTCGTTCACGGCGAGGGTCTCCGATGCGTGGCGCTCTATGGCTCCACCGTGCGGGGAGAACGGGTGTCGCGACGCGCGAACCTGAACGTCCTCGTCCTCGTCGATGCCATCGACATGGACCACCTGCGACGCGAAGCCTCGGTGGCTCGCGCCTGGCGCGAGGCAGGACATCCGCCGCCGCTCACCCTGACGATGACCGAATGGCGCACGTCCTCAGACATCTTTCCGATGGAGTACGCCGACATCCTCGCGCACTACCGCATCCTGCATGGCGCCCTGCCGGCCGATCGTCCTGTGGTGCGAAAGGAAGACCTTCGGCTGCAGCTCGAGCACGAGACGTTGAGCAAGCTGTTCCGCCTGCGTCACGCGGTCCTCTCGTCAGGCGGGGAAGCGCGAGCGCTTCTGGACATGCTCGAAGGCAGCGCGTCTTCGATCATGGCGATCCTCCGGGCGACGCTCCGGCTGGCCGGCGAAGAACCGCCGGCCGAGTCGGGCCAGGTGCTCGATCGCATCGAGGTCATCACGGGCATCAATGCAGCCACGTTTCGCCGCGTGCTGGGTCATTCGAGGGGAGACGCGAAGTTGAAGGAGGGCGAAGCCGCCTCCGTCACGGCGAATTACCTGGCGAGCGTGGCCGAGCTGGTCGGTTGGGTTGACTCGCAGGGTCCACCCTAGACGTTCGAGGCAACAGGCAACAGGCAACAGGCAACAGGCAACGGGCATCAG
>CAZSNV010000133.1:0-12761 GCA_964608035.1 uncultured Gemmatimonadaceae bacterium | reverse complement strand
GCCCATGTGGGACGAATACCGCGAGTTGATCAAGTCCGACGTGGCGGATCTCAAGAACACCGGCGGCCGGGCGGCCGGCACCATCACCGCCGCGTTGTTCCTCAAGGAGTTTGCCGACTTCCCGTGGGTCCACCTGGATGTCGCGGGGACAGCCTACTCGGAAACCGACCTCGTTATGATCCCGCGCGGACCAACGGGCGTACCGATGGGTACGTTCGTCCAGTTTGTTCGCGGGAGGACGCGCTGAGGCATTTGGTTCCACGGTGGGGAGGGGGAGTCGCGGCGGCGTTCGCGGCCCTCATTATCGCGGCGCCCAAGGTTCGCTCGCAGGATCCGGTGGTTCGACGTGATTCTCTGGCCGACACCTCGGCGGCGCGGCGGGATTCCCTCGCGAGAATCGAATCAGAGCGGTTGCGGCTGGCGCGATTGCGCGCCCTGGCCGCGGATACCATCAAGGCGCCCATCGCCAGAGCCGAGGTGCCTCGCCCTCCTGCCATTGGTGAACCGTACGCGTGGGACCGGAGCAGGCTCTTTGCCTCCGGCGCGCTGACGTTGGGCGAACTCATTGATCGCATCCCCGGCGTCACGTCATTCCGCGCCGGATGGATTTCGGCCCCGGAGATGGCGGCCCTCAACGGCCGCTTCGGTCGTGTGCGGATCTTCCTCGATGGCATTGAGGTCGATGCGCTCAACACGCGCCTGAACGGACAACACGACCTGTCGCTTGTCGACTTGTGGCACCTGGAGGATGCGACCGTCGAGGTGGGTGCGGACGAGGTTCGCGTCCACCTGCGGAGCTGGCGAGTCGTCAGCACGACGCCGGTCACGCGCATCGACATCCACACGGGTGACCTCCAGACCAACTCGTATCGCGGTTTTTACGGACGTCGCTTTCCCGGTGGACAGGTGGTGCAACTCGGCGGCAATCACTACGCCACGGCGGACCGGCGCACGTCGGAAGCGGGCGACCAGACGTCGCTGTGGGGTCGCATCGGCATCGCGCGGAACAACTGGAGTGTGGATGCATCGGTGCTTCGCTCCGGGAGGAAGTTCACGGAGCGGCTGTCCGACGAAACGCCAACTACCGATACGCTGCCGACCTTGGACGGGTTGTCGACGATCACCATCGGACGATTCGCCTGGGGTGATCCAATGAGCGGACTGTGGGTGCAAGCCCTGGGTTCCACTCAATCGTTCTCGATCAGAAACCCGCTGAGCATCGTCATTGACTCCGTTGCGGGTCCCGGTGGCGGGGGGCCCGGCGGCTCGGAGCAGGAACCCGACACGCTCGATGTTCCTAACGACACCACACGGTCCCGTCCGCAGTGGGTGTTGACCGGGGGCTCCAACGTCGGGCCGCTGCGCCTGTCGGCGCTCGCGAGGGTTCGTCGCTGGGAGGGGAAACTGAGTGTCTCACCCGCCATTCGCGTCGGCTACGAAGCGGGTCGACTGACACTCTCGCTTCTTGGCGAGCGCTCACCACTCGACAGCGTCCAGCGACTCGAGGGTGGTGCGCATGTGAATCTTGGCGGACGATTCGCAGTCAGCGGCACAGTGAGCCGGTTCAGTCCTATCGAGAGCGCCAACGCCCCGGCCAGCCTTGCGATGCGTGCAGAGGTAGGCATGCGCGCCGCGCGCATGTGGCTGAGCGTGGGGGCGCTGCGCCGCGACACGAGCTTCCTTCCGGCGGCGATCGCCTTCGACACCGCATTTCTTTCCGGCGAGCAGCGAGCATCGAACGGCATCTTTACGACGATGCGCGGAAAGTTCTACCGTGACATCGGACTGGACTTCAGCGCAATGCGCTACGGATCGGCGGGGATCTACAGACCACAGTATGAGACGCGCTCGCGATTCTACCTCGACTCGGACATGCGAAATCGGTTTCCGAGCGGGAACCTCAGCATCCTTCTCGCAGTCACCCACGACTACCGATCGGAGGCGCTCTTTCCCACCGCGACCGGATTCGTCGAGTCATCGCAGTACCGCACCTGGAGCGCCGAGCTCGAGATCCGTTTGCTGACCGCGACCATTTCATTCCAGTATCGCAATTTCCTCGGCGCTGAGTACCAGCAGGTCCCTGGGTTCACGATGCCGAGCATAACGGCGATCTACGGGATCCGCTGGACCTTCGTCAATTGACAAGGTTATTGTGGCGCCGTAACTTACGCCGCTTCATATGATACGAAGCATGACGGGTTTCGGCGCCGCAGAAGGGACCGTTGGGTCCGCACGCGTCACCGTCGAATTGCGGTCGGTCAATCACCGGTTCTTCAACACCACGATCAAGCTGCCGGCCGAGCTTTCGCGGTGGGAAGGCGAGGTTCGGGAAGCCCTCCGCAAGCGGCTCTCCCGTGGCCACATCACGCTGAGCGCCCGTGTCGATCGCGGTGTGGCCGGTCCCCCGCTGATCGACGAGGAACGATTCAGTGCCTATGTCGGACTCCTCCGCGATTTGAAGAACCGATTTGGCCTGGCCGGAGACGTGGATGTCGCCACCGTGCTCCGCATGCCGGACGTGATGTCGTCGATCAGTGAGGGATCCGAGGGGGAAGTGTCAGCCTTCCTGCAACTCGTTGACGCGGCCGCCGCCAATCTTGCGACCTCTCGCCAGCAGGAAGGCGAGCGTCTGGGGACCTACCTCGTCGAGAGACTGTCGATCGTCGAGGCAGCACTGTCACGGATCGGCGCGCGAGCACCTCAACGACTGGTTGAACAGCGCGCCCGCGCTCGCGAATCGATTCGTCTGCTGACCGATGGAATTCACGTCGACGAGCAGCGCCTTGCGATGGAGATCGCGATTCAGGCGGATCGGCTCGACGTCCAGGAGGAGCTGTCGCGTTTCGGCTCACACGTGACTGCATTCCGGCGTTCGGTATCGGAAGGCTCGGATGACCCGGTTGGAAAGCGGCTGGGGTTCCTGCTGCAGGAAATGCTGCGGGAAGCGAATACCACGGGGAGCAAGGCGTATGACTCCCACATCCTGGCCGATGTAGTGACAGTCAAGGAAGAATTGGAACGGATCCGCGAGCAGGTGGAGAACCTCGAATGATCCCGTTCCCGCTCATCATTTCATCGCCTTCGGGCGGCGGAAAGACCACCATCTCGCGGATGTTGCTGGATCGGCGCAAAGACGTGGGTTACTCGGTATCCTGCACGACGCGCCCTCCACGCGAAAACGAAGTCCACACTCGCGACTATTTCTTCGTCTCCCGGCCCGAGTTCCTCGCGTTGCGGGAACGCGGTGAATTCGCCGAATCGGCGGAGGTTCATGGGAATCTCTACGGAACCCTCCGCAGTCAGGTCGATCTCGTCCTCGGCCAGGAAAAGCACGTCATCATGGACATCGACGTCCAGGGAGCGCGCCAGTTCAAGGCGGCGTATCCCGAGTCCGTGCTTGTGTTTCTCCTGCCCCCGAGTGCTGATGCCCTGATGCGGCGCCTGACCTCCCGGCGGACGGAATCCGGGGAAGCGTTCCAAACCCGGGTCCGAGCGGCGCGCGAGGAACTCCGCGCGGCTGTATCTTACCAGTACGCTGTTGTGAACGACGACCTCGAATCCGCCCATCGGGTTGTGTCGTCTATTATCGACGCCGAGGCCGTACGGCACGCGCGGCAACCTCAGTTGACCGCTCGTGTCACCGCGCTGGTCGAAGAACTCGACCGGCACCTTGCTCAACTTCCTACGCCAGCCTGAATCCCATGCGAGTATTTACACCGGACGAACTCAAGGATCGTGCCGCCAACAAGTACCTCGGCGTGCTCGTTGCCGCCAAGCAGGCGCGCATGCTCAACGAGTTTCCGCGTGAGCGGACGTCCCGGGAGAAGAAGCTGACCACACGGTCACTCGAGGAACTCTCCGAAGGGCTGATCGAGTATCGCGTGGTGGCGCGCAAACGCGGCGAGGAGTAGTCCCGTCAGGCCATTCTCCGGCCGCCGCGTCCTTCTCGGTGTCACCGGGGGGATCGCCAGCTACAAGTCAGCGTGGCTGGCGCGCCTGCTTACGCAGGGCGGCGCTGAGGTTGATGTGGTGCTGACGCGGTCAGCGGCGGAGTTCGTGGGCGCTGTGACGTTTGAAGCGCTAACGGGCCGCCCGGTTCACACGGCACTCATTCAGGCAGGTCATGCTCTCGATCATATCCATCTGGCGAGAGCCGCCGAACTCGTGGTTGTCGCGCCAGCCACCGCCGACTTCATGGCGCGTGCCGCCACCGGTCGCAGCAACGATCTGCTCAGCGCCTGCCTTCTTGCGACGACCGCGCCAGTGTTGTTTGTGCCGGCGATGAACGATCGCATGTGGGCACACGGACAAACACAGCGCAATGTCGCGCACCTGCGCGAACTCGGATATCGCGTTCTCGATCCCGATGTCGGTGAGCTGGCCGTAGGCGAGGGCTCCGGGCCGGGCCGAATGCCGGAAGCTGAAGCGATCATGGCGCACGCGGGTCGCTTGCTCGAGACCGCCGATGTCCTGCGAGGACGCCGAGTGGTCGTCTCAGCCGGTCCAACGCGCGAAGCAGTCGATCCGGTCCGCTTTCTCTCAAATCGCAGTAGCGGGAAGATGGGCGTGGCGATCGCCGCTGCGGCCTGGCGGCGCGGCGCTGATGTCGTGCTCATTGCCGGCCCGCTCTCCACGAACGCTCCGATCGGGCCCCGGCTGCTCACCGTTGAAACGACCGAAGAGATGCTGGAGGCTGTGCGGTCCGAAATCGTGAATGCCGACGTGCTGGTGATGGCTGCGGCCCCGGCCGACTTCCGGGCCAGCGCGGTTGCGCCCTCAAAGGTGAAGAAGGCAAATGCGCCGGACGCGATCGCACTGGAGGCGACCCCCGACATACTTCGGGAGACGATTCCGATGCGACCTCCTGGCTTGATCGCAGTTGGATTCGCGTTGGAGACCGATGATGTTCTCCAGAACGGCGCCGCCAAACTCGAATCGAAGAGCCTCGACTTGATTGTGACCAACGACGCGCGAGAGCCCGGCGCCGGGTTCTCCGTCGATACGAATCGAGTGACCATCCTGGCGCGCAATGGGACACGAACCGACCTCCCGTTGATGTCGAAAGACGAGGTGGCGGACGCGATTCTCGATCGGGTCGTGGAGCTGCTCGATGGACGCTAGGGAACAGTTGCGCCGGTTTCTCGAGCAGCGACGCGAGGCTGGGGAGACGGAACTGGTCTTCGATCAACTCAGCGTCGACGAGGCGATGAGGTTACTCGGGGCTGCGCCCCGCGAGGAAACAGGAAGCAGGAGGCAGGAAGCAGGGGGAGCTCCTCCCGCGGCTGCTGGCGCCGACTGGCGTGCAGTGCTGCGAGAAACAGATACCGCGCCGACGGAAAAAGTTGGTCGGTTCGCGATGCCTGCGCCTTCCACTGCACCAACAACTGATTCGCATGCAGCGCTTCCGCTCGATCAGGTGCAGCAGGGAATCATCATCGGTGGTACGGGGCGTGAACTGTTCGGCGGCTCCGAATCGCCATACGCGACGCTGCAGGAACTTTCAACAGCAGTTTCCACGTGCACACTTTGTCCGTTGCATCGCGATGCGAAAAACCCGGTGCCCGGTGAAGGAAACCCCAACGCGGATTTCATGTGCGTTGGTGAAGCGCCGGGAGCAACCGAAGACGAACTCGGGCGTCCGTTCGTTGGTCAAGCCGGTCAGTTACTGGACAAAATCCTCGCCGCAATCAAGCTCTCGCGCGAACAAGTTTTCATCTGCAATGTTCTCAAGCACCGTCCGCCCGGAAATCGCAATCCAATGCCGGACGAGGTGCAAGCCTGCAGTCCATACTTGCTGCGGCAGATCGAGCTGATCCAACCACGCGTAATCGTGGCGTTCGGGACCTTCGCGGCTCAAACGCTCCTGAACACGCGCGAAGGAATCGGCAAACTGCGCGGCAGGATTCACCGATATTACGGCGTTCCGCTGGTAGTGACTTACCATCCGGCCGCCCTCCTAAGGAATCCGGCATGGAAACGGCCGGCGTGGGACGATGTCCAGCTTGCTCGAAACCTCCTCGATCGCGCCAACAGTAGCTGATACGTTTCGCGACCGCCGGCCGCCATGGTCGGAGGACGCTGAACAGGCGGTGCTCGGCGCGATGATCATGGACCGCGACGCGATTCTGCGCGCGTCCGAGTTCGCCGATGACACGCTGTTCTTCCGCGAGGGGCATCGCCGGATCTTCCGCGCGATCGTCGCGCTGAACGAACGCGGTATCGTTGTCGACGTCCTGACGCTCGCCGACGAATTGGCCCTGCGCGGCGAGCTCGACGCGTCGGGGGGCAAGGAGTACCTGTCGCACCTCCTCGACGTCGTGCCCACCGCCGCGAACGTCGAGTATCACGCGCGCATTGTTCGCGAGAAGGGTCTGATCCGCCGGCTGATCGAGACCTCGACCGAGCTCGTGTCAGAAGCGTATGACGGGCGACGCACGTCAGCGGAACTGCTCGATCACGCCGAGCAGCGCATTCTCCAGATCAACACCGAGCGCGGTCGGGAAGGGTTCCATCGCATCAAGGAACTGCTCTGGCCGGCGATGGAGCGGATCGAGGAGTTGGCGCGAGGAGGTGGGTCGGTCACCGGCGTGCCGTCCGGTTTTGTCGATCTCGATCGCCTCACCCTCGGGTTCCAGCCGTCGGAGCTGAGCATCATCGCGTCGCGGCCTTCCATGGGTAAGACTGCCTTCATCCTCAACGTGGCGCAGAACGCCGCCATCCAGGCGCAGGTTCCGGTGGCAGTGTTTTCGCTGGAGATGGCGAAGGAACAGCTCGTGGCGCGCATGCTGGCGGCTGAGGGTTACATCGATGCCCAGCGTTTGAGAAATGGCCGGCTGTCGCCGGACGATTTCTCACGCCTGGCAAAAGCGACGGGGATTCTCAGTTCGGCGCCAATCTGGATTGACGACAGTCCGGGACTGACTGCTCTCGACATTCGTTCGCGCGCGCGGCGTTTGCAGGTCGAGAACAAGGTCGGTCTCGTGATCATCGATTATCTCCAATTGATCGCCGGTCCCCCGGATTCCGAAAACCGGCAGCAGGAGATCAGCTACATCTCGCGGTCGCTGAAGACGCTGGCCCGGGAACTTCGCATTCCGGTCGTGGCGCTGTCGCAGCTCTCGCGCGCGCCGGAACAGCGCTCCGGCGAGAACCGGCGGCCGCAACTCTC
The DNA here is from genome assembly GCA_964608035.1 of uncultured Gemmatimonadaceae bacterium. Classification (GTDB taxonomy): domain Bacteria; phylum Gemmatimonadota; class Gemmatimonadetes; order Gemmatimonadales; family Gemmatimonadaceae; genus JABWBJ01. Next base: position 5,593 of record CAZSNV010000133.1, on the reverse strand, counting down.
CGACCTCCGTGAGTCCGGCGCCATCGAACAGGACGCCGACGTCGTGATGTTCCTCTTCCGGCCGGAGTATTACGAAGGCACAACCGACGAACGCGGGGAGCCACGGCGACTGGCCGATGGCACACCGCTCGAAGGGCTGGCGGAGCTGATCATCGGCAAGCAGCGTAACGGTCCCACCGACACCATCCGGCTCCACTTCCACAAGCAGTACACGCGTTTCGACAACTTCACGCAGCGGAAATCGTCGTGACGGTCAGGACGAAGACGGTGTACCGCTGCACCGAATGCGGGGCCGAGTACCTGAAGTGGGGCGGGCGATGTGATGCCTGCGGTGAGTGGAACACGCTGGTCGAGGAAGTGGAGACCGCGGTTCCGCGAGGCAGGTCGTCGCGTGGCAGGCGGGAAACCCTGCCATCATCCGCGCCGGTTGCCCTCGGTGCCGTGGAATTGGCGCGATCGACACGCATGTCCTCCGGACTGCGGGAACTCGACTACGTGTTAGGCGGCGGCATCGTGGATGGCAGCGTGGTGCTCATCGGCGGCGAGCCGGGAATCGGCAAGTCAACCTTGCTGCTCCAGGTTGCGGCGAGCGCTGCCCGGGCCGGGCGCCGGACGTTGTATGTGTCCGCGGAAGAATCCGGACCTCAGGTCCGGCTGCGCGCCGACCGGCTTGGTGAATCGGCGCTGCTCGTGGAATTGCTTGCGGAGACCACGCTCGAAGCGATTCTATCTACCGCGAGCGCAGTCTCTCCGGCGCTCCTGATCGTCGACTCGATCCAGACCATCTACTCCGCTGACCTCGAAGGCGCTCCGGGCGCCGTGGGCCAGGTGCGGGAATGCGCAGCACGGCTCATGCGCTTCGCCAAGGAAACGGGGTGCGCCGTCTTCATCGTGGGCCATGTGACCAAGGGCGGCGGAGTCGCCGGACCGAAAACCCTCGAGCACATCGTCGACACCGTGCTGTACTTCGAGGGAGACGCATCGCTGGATTTCCGGGTGCTGCGTGCCACGAAGAACCGATTCGGCAGCGTTGACGAGATCGGCGTCTTCCGGATGACGGCGGCGGGCCTCGAAGCCGTCGAGAATCCATCCGCGCTGTTCATGGGTGACGGCGTATCCGCGTCAGGCACCGCTGTCACGGCGTTGATCGAGGGATCACGCCCGGTGCTGGTCGAGATTCAGGCGCTGGCGGCCAAGGCCGGCTACGGCACTCCGCAACGCGTCGCCAACGGCGTTGATCCGCGCCGCCTGGCATTGCTGCTCGCGGTGCTCGAGAAGCGTTCAGGACTTCCGCTGTCGCAACTCGATGTCTTCGTCAACGTGGCCGGCGGGCTCCGCCTCAGCGAACCGGCGGGTGATCTTGCCATCGCTGCCGCCATTGCATCGAGCGTATACGACATCGCGCTGCCGCGAGGTTCCGTGTTCATCGGCGAGCTCGGACTTGGCGGGGAGATACGCGCGGTGTCGCAGGCCGAACGACGCCTGGCCGAGGCCGCACAGTTAGGCATGACGGTCGCGTTCGTCGCCACGCGTGGCATTCCCGCCCGAGCGGGAGCGGCGCTTCGCCTTTCGGCGCATGAACACGTGGGATCGCTGTTCGCCGCGCTCTTCCGCCAATGACGGGCTCCGCGGTTGCCGACGTTGGCGTCGTGATTGTCGCAGGCGGCAGCGGGTCCCGGGCCGCCGGCGCCACCGGGGAGCTGAAGCAATTCCGGTGGGTGGTCGACAAGCCGATGCTGCTGCACTCCGTGCATGCATTTCAGCGACGCCCTGACGTGGCGCTCGTCGTCTGCGTGTTGCCCCGTTCCCACGCCGCTGACCCGCCGCCCTGGCTGTTTCAGTGCGACCTCGACCGGCTGCTGGTGAGCACCGGGGGACGCGACCGTGGCGAATCGGTGTGGAGCGGATTGGAGGATCTGCCTGACGAGTTGACGGTGGCGGTGATCCACGACGCGGCGCGCCCGCTCGTCACCGACGCAACGATCGACGCGGTCATCGCGGAAGCACGGCGTGGTCACGGGGCCGTCGCGGCACTGCCCGTGGTGGATACCCTCAAGGAAGTCGATGCGTCGGGACGGATAACGCGGACGCTCGATCGGGAAGGGCTCTGGCGCGCACAGACGCCGCAGGCCTTTCCGATGCGCGTCATCGAGCATGCGTATGTCCAGGCGCGCCGGGAGGGAATCACCGCGACCGATGATGCGGCGCTCGTGGAGCGGCTCGGTCTCGACGTCGTGGTCGTGCGCGGAAGCGAACGGGCGATGAAGGTCACGGAAGAAGCCGACTTCGCGCGCGTCGAACGACTCTCGTCGCTGGTGGATTGATGCGTCAGGCCGCGATCCCGTTCTGGTCTCCTGCCGAAGTCGAATCCTCATTCGCCGACACTGCGGCGCATCTGCACGCCGGTCAGGTTCTGGCCTATCCCACCGAAACCGTCTACGGCTTTGGCGGGGCGGTGGACCGGGATGCCGTGGACCGTCTCGTGGCGCTCAAGCGACGCCCGCCGGCGAAGCCTTTTCTCCTCCTCGTGTCCGACGTGTCCATGCTCGAACGACTGGACCTGCACCTGCCGAGTATGGCCGCACAGCTCGCGGCACGTCATTGGCCCGGGCCTCTGACGCTGGTGTTGCGTGGCGGTGAGCGGCGGGTGCCACCCCGCTTGCGCGGACCCGAGGGCGGTGTCGCCGTGCGATGGACGTCGCATCCCGCGTTACAGCGGATGATCGCGGCATATGGTGACCCGATTACGTCGACGTCGGCCAACCTGCCCGGGGTACCGCCGGCCATGACCGCCGGGGAGATTGTTGAGCAGTGGGGGGATGCCGTGGGTCGCGGTATTCTTCGTGTGCTGGACGGTGGACGACTGGAAGCATCGGCGCCGTCGACGGTGGTGGATTGTACGGGCCGTCGCCCGCGCGTGATCCGCCCCGGCGCCATCGCGGCCGACGTACTGCGGGAGAGCGTACCAGACCTGATCGGCGACGCCTGACGATGCGACTGCTGTTCGTGTGCACGGGGAATACCTGCCGGAGCCCGCTCGCCGAAGCGCTGGCGCGCCGCGAGGCGATCGAGCGCGGCCTGGCCGATGTCGAGGTATCGAGTGCGGGCACCAGTGCCTGGGACGGCGCACCGGCTTCCGATGGAGCCCTGCTGGTGGCGTTGGAGCGCGGCCTCGACCTCTCCATCCATCGCTCGCAGCAACTGACCCGGGAACTCGTGCAGTCTCATGACGTGGTGCTGGCGATGGGGCCGCATCACATGGAACGCGCCGAGGCGTTAGGCGGAGAGGGAAGGACGCATCTGCTGACGGCGTTCGCCGGCGGTCCGTCCGCCGGCCGCGCGATCAACGACCCGTTCGGGGGCGACCTGGAGCAGTATCGGGAGACGCTCGTCGAACTGCAGGGAGAGATCCGAAAGGTCTTCGACCGGCTCACCGCGCGTCCGGGCCAACCGGCCGGGTGACGATTCCGGGACGGCTGGTCCTGCTCGGCCATCCCGTGCGGCACTCGTTGTCGCCGCGATTTCAGAACGCGGCGCTTCGCGCGGCGGGAATCCCGCTGACGTATGAAGCGCTCGACGTGCCCCATCATGCGCTGGGCGATGTGCTGCGACAGCTGCGCGCGGCGCGGGCGGCGGGCAACGTCACCGTCCCGCACAAGGCTGCCGTCTTTGCCGCGTGCGCGCGCCACACGGCCATCGCGTCCCGCACGGGTGCGGTGAACACGTTCTGGCATGAAAACGGAGCCCTGGTTGGGGACAATACGGATGTCGCCGGTTTTCACGCGCTGGCAAACAAGGTCCTGGGGTCGGTTCCCGATGGAGCGAGGATCGCTCTGCTCGGCGCTGGAGGAGGGGCCGCGGCTGTCTGTGCCGTAGTCGAGAACTGGCCGGCGGTGCGCGTTTACGTTTATTCCCGCACGGCCAGGCGAACAGTGGATCTTGCGAAGCGCTTCCCGTTCGTCGGGGTCGCGCAGACAATCGCCGAATGTCTCGATGACGCCACTGTGGTCGTCAATGCGACACCGGTCGGGCTGACGGGCGATGAGTTGCCCGTTCCGGTCGAGCAGATCCCGCGTGACGCGGCGGTGATGGACCTGGCCTACCGTGCGGGCCAGACCCCGTGGATCATCGCGGCGCGCGCGGCGGGTCACCGCGCGGCAGATGGCCTGGAGATGCTGATTGCGCAGGGAGCCGAAGCTTTCGAGCGCTGGTTCGGACGCGCGCCCGACCGGGACGTCATGCGGGCGGCACTGGCTGCCTAACGCAGCGGCGGGAGCGCGCCTGGCACGCGCCCTCGCGCATCTCCTGCTGCCCCGGTGCTGCGTCACCTGCGACGGGCGTCTCCCGGAACACGGCGCGGACCTGGCCTGTGGAGCATGCTGGTCGCGCATCCCGCGGCTGCCGAGCCCGCAGTGTGAGCGATGCGGGTATCCGGTCGCCGATGGCGAATGTCGATGGTGCGCCCTGCTGCCGCCCTATGTTCGTGCCGTTCGCTCGTTCTGCTGGGTGCCCGAGGGGATTGGCGGCCAGATTGTTCATTCCTTCAAGTACGACGGATGGCACCGGCTGGCTGTCGGCATGGGTGCACGCATGTCGCGCCTGTCGTGGCCGGTGGATGTGGTCGCCGAACGCACCGCGCTCATTCCGGTTCCGCTTTCGTTGAAACGTGAACGGGAGCGCGGTTTCAACCAGAGCGCTCGACTCGCGGATGCGCTTGGCGCGCACCTGGATCTCGACGTCTGGCAGACACTGGTGCGCACCCATTTCACCGCGTCGCAGACGCGGTTGACTCCCGATGAGCGGCTCCGCAATGTTTCCGGCGCCTTCCGGGTCACCGGCGATCCGGCTCGATTGCGCGGCGCGCACCTGGTGCTCGTGGATGACGTCGTCACTACCGCGGCGACCCTGAACGCCTGCGCGGCTGCGCTCTTTGCCGGCGGGACCCGTATCATCAGTTACGTCACCTTCGGCCGCGCGCGCCTCCCCGGAGACGCGCCGCCCTCATGAGGTCTTCCGCATGGCGATCAAGGTTGGGATCAATGGATTCGGACGAATCGGACGGCAGGTGGTGCGCGCTGCGAAAGAGGGAGGCCTCAAGGACCTCGACTTTGTAGCGGTGAACGACCTCACCGACACAAAGACGCTGGCGCACCTGTTCAAGTACGATTCCGTTCATCGCACGTATCGCGGAACCGTCTCGCATTCCGCCGACGCGATCACCATCGACGGCGATGCGCTCAAGGTTTTTTCCGAGAAGGACCCGGCTGCTCTCCCGTGGAAGGCACTCGGGGTCGACATCGTTCTCGAATCGACCGGGCGGTTCACGAACGCCGACGACGCCCGCAAGCACATCACGGCCGGCGCTCAGCGTGTGATCATCTCGTCGCCCGCGAAGGGCGAGGACATCACGGTCGTGATGGGTGTGAACGACCAGAAGTACGATCCGGCAAAGCACACCATCATCTCCAACGCTTCGTGCACCACCAACTGCCTGGTGCCGATGGTAAAGGTCATCCGCGACACGTTCGGGTTTCGCCACGGCACCATGGTGACGATCCACAGCTACACCAACGACCAGAACGTGCTCGACCTG
>CAZSNV010000132.1:0-12807 GCA_964608035.1 uncultured Gemmatimonadaceae bacterium | reverse complement strand
TGCCCGCCGCCCTGCTCGTAGCGGTGGTTCGAAGGCGCTGGAGGTGAGTCCGGACCGCCGCCCTCTCCCTCAGCGATTGGGGCCGGTGGCGGTCCACTGTCGGTTGATGCCGCGTCAGGCGTCCGGTCTCCGCCGTCTTCGGGTTGGGCGCCGCTGCTGCCTGTGTTCTCAGGCTCCACACGAGTCGCCGTCTCAGGCTCATCGCCCTCGGCGGGATTGCGATACGGGCTCGTTTCGGCGTTGGGATCTGCGGCTGGCCGTCGGGGACTCGGACGGCGGCCCCGGCGACCGGGGCGGCGACGTTCGTTCATGTCGTCGAAAGGGAACTGGTTGGGTTGTACAGCATGTATTTGCGAAAAATGGAAACCTTCTGAGCGCTCTAAACGCATTGCGCGTGGACGCGCACTTGCGCGTGCACGCACGCCAGCGGCGCGCGATGAGTCAGGGTACTGTGGTGGAACGGGAAAGATCGTGCCTGTTCGCACGACGTTTCTGGAGTCGCCGCGTGGCGCGGAGTCCGCACGCGATACCGGCGACGTTCATCTCAGTCCAGCGATGGCCAGGCGTGTCACGCCGATCATGTCGGGGTGCCACTCACCCGAGCCTCGCGCGGTCCGCACAACCAACAGGGTTGCCGACCGTTGTACGAGTATCGCACCCAGCCCTCGTTCGCGCAAGCACGATTGCCGGACCCGTTAGCCCCCGGACGTGCCGCCTGACGCGCGGTGCCTGCGTCAACCAGGCCAAGGGCATTAGCGTTCGCGACATGCAAGGAGCTTCGCCAACCCACCCCCCCACCCCCCCACCCGCCCTCGCATCTGACGCGTCGGACCTGAGGGCGCAACTCGCGCGACTCGTCGGCGAGTACAACGCGACCGGGAATGTGTCCGTCCTTCGCGAACGGCTCGCGGGGCTCATACCCGGCTCAACGCCTGACGCGCTGGTCGCGGCCGCCGAACCACACCTCGACGAACCGGAAATCATCGCGCCGATTTACGAAGCCGTGGTCGCGGAGCAACCGGACAATGCGCGCGCGCTGGTCATTCTCGCGAACGCATACTGGCTGCAGGGACGTGGCCCGCAGGTTGTCGGTGAGCTGGCGACGAAGGCCATCGCCGCGGATCCGGCGAACCGCGGCGCATGGCATCTCTGGGCACTTTCCGAATCGGATCCGCGCGGCCGCGTGCGACGGTGGCAACAGGTGAGTGAGCGCTTTCCCAGCGACCATCTCGCGCTGGCCGCCGTGGCCGATAACGCGGCGTCGGTCGCTGGCGCCGAACGCGATTATGTCATGCTCGACTTCGCCATCGAAGTCTACGAGCGGCTTCTCGAGCGAAGTACCGAAACGGGCGAGCGCGAGGCCATCTCCACGGCACTCAGCGCGCTCCGAGTCTGGCGTTTCTGATGCGCCACCCAGCGAGCTGGTGTGGGACGAGCCGAACGTCGCAGACGGAACAGGGAAACTCTTGGGCAGGTGTTTCGTATCTAAGGAGCAGCCTCTTCCCTCAAACTCGGCGTCCTGACCGGCGCCCACGGCAGCCTCGCTGATTCCAGTGTTGCTCCTCCGCGCTCGGTTTCTGGAAGCCATCGCCGCCACGAGACGGCTTTTCCGCGCGGACGCTCACGATCCGCCGAAGCGATGGATGCGCCGCCATTGGCGCCTGACGACTGCCATGGGTTCGGCGCTTGCCGTCATGCTGCTGCTCGATACGTGGCTGCTCACGTGTGGCTTCGAGGGATGTCCCAGCGGTCGCGCGATACAAGCCTATCAGCCAGCCGAGGGCGGACGCGTGCTGGACCGATATGGTAAACCGATGGGACGCCTGAATTCCGTGCGCCGTGTCAACGTTCCCATCGCAGCGGTTCCCCTGCATGTCCGCCGCGCGTTCATCGCGACCGAGGATCGCCGGTTCTACGAGCATCAGGGACTCGACTGGCGTGGAGTCGGCCGCGCAATTGTTCGCAACACATCGTCGTTTCGTTTTCGCGAAGGGTTTTCGACCATCACGATGCAGGTCGCCCGCAACACGTTTCTCACCACGCGCGCCACCGGCACGCGGAGTCTTGGCAGGAAGCTCCTCGAGTTGCGCGTCGCGCGCCTGATCGAGAACGCGCTCACCAAGGACGAGATCCTCGAGCTGTATCTCAACGTCATCTATCTCGGCAACGGCGTCTATGGCGTGGAAGGAGCAGCGCGCGACCTCTTCGGCAAGCGCGTTCGCGACTTGAACGTCGCCGAGGGCGCGATGCTCGCCGCGCTGCCCAAGGGACCGTCCGTTTACACACCGCGCAGGAATCCGGGACGGGCGCTTGCCCGTCGCAACCTCGTGCTCGCGCTCATGCAGGAAGAGGGATACCTGAGCGCGACGGTGTTCGAGCGCGCGCGCCGCGCCCCCCTTCCTCGGGCGCGCGCGGCGTGGCGAGCGCCGGAGCCTCCCGAGTCGTACGCACTCGACCTGATACGATCGCTCGTCGACTCGGTTCTCCGTGCCCGCGGCGAATCGAGAACCGAAGTGGTCGTGCACACGACGCTCGATGCGACCGCCCAGCGCGTGGCGCAACGGACGGTGCAACGCCGGGCGGTGGAGATCGAGCGCGAAGCCACGGGCTGGTGGCCTGACGAGGACGATCCCGAGATTGGCGTGGTGCAGGGCGCCATGGTCGCCCTCGATCCCCGGTCTGGTGACATCCGCGCGATGGTCGGTGGCAGGAGCCACGTTCGTGGCGCGTTCAACCGGGCGGTGCGATCCCGCCGGCAACCCGGCTCCGCGTTCAAGCCGTTTGTGTACGCCGCCGCGCTCTCCGCCGGGCTGACACCCGCCACCGTGTTCGAGGATGCACCGGTCTTCATTGACCAGGGGAATGGCGACATCTGGACGCCGGCGAACTACGGCGACGAGTACGACGGCTCGATGACGATGCGCCGCGCGCTGATGCGGTCGTCGAATACCGTGACCGTGCGCGTGAGCAGGGCGGTGGGCGAGGTGAATGTCGTGTCCGCCGCGCGCGCCAACGGCATCTCCAGTCCGCTGAAGGCGGTGCCGTCTCTCGCGCTCGGCGCTGTTGAAGTCACGCCGCTGGAGCTGGTGACCGCATACGCCCCATTTGCCAACGGCGGCGTTCGTGTGAAGCCGCGACTCGTCAGGCAGATCGAGCGCCTGGATGGCACCGTACTCTGGACGTCCGAACCGGAACTCACGCCGGCGATGGACCCGCGCGACGCCTTCCAGATGACCTCAATGTTGCGCGGCGTGGTGGACGGCGGCACGGGAAACGTCGTTCGCGCCATGGGCATCGAGGGGGCTATCGCGGGAAAGACCGGGACCACGAACGATGGAGCGGATACCTGGTTCGTCGGGTACACGCCCGTCCTCGTCGCGGGGTTCTGGTTCGGGTACGACACACCGCGTTCGCTCGGAGACGCCGCGAGCGGCGCGCGCATGGCCGCACCGGCCTGGGTCCGCTTCTATCGCGATGGCTGGCGGGAGCGCGGCCGGGACTGGGACGTGCCTGACGGTCTCGTGTCGGTCACCATCGATCCGCAGACCGGGGCCATCGCTGGTGAATACTGCCCCCTCGCCACGCGCGAGTGGTTCCGCGTCGGCACGGAGCCGCACGCTCAGTGTGAAGAGCACGCGTATCCGGGATTCACTACGTGGATCGCGGGTCTGGAGAATGAGCTCGCTGATCGCATTTCACGCATTCTCAAGCGCTGGGGTCGAGGCAGGCAATAGAATGCAGAATGCAAAATGCGAAATACAGAATGAGGAAACGTGAATGAAGGAGTAGCGATTGGCCGTTACCTCGTTCACCCTTCATTCTTCATTTTCCATTCTGCATTCTGCATTCTGCATTCGTTCTCGATCTCGACTTGATCGCCCGCGCCGCTCGCGAGATCGATCCGGTATTTCGTTCGACTCCGCAGTTTGAGGCCGACGCGTTGGGACGCCGCATTGGCGCCCGCGTGCTGTTGAAGGTCGAGACGGCCAATCCGATACGCTCGTTCAAGGGCCGTGGCACCGATTTCTTTCTGCGCACCGCCACACCGCTCCCGCGACATCTCGTGACTGCGTCCGCGGGCAATTTCGGCCAGGGTCTCGCCTGGGCAGCGCGCTCTCGGGGTCTGGCGCTCGATGTCTACGCCGCCGAGTCGGCGAACCGGTTGAAGGTGGCGAGAATGCGGGAACTGGGAGCGACGGTGCACCTCGCCGGCCGTGATTTCGACGATGCCAAGTCGCACGCCCGAGCGCACGCTCAACGAGAAGGAGCGGTGTTCGTCGAGGACGGCCGCGAGCCGGCGATTGCCGAGGGCGCCGGCTCGATGGCGGTGGAGTTGACCGCCTGGCCCGAGCCCATTGCCACGGTCCTCGTCCCGTTAGGCAACGGAGCTCTGCTCGGCGGCATCGGGGCCTGGTTCAGGCACGCGTCCCCGGCCACGCGGGTCATCGGTGTCTGCGCCGCCGGCGCGCCCGCCATGCGCGATTCGCTTCGCCTTGGTCGCGTCGTCGAAACGAGCGACGCGGCGACGATTGCCGACGGCATCGCGGTCCGCGTGCCGATTCCGGAAGCGCTCGACTACCTCAGGCCGGTCGTGGACGACGTCGTGCTGGTGAGCGACGACGCCATGCGCGCGGCGATGGAGCTACTCCTGCGGGAAACCGGCCTGCTAGGCGAACCCGCTGGCGTAGCCGGAATCGCCGCGCTCCTCGAGCACGCCGATCTTCGCTCAGGTGGCCTGGTCGCAACGCCGCTATGCGGCTCGAACGTCCCGCAGGCGTAGTCGACAGGAGGAGTGGCGGGGCGAGGGTCTCGTCGCTGATCGCTGATCGCTAGGTGAACACACTGAAGATCTTGCCGTCGTATCCCGGAAAAACCGGCGCCAGGTTAGTCGCCCCGAGGTGCTTCGACAGGACATCCGCAAACACCGCCCGAAAATCCGTGGTGAGTGCGAGATCGCGTCCTTCATAGAGTTGCTCGCGCTCCAGCCCCGGCCAGGTGCCGTGCACCTTGCCACCGCGCACGCCGCCCCCGATCACGAACATCGCGCCCGCGTGACCATGGTCTGTCCCGCCATTGCCGTTCTGGCGCACCATCCGGCCAAACTCGGACATCGACAGGATCACCACGTCCTGCATCCGATCGCCCAGGTCCGTCACCAGCGCGTCAACCGATTGCGAAAAATCGGTAAGGCGCGCGGCCAACTGACCCGTTGCTGCGCCCTGGTTGACGTGCGTGTCCCAGCCGCCGACATCCGCGAACGCCACTTCGATACCGACGCCTGATTTGATCAGCTGTGCGATCTCTCGCAGGCGCTGCCCGAACTGCGAGCGCGGGTACTCCGCGCCGTGCTCCGGCTGGTAGCGTTGCGGATTCGCGGACTGCAGTAACCTCACCGCCTCGAACATGTCGCGACCGGCGCCATGGACGAGATCAGCTTCGCCTGTTCGATACAACGCCTCGAGTCGCTCCGCGGAGTTTCCCGCGCCTCGCACCGTGAATTCACCGAGGGAATTCATTGCTACAGCGGCCGCCGGCCCTTCAAGAATACGCGGCGTCTGCTGCGTCATCGAAACAGCGCGGAACGGGGACGCTTCGGCCCGCGCGCACTCCTGGCACGTCCCCTTGACCGCCAGATAGCGATTCAGCCAGCCATCCTGCGTCGATTTCCGGTCGGGCGTGCCCGACTCCATGTAGTCCTGGGCGTCAAAATGCGAGCGCGTCGCACTCGGGCTCCCCACCGCATGAATCGGCGCGAGCAGTCCCTCTTTGTACAACCGCGCGAAAGGCTGCAGCGCGGGATGAAATCCGAAGAAGCCATCAAGGTCGATGGCGGCGTTATCTGCTCCCGAGCGTGGACGCGGGATCGCGATGTTCGGCCTGGACGAGTAATACGCGGTCTCACCATGGGGAACGATCATGCTGAGCCCGTCCGCGGCGCCGCGCTGGAACAGGCAGACCAGAATCTTTCCCTTTCGCGCGGCCTGCAGTTCGGCGGCGAACGTGGCGCGCCTCAGGAAACTGGGGCTCAGCCCCAGCGTCACCAGCGCCAACGCTCCGTCCTTCACGAACACTCTGCGATGCATAACGATTCCCCCGAACGCGGCCGGGCGAGCAGCTCGCCCATGGTCGCCGTTACTTGCGCTGAAACTCAGGACTGCCGAGCGCGAGACCGATGACCTGCGGCAGCCCGGTGAGTTGCGGTAGCCGCTGGAATCCACCTTGCCGCCCTCTCCCCAGACCCCTTCCTCCGCCTGCGACCATGCCTGGTTCGGTTGCCGGATCGACATCCAGCCTGACTGAGTCGGCCGTCGCGCGGTCCATCAACGGGTTGTTCCCGCTCACCAGGATTTCCCTCGTCTCCGGCGAGGCACGGCCAGCCAGGAACGATTCCACGACTGCATCGACCTGCGCCGCGCGCGGCGCACGCGCCAGCTCAACGAACGGCGGCCACCCGCGCAGCGGTGCTCCCGGGACTCGGCCACTCGCTACCAGGATCCCCAGGTTGATCCGGTTGAGGATGGCTCCCGTATTGATCCACGCCGCCCCTGTCTCCGGCCAACCGTTAGGCGCCTGATGCCCATACAGGGGCTGGCCGAGCCTCCCGACCAGTCCGGCCGAGAACGGCGTGGTGTCGGCGCGCGCCCCCAGCGCCCGCAGCGCACTCACCGTCACCTCGAACGGCGATTTCACCTTGGCACGGTACGCGGAACGCGAGAAGAACTCGGGCGAGGTGACGATGACCCGCACCACCTCGCGGATGTCGCCACTCGTGCGCGTGAACGTTGCCGCGGCGCGTTCAACCAGGTCGTCCGGCGGATCGTCGTTGACCAGCCGAGTGACAAGCTTCCGGCTGATGAACATCGCGGTGGAAGGATGGCGGCTCACGATGTCCAGCACCTCGTCGCCGTCCTCGATCCCGCGGCCGGCGCGCAGGCGATGCCCGAGCACCACCTTGGGACCGGCGTCATGTGCCGCCGCCCGGAAGACGAAACCACCGCCCCCGCCTTGCCGCGGAGGATTCATTCCCCATCCAGTCAGCGCGCGCGCCACCTCGATCACGTCCTGCTGCGTGTAGCCACCATCGACCCCGAGCGTGTGCAGCTCCAGCAACTCACGCGCGTAGTTCTCGTTGAGTCCGCGCGGGCGTCGCTGCTGCAGTTGCTCCAGCGCAGCGCGCTGCGTCGAATCCATCTGTTGGATTCGACGATTCACGATCGCGGCGCGTCCACGCCCGCGACCCAGGCCAGGACCTCGTCCGCCCAAAGTCGGCTGGCCGCTGTCGGCCACCGACTGCGCGTTGTCCAGGTACAGCAACATCGCCGGACTCTTCGCCACCGCGCCAAGCAGTTCCCGGAAGTTTCCGAGCGCGTGCGGGCGAATGGTGCGTTCACTGTACTCGGGCAGGTAATACCGGAGCTGTCCCTTCCCGATGAAGACGTTGAAGTGGTTCTCCCAGAAATCCGTCATCACCTCGGCCAGCTGCCGCTCGCTCAACACGGCGCGCGCCACCTTGGCGGAGAGCAGATCGTTTACGAACTCGCGGTTCCGTTGCGCCTCGCGACGGAACTCCATGCTGTCGGCTCGACTGAGCATCGAGTCACCGCGCAGGCGTGCCTGAAGCTGTTGCGCGTTGCGCGGCGGGTAGTCGCGCAGCAAATCGGTGGCCGACCGGCGCATCGCCGGAAACGCGCCCATGATCCGTTCGGTTTCCGGATCAGGAACGCGGTCAGGTCGAAGCTGCTGTTCGATCCAGCGATCGACGCCAATCGCCACGACGCGGTCCACGTCTCCGGGTCGCGCGCCGAACGCCAGCCGGTTCAGCGCGTGCGTCGCCTGCTCGCGGGTGGTAAGGTCCCGGTAGCCGGCGACGACGCGCTCGACTGCCCCTGACAGAGTGTCGACGGTCCAGGCCGACCCTGCCAGGACCACCACCGCCGTGACCACCAGCGAACCTGATCGACGCATTGCTAACTCTCCGTCCCGTCTTGAGTGACTGGGAGACGGGTCGCGATAAGGGATCGTTAATGCTCGAAAAGCAGCTGGCTTGTTAGTGCTGTTTGCTAGGGCTCTTTGCTGGGACTGGGAGCAGGATGCGGGGTGCTGAGTGGAGCGGGGTATTTGCGCTGTGGGCCGCGAGCATCCAGCACCCAGCTCCAGTCCCAGCCACAAGCCCTAGCACAAAGCACTAACAACCCAGCTGGCTGCCCTATCCCTGGAGCATGTAGCCCACACCGCGGACGGTGTGCACCAGACTGGTTTCGCCCTCTACGTCCACCTTCTTCCTGACGTAGTTGATGTACACATCCACGATGTTGGTGGTGGGGTCGAACTCCTGTCTCCAGACCTGCTGCGAAATCTGCTCGCGGGTGACTGCCCGCCCGGCGTGGCGAGCCAGGTACTCCAGCAGCGCGTATTCCTTCTGCGTGAGGTTGATCTCGCGATTGCCCCGACGAACGTCGCGGGAAAACGGATCCATGACCAGGTCACCCACCTTGATCATCGCTTGATCGGCACGAAGCGCCGAACGGCGAAGAAGCGCGCGGACGCGCGCCAGCAGTTCGTCGTAGCTGAATGGCTTGGCGAGATAATCGTCCGCACCGGCGTCCAGTCCTTCCACCTTATCGGAAACCGTATCCCGCGCGGTCAGCATGAGCACTGGAGCCGTGTAGGCGCGTGACCTGAGTTCCCGGGCAACTTCGTAGCCGTCCTTGAGCGGCAATCCGATGTCGAGGATCAGGAGATCGGGACGGGAGTCAAGCGCTGCCGCGAGTCCCGCCTCGCCGTCGCCCGCCGTGCTCACGTCGTAGCCGTTGTCGGAAAGCGAACGCTCGAGAACACTCAGAACGTCGGGCGCGTCCTCTACGACGAGAATGCGCGCTGTGCGAAAAGTCGGAGGTGGTGCAGTCTGCGGAGCGTTCATGCGCTGCAATTTAATCGGTCGGGTCCAGCCTGCCGACGCCTGCTCAAAATCGGTGTCCTGATGCCAAAAGTGGCCTTGTTTTCGCTGGCGTCGTCGCTCCCTTGAGTGGATCGGGTTGTGACACTTCCTTTCTCGCGTGTTTTCCTCACGAATCCGGGCGGGCGTTCGGGCGGGCCTTGTGTCGGCGGCCGCCACGGCCGGCGCAATTACTGGCTTTGGTCTCCGCCACAGCGACTGGTCCGGGCCATTCGCGACACTCGGTAGCCAGGTCATGCGTGGCATCGGCGTAACAGACGCGCCACGCTTCATTCCGTCCGCGACCGGCCTGATGGCTCACGTCGCGTGGATGATTCTCTGGGGAATCGCCTTTGCTGCGATGGCCCACCGGCGGACCCCGCCGACCGTCATGCTGCTGGCCGTCCTCGTGGGAGCGGCAGCGGCGCTTGCGGCGCGTTCTTTTGTGCCTGCGGCGCTGGGAGCGGTCCAATTCGCGCCGATGCCTGGCCCGCAGACAGCGCTGTGCGTGGCGCTCATGACGGTGGGTCTTGTGACCGGGCGCGCACTTTCCCGGGCGGATTCAGTCCCCTGAGTGGCCCGTTGCCGGGACAACGCGCGGCTTCGATGTGGCTGCGCCGACGCGTGGAACATCAGCCCTGCCATTTGTGTCCATTCACGTGCATGCGGGGTCTACCGCATTGTAAGTGTCCAACTTTGTGTGATCGATGGCGCGCACACCGGCGCGCCGCGAAACCACGGGGATTGGACCTTCAACATACAGGGGGCTGGAGGAATGGATGTCCTCGTCATGCTCGAGGAGATGTCCGAACACTCCACCGTTCTCGCTCACGTGAATTCCGTGCCGAGTCCGCTCAACTCCGAAAAGCCAACACGCGACGTGGTGACGCTTTACGGCGAAGCCACAACCGAGAAGTTGGCGATGGCGTTGGCGGTGGCGATGGAGTCCCGTCGCGAGACCATGGAGCGCGTGGATGTAATTCGCCACCTCGGGCTATGGCCGGAGCGGGGGGCGGTTGGGGACGCGGCGTGGCGGGATGAGCAGACCGGGCAGCTCGTCACCCGAGACCTGTCGATTGCACCCGAAGTTATCCGGGAAACGGCGAATCAATTGCTGCTGGAGTGTGGTGCGACCATCCGTCGGTTGGTCGCGGGTCTGTCCATGCCGGACTGGCCGGAAGGCGCCCGACGGGCGATCAGCTTCACGCTGACGTCGTACTCGATCCTGCCGGCCGGTGCCGGCGCTCGGGTCGATTCACTGCTGGAGCACTACCGACAGGCTGACGGTTACACCTTCGACAACGACGGAGACTGAGCACAACGATCCAGATCTGTCCGATGCCGGGCCCGTGAGTATTCGCTCACGGGCCCCGCTTTTTTCCGCCATGACAAATTCCAACTTCGGCTGATCGTTCTACTTGACGCGCCAGTAGCGGGGGAACAGGCTACCGGTGTCAATCGACTAAAGAGGATCGCTGTTATGAAGGAGTACAAAGCGGGGGAAATCCGAAATGTGGCGGTAGTTGGGCACGGGGCCAGCGGCAAGACGACTCTCGTCGATGCGCTGGCCTTCGTGTCCGGCTCCAGCAAACGTCGGGGGAACATCAAGGACGGCACCACGCTCACGGACCACACGCCCGAGGAAATCGAAAGGGGCTACTCGATCAACGTTTCCTGCGCCTTTGCCGAATTGCAGGGCGTGAAGGTCAACCTGATCGACACACCGGGTTACCTCGACTTTCACGGTGACGCAATCGCAGGACTGGCAGCCGCCGACGGCGCTCTCTGTCTGGTGTCGGCAACGGCAGGTGTAGAGGTCGGCACCGAAAAGATGTTCGCCGCGGCCATCGCCTCGAACGATCCCGTCCTGTTCGTGGTGAGCTTGATGGACAAGGAGCACGCGAACTTCGAGCGCACCTATCAACAGGTAAAGGACCGCCTCACGTCCAAGGTTGTCCCCGTCGAAGTTCCAATTGGCGCGGGCGCCGGGTTCCACGGCGTCATCAACCTGTTCACGCGCAAGGCATACCTGTACAAGCCGGGCACGCGGACTGGTGAATACGAGGAAACGGAAATCCCCGATTCCGAACGGGACAAAGTCCAGGCGTACTACCAGGAATTGATCGAGGCCATCTCGGCCACCGACGACGCCATGCTCGAACGCTATCTCGAAGGCGGTGAGATCGGGCGTGACGAGGCCATTCAGGGAATGAAGGAAGCCATGAAGCGGGGCGACCTGTTCCCGCTGTTCTGCGTCTCGGCCGACCACATGATCGGCATTTCCGCGCTGCTGGCCGAACTCGTGCAGTTGATGCCATCAGCGTACGAGATGGAAGAGTTGCACGCGTTCAAGGGCGCCGAGGGTAGCAAGACAGTCGAGATTCACGCCGTCGACTCCGGCCCCTTCGCCGCCCAGGTCTTCAAGACGCACTCAGAGCCGCATATCGGTGACGTTTCATTCTTCCGCGTTTTCTCCGGTCGAGTGATCACCGGGCAGGAGGTCTACAACGCGACGCGCGACGGCGCCGAGAAGCTGGGCCACCTTTCGGTAGCCCAGGGAAAGGATCGCATCGAGGTGGCCGCGCTTTGCGCCGGCGACATCGGGTGTGTCGCCAAGCTGCGGAACACGCATACGAACGACACGCTGTCCACACGGGACCACCCCGTGCGGCTGCCGCAGATCCGCTTCCCTGAGTCCGTGGCGGAGTTTGCCGTGCACGCCACTGCGCGCCACGATGAAGAGAAGCTGCAGTTCGGGCTGCACCGCCTGCATGACGAGGACCCGACGTTCGGGACGCACTACAACGCCGAAACGCACCAGACGATCATCGCGGGCCTCGGGGAGCGTCATGTCGAGGTGGCGATGTCGCGCCTCAAGAGAAAATTCGGCGTATCAGCGGAACTCGGGCGTCCCCGGATTGCCTATCGAGAGACGTTGCTGGGGAAGGGTGAAGGCCAGGGGAGACACAAGAAACAGACCGGCGGTCGAGGTCAATTCGGTGACTGCTGGGTGCGCATGAAGTCGCTGCCGCGCGGCTCCGGCTACAAGTTCGTCGACCAGATCGTGGGTGGCTCGATCCCGTCCAAGTTCATTCCCGCGGTGGACAGGGGCATCCAGGAGTCCGCCGTGCGGGGCGTCCTGGCGGGGTACCCGATGGTCGACTTCGAGGCGGAAGTGTTCGACGGCTCGTATCACTCGGTGGACTCGAACGAAATGTCGTTCAAGATGGCCGGGATTCAGGCGTTCAAGTCGGTCGCGCCGAAATGCAAGCCGGTCCTGCTCGAGCCCATCGACGAGGTGATCATCACCACGCCTGACCAGTACCTGGGCGATGTGATGGGCAACCTGTCATCGCGCCGCGGCCATATCCTGGGCACGGAAGCGGCGAACGGCGGCGGGTCGGTGGTACGTGGCCACGCGCCACAGGCGGAACTGCACCTCTACGCGACCGACCTCAGCTCGATGACCCATGGGCGCGGCACCTTCACGCGGAAGTTCCACGGATATGAACAGATGCCACCCGAAGCGGCGCACAAGGTGATTGAGGATTCCGCGAAGGAGAAGAAGGAGGAGGCGGTGGAGGAAGAATGAGAATGCAGAATGCAGAATGCAGAATGAGTGACTAATTACGGCCTCCGTGCATTTTGCATTCTGCATTTTGCATTTTGCATTTTGCATTTCCTAGTTTCTCGTCCCCCGCAGTATCGTCGTTACCACGCCCACCGCATAAACGTTAGGCGACCCCGGCGGCCCCCAGAGCTGAATCAGCAGCCGGTCCGTCGGTGACGCGACGCTGCTCCAGGCCGCGCCGTCGAAGTGGAGCAGGACCCCGTCCTCGCCGGCCGCGAACACATCCGTCGGCCCGGTCCCC
>CAZSNV010000131.1:0-12883 GCA_964608035.1 uncultured Gemmatimonadaceae bacterium | reverse complement strand
ACCCGCGACCCCGGCATTATGAGTGCCGTGCTCTAACCAGCTGAGCTACCCTGCCTTAGAGAAGGGCTGAATTCTATCCCGGGCCCTGCCCCCCTCCTAGGCCCGCCCGTGACGTCGTTTGAGGGGCAGAAGTCCTTTCTGGACAGCCCTTTCCGAGGAAAAACCGCCTCGGCGGCTCAGGGTTTGGCCCTCTTCGAACCGGCATGCCTGATCCTCAGTTCCCGAATCGCACCCCGGTAACGAACGACTCGATTGGAT
Source organism: uncultured Gemmatimonadaceae bacterium (assembly GCA_964608035.1). Taxonomy (GTDB): domain Bacteria; phylum Gemmatimonadota; class Gemmatimonadetes; order Gemmatimonadales; family Gemmatimonadaceae; genus JABWBJ01. The sequence goes on along the minus strand of CAZSNV010000131.1, from coordinate 12,625 downwards.
CGCTGGTCGGGGAGTTCATGGAAGAGAAGCGGAAGGAGCGGACGCAAGAGATGGCGCTCCAGGCATCGCGCCGGCGCAATCCCTTCGTAGTCCCGCTTCTCGTTGCCTTCTGTCTCGTCGTCTGGGTGGCGCCGTCTCTGATGCCTCCACGTGAGCCGCCGCTGTCACCCGAGATGATGGAACGCAGCGCCCGCCTCACGTTGTATCTCGCTTCGATCCGGGTGAAGGACTACTTCGCGGCTTACAGGCGTTTACCCGAGAACCTCGTGCAAGCCGGCGTGGATTCCACCGGCATCGAGTACTGGCGCAGTACGGACTCGGTGTTCGAGCTGGCGACTCGCGTGCAGGACGCCAGGATGGTGTATCGGTCGACACTCCCCGATTCGGTCTTCCTCGGCGCGAATCTGCGCGTGCGCGGAATCGGCTGATGCGCCGCCGGCGCGGTTACTCGTTCGTCGAATTGCTCATGGTGATGATCGTCATTGGGCTGCTGGCGCGCATCGCCATTCCCAGATTCGGAGAGATGAAACGCAGGGCCATTGCGGCCGCCATCATGGGTGACGTGCACACAATCAGGCTCGCCGCGTTCTCGCATTACACGGAGTTCGGATCGTTCCCCCCGGACGCGGCGGCAGGCCAGCTCCCAGCCCAACTCGTCGACAATCTTCCGGCGGGTTTCTCCTTCCACCGCCCGGATTTCGATTACGACTGGCACGTCTGGAACGTGACGAACGGCTCGGGAAACACCGAGACGCTCGTCGGAATCACGGTCACCGTATCGGATCCCCGGCTCGTCGCCCAACTCGTCCTCTACGCGGGCGCAGGCTACATCCCCATCATAACGCCAACGCAAATCACGTTCCTCGTCACCAGCACCAGCTAGCCACAGGCACATAAAAAAAAGAGGCCGGTGCTTTGGGCACCGGCCTCTTCTCTTGTCATAGCGGGGGCGGGATTTGAACCCGCGACCTTCGGGTTATGAGCCCGACGAGCTACCAGGCTGCTCCACCCCGCGTCAGTGGGACGAAATCTACGGCCGCCGACGGCCCCGTTCAAGCCAGCCAGATCAGCGGCGCTTGAGCGAATCGGGGTTCAGGAAACGAAAGAGCAGTTCATTGTCCCGGATCATCCCGAAGTCCTCCCGGGCGATTCGCTCTTGCGTCGCGGGGTCTGTCTCGATAAGGCGCTTCAACGTGCGCAGCGAATCGACATCGTGCTTCAGCGAGTCAGCGGCGCGGCTGAGCATTCGCTCGCGCTGACCCTGGCGATACAGGTCATAGGTCGAGTATTCCCCGCCCTGCACCGCGAAATACACGGCGAACACAATCGCCAGCCGCATCAGCAGCAGTTTCACGGGAATCTGCTCCGCACCCTACAGTCCATAGATTGCGCCACCCGGATACTCGGCGGCGCCACCGAGTTCTTCCTCGATGCGTAGCAGCTGGTTGTACTTCGCCACCCGGTCGGTGCGCGATGCACTCCCGGTCTTGATCTGGCCGGCGCCCGTGCCCACGGCAAGATCGGCGATGAAGGTGTCCTCGGTTTCACCACTGCGATGCGAAATCACCGAGAGATATCCGGCTGACCGGGCCAGCTCGATCGCTTCGAGCGTCTCGGTGAGCGTGCCGATCTGGTTCACCTTGATCAGGATCGCATTGCCCACGCCGCTCTCGATCCCGCGAGCCAGACGCTCGGTGTTGGTGACGAAGAGATCGTCGCCCACAAGCTGCAGCCGGTCACCGAGCCGGGACGTGAGCGCCGCCCAGCCGTCCCAATCATCTTCGGCAAGTCCGTCCTCGATGCTCACGATCGGATACCGTTCGAGCCAGCTCGCATAGAGATCGATCATTCCGTTTGCGTCGCGCGTGCCGGCGCCACTCTTCTTGAACGTGTACGCGCCATCCTTGAAGAGTTCCGACGCCGCACAGTCGAGCGCGAGCGCCACCTGCCGGCCGGGTTGGTACTTCGCCGCTTCGATGGCCTCGATGATGATCTCCAGCGCTTCCTCATCGCTCTTCAAGTCCGGTGCGAAGCCACCCTCATCACCCACGCCGGTCGATAGCCCTCGCTTCACCAGCACTTTCTTCAGCGAATGAAAGACCTCGGTGCCCATGCGAAGCCCTTCGGAGAAACTCTCCGCGCCAATCGGGACGATCATGAATTCCTGAAAGTCCACCGTGTTCGTCGCATGCGCACCGCCGTTGAGGATGTTCATGAGCGGCACAGGTAGCGTCCGTGTGAGCGGGCCGCCGAGGTAGCGATACAGCGGCATGTCACGGTCCATTGCCGCCGCTCGTGCCGTCGCCATCGAGACTCCCAGTATGGCGTTCGCGCCAAGCTTTCCCTTGTTAGGCGTGCCATCGAGCTCGATGAGCATCTGGTCAATCTCCACCTGGTCGCCGGGATCCATCTCACGGAGGGCCGGCGCGATCATCTCCGTGACGTTCTGTACGGCAGCCCGCACCCCCTTGCCCAGGTAGCGCGCCTTGTCGTTGTCACGCAGCTCGAGCGCCTCGTGCTCCCCCGTCGATGCGCCGCTCGGAACCGCGGCGCGGCCGGCAATCCCGTTCTCGAGCAACACGTCGACTTCGATCGTGGGATTGCCACGACTGTCGAGAATCTCTCGCGCTCTGATGTCCTGAATAGTCGACATTGTCGTGACTCGTGACTCGTGACTCGGCGCTTGCTAAACCTGTAACCTCAAGCCCTGCCGCTGATGCCTGATGCCTGATGCCTCTTAGTTCTCAACCAGCGTCGGAGCTTCGGCTTTCCTTGGCCTTTCGCGCCGCGCCACCGATCCGGAACTCACCACTCCATGTTCCTTCTCCAACGCAGCCGCCATCCTTCGCCAGCACTCGTCCGCCAGTCTGTCGCGATCGTCATACGCCAATCCCGCGGTCGGTATCTCCTCGAGGAAATGCACGTGCACCGTTCCTGAGCGGATCACGAACGAACCCTTCGCTTGCACCTCGCGAGTGCCGTACACGACCAGGGGAACGATCGGAGCGCCGGCAGCGATTGCCAGCACGAATGGACCCTTCTTGAAGGGGCGGAGTGCGTAGCTCTCTCCCCGGGTGCCCTCGGGACAGACCGCAACCGACGCGCCGCCGCGGATTTCTCTCGCCGCCTCGTCGTATGCCTGGAACGCCGCTTTCTTATTCTCGCGCTGGATCGGGATCGTCCCGGCGCGCCGCGCCGCGGGGCCGAAAAGAGGAATCCTGAAGAGTTCTGCCTTGGCCACGAACCGATAGCGCGGGAGAATCGCCATGAGCGTGAAAATGTCGTACCAGCTCACGTGATTCGACACGAACACACGTGGCTTGGGCTGATACAGCTCTTCCGCTCCATGCAGGACAAGGCGCACACCCGCCGACCACAGCGCGATTCGCGCCCAGAGCCGCGGTGCCCTGTCGAAGAGCCCCCCCGGCCTGTTCGGAATCCTGAACAGTCCAGCGCCAATAACGACAATCGCGAAGACTGGCGTTACGAGCACCATCGTGACGAAAGCGAAGATTCCGCGCATCAGGCCGAAAAGTGGTCGTAGCCTGCGGCAAGGTCAACGCGACTTTCGCCTTCCTTGAACGTCACCTCCGCCTCGGGGCCCTCAACCACCCGTCCGATGCGCGTCAACGGCACGGCAAAGCGAGCCGTGAACGCAGCAACATCGAACTCGTCAGGCGCCGAGACCAGAAGCTCGTACTCTTCTCCGCTGCTGGCGGCCGCGCGGGGCGTGACGTCGGGCACGCACGGGACCGAGCTGACGTCGATCTCGATCGCGACGCCGCTCGCAGCAGCGATGTGGCGCGCATCGGACGAGAGCCCATCGGACAGGTCGATCATCGCGGTAGCGCCTCGCTCCGCCAGCCAGCGGGATTCTGCAAGACGCGCGACGGGATGAGCAAACCGCGGCCAGTGCTCCGCGGACGGCAACTCCCCCGCCAGGAGCGCGCGTACCGCGGCACCCGGACCGCCGAGCCGTCCCGTGACCCAGAGTCCGTCGCCCACTTTTGCCGCCCCGCGTCCGACAGGCGTCGCCGCCGTGCCGAGCACGGTCATCGTAAGGCTGATGCGATCTCCGCCGGTCAGGTCCCCTCCGACGATCGGACATCCGGCATCGCGCGCGGCCTGGCCAATCCCGTCGGCCAGCAATTCGATCGACTCGGCGATTCCGGCAGGTATGGTGGCCGCGATCAGGAGGCCGATGGGATCGGCGGCCATGGCCGCCAGGTCACTCAGCGACGCGACAGTCGCGCGATAGCCGATTTCCTGAAGCGACAACCATTCGCGACGGAAGTGGACGCCTTCCAGCGACGTGTCGGTCGACGCGACGAGGCGCGCCCCGTGCGCTACATCGAGGATGGCCGCATCGTCTCCCGCCTGCTGGGCGAGATCGCCCCACCGAGTGGCCATTCTTCGGATCAGGTCGAACTCGACACCCGGCCCCATTTTTGCCCACGGGTCGTTGCTCAATCAATCGCCTCGCTGCGATGCTCGATGACGGCCGGGAGCTCAGCGAGCACGGGTCTCACGGGTGACACACCGGAAAGCCGCCACGCGTGGCCGAGTGAATCGAGGACGTCCCCGATTGTTACACCGCGGATTGGACGACCGGCATTTGCAATCTCCGCGGCGCGACCGTGGATCCACGCCGCGCTCGCTCCGCTGGTGAGCGCATCGCCGGTCTGCGCCAGAAGTGTTACAGCAATCCCTGACAGGACATCACCGCTCCCGGCCGTCGCCAGTACCGGAGTTCCCGTCGCCGAAACCATGGATTCTCCCGTCGGCGCGGTGATCACCGTCGGGACGCCCTTGAGCAGGATGCTGGCGCCGAGCGCGTGCGCGGCGTCCTGAGCGACTTCAAAGCGATTGCGGATCACGTCGTCATCTGTTGTGCCGACCAGGCGCGCCAACTCCCTGACGTGCGGAGTCAGCAGCGCGGGGCGTCCAGCGAGCGCGGCGCTGAGCCAGGAGATTTCGCCCTCGAAGAGCGTGATGGCGTCGGCATCGAGAACCGTTGGCCCCTGCCACACCTCGAGCACCGTCTCGAGCAAGCGACGCGCCTCAGCCGATCGACCCAGGCCGGGTCCGACGAGAACGGCATGACATCCTTCCAGCTGCGCGGACAAATCGGCGCCCGCCAGCGGCCAGGTGGCCGCGGTTGCCTCAACCGCAGCCGACTGCACCGGCACGAGACTCGGTTCCTCCACCAATGCTCTCACCATCCCGATTCCGGACCGCGATGCCGCGCGCGTCGCGAGAATGACGGCGCCGGCCATGCCGCGCGATCCACCGACGATCACCACCCGGCGGCGTGTGCCCTTGTGCGCGTTCGCGTGGATTGGGGGAACGGCGCCGGCGACCCACGCTTCGTCGACCAGCGCGGGAGCGCCGTCGGCCTGCTCCGCGTGTTCGCCCAGCCCGATGTCGACGACGACGATCGTGCCGCACTCCGCCCGCGCCAGGAGGTGGCCGCGCTTGATGGTTCCAAACGAGATCGTCAGGTCGGCCGTGACGGCGAGATTGCCGGCGCCGCTGGTTGCGTCGACGCCGGTCGGAATATCGAGAGCGACGACCACAGCGCCCGCGGCGCGCCGCTGCTGAATGGAGCGGACCGCATCGCCCAGCGCGCGGGCCGGCGCGCCGCGCGCCCCAGTGCCCAGCAACGCGTCCACGACCACCACCTCCGATCCGTCGCCGGGGCCTAACGACACGCGATGGATCGCCGCTTCGCGCGACTCGAACGCATCGCCGGTGCGGCTTTCGACCACCTCATGGACGCGAACAGGAATCCCGCGCTCGGCGAGCTCGCCGGCCACCACCCAGCCGTCACCGCCATTGTTGCCCGGGCCGGTGAGCACCAGCACCCCACCGCCGAGCGCATCGCCAAGGCGCCGGACCATGACTTCGGCGGCTACCGTGCCAGCCTGCTGCATCAACGTGCGCGAGGAGATGCCGGCGGCGATCGCGGCCGAGTCCCGTGCCGCGGCGCCTTCCCCGGTCACCACGCGCACGATCACTTGCGATTCACCTGGAAGCCGTCGTGGCCTACTTGTGCGATTGTCCGAGTGCCCGGCCGAAGTTGATCTCGCCGTTGTCGATGCGGATGTTGAACCCGCACTCGGGATTGCTGCAGACCCATGCTTTGTAGGTAATGGGTGCGCCATCCCGCCCGTAGTCGCTCATTGGCAGCAGTTCGCCATTACCGCATTTGCGACACTTCGGCAGCTCGATGTTCTGCACCACAAATCCTCCCTGGCGGCGGCGCGCGCGGGTCACACCGCGAGACGCTGGTGCGGCATCATGCCAGGTGTGCCGCACTCCATGGATACGATCCCTCGAACGCTTCGTCGAAGTCAAACACGTCCGCGAAATCCAGTCGCGAATCTCCGGGCTGGCTCATCAACAGACCGCTGTCCACCAGCGCGAACACGATGTCCCCCACATGCGCGGTCGAACGCACTCCCCAATGTTCCAGCACGAGTCGAGACAGCACGCCGAAACGTTCCAGCGCGAGTTCGCGAACCGCATGAGCCAGCTCGCGGCCGTCCACGTGACGTCGTTCGGGAAGCCCGGCCTGGAGGAATTCGAGAGACGCCAACACGAAGAGGAACGCGCTTTCATGGAAACGCGATTCCCGCAGGCGGATCTGCTCCATCAACCCATCACGAAACCCGAGTTCTCCCACCGCTCCTCCCCTGCTGCCGACCGCCATCCCGGATTGACTCCAGCGGACGCAACAAGATGCGTCGCGTAGTGGCGCACCACAACGGTGGCACGCCTGTCGCCGCGTTATGCCGGACTCCTGGTTAGGATCGCCTAAGAGAGGCGCGTCACGATGCGAGCCAGGATGTCGGCTGCGTCGCGCAACGTGTCGCGCTCAGCAGCGGTGAGCTCCTGGATCGGCTCCGCCAGACGCCTGACGCGTCGAGCGCGGCCGGCGTGCAGTACGTTTGTGCCCTTCGTCGTCGCTCGCAGTCTGACGATACGCCCGTCGTTGGGGTCCTTCTCGCGACGCACGAGGCGTGCCTGCTCGAGCGCGCGCACCAGCCGCGTGATCGTTGGCGGCCTGACCTGCTCGGCTGCTGCCAGTTCACCCAGTGTGATGGGGCCGCCGAAGACAATGACGGACAGCGCCGACAGTCGCGGCCCGGTCAGCCCGGCTTTGACATCCTCGCGCCGCAGTCGGCGGAGCAAGTGAATTGCGAGGCTGTGCCAGCGATCGGCGAGTTCATCAGGGGCATTGGGCCCCCGCCCTCTTGCGCTCATGGAACTCCGGTGACAAACTTGTTAGCAAAGCTAACTAACTGACGCGGGGGAGCAAGAGCCCTCGGCGCACGACCGGAGGAACACATGACGACAACCACACCTGCCCTCGGACTCGGTGCGATCGGCCAGATCTCGATGAACGCGAACGACGTTCCCCGCGCAGTGCGCTTCTACCGCGACGCGCTGGGCATGCGCCTCCTGTTCGAAGTGCCGCCCAAGATGGCGTTTTTCGATTGCGCCGGCGTTCGACTCATGCTGTCGCTGCCCGAGACCGCGGAGTACGACCATCCCGGCTCCGTACTGTATTTCCGGGTCGACGACATTGCGCAGGCCCACGCCACGCTCAAGGAGCGCGGTGTTCCCTTTGCGGATGAGCCTCACTTTGTCGCGCGCATGCCCGACCACGAACTGTGGATGACGTTCTTCAAGGACACCGAGGGGAACACGCTGGCGCTGATGGCGGAGAAAAAATAGGAAATAGGAAACAGGAAACAGGAAACAGGAAAGCAGGGATGGACTGAGGACCTTCGCGCGAAAGCCCTCAATACCAACGCTTCGTTCCTTCACTGTTTCCTGTTTCCTAGTTCCTGTTTCCTATTTTTTCACGATTCTGTTCCTCAGCACCCCAATTCCCTCAATCTCGACCTCCACCACATCCCCCGGCTTCATCGCCTTGGTGGTGCCGGGCGTCCCGGTGTAGATCACATCTCCCGGTTCGAGCGTGACATACCGACTGATGTAGCTCACGATGGCCGGGACGTCGAAAACGAGATCCTTCGTCCGCTGCGACTGAACGACCTCGCCGTTCACCCGTGTCTGCAGGAGCACGTCGTCGTACTTCAAGCCGGTGACGATCATCGGCCCGAGTGGACCGAACGTGTCCGACGCCTTCGCGCGGAACCACTGGAGATCGGCCCGCTGCCAATCACGCTCGCTGATGTCGTTCCCGGCGGTGACACCAAACACGTAGCTGGGCGCGTCGGCAACCGACACGTTCTGCGCCTTGCGGCCAATCACGACGACGAGTTCTCCCTCGAAGTGGAGGTTGGTCGCGTCCGCTGGATAGATCACGTCGGCGTCCGGCCCGATGATCGACGTTGGCATTTTGGCGAAGAGTCCAGGATATGCCGCCGCAGGCCGCTCACCCAGGTGAGTGAGGTAGTTCAAGCCCACCGCAATCACTTTCCCCGGCGTCACGGGCGCGAGGAGCTTTACCTGGTCGAGCCGTAGCGTGCGGCCGGTTGGGCGTGGCGACGCGAACAGGTCGCCGCTGAGTTCCCGCACCGTCTGGCCATCCAGAAGTCCGTAAGAGGTCGTGCCGCCGGCGGAGTATCTCACATAACGAGTTATCTGCGCCGACAAGGAGGTCATCGGAATTGAGATGGCAAGCAGGAGGACGGAAATGGCAACGCGTGGCATGAGCTGCTCCTGAGTCACGTGGACCCGCGATTCTCGAAACGAATCTGCAGGGGGTTTGGCCAGCCCGCATCCCCTCGAAATGGACTTCAAGCCCGTGGACTTCAATTGCGCGATCGCCCCGAATACCGCATCGTTTTCATCGGTCCATCGGGAGGGGCGATGAACGGCTACAACTTCACTGAGCGTGTCAGAAAAGTCCTTCAGATGGCGCGCGAAGAGGCAGCGGCATTACACCACGAATACGTTGGCACCGAGCACATGCTTCTCGGGCTTTGCGCCGAGGGCGATGGCGTCGCCGCCGCCACGCTGATGAATCTCGGTGTCGATTCCGACGCAATCAGGGCGCTCGTGCTGAAAACGGTGAAGCCGGGGAAAGCCGATGGCACAGCATCTTCGGCGGCAGGGCCGTCCGGCGGGCTCCTTGGGGCCATCGCGGATTCCTTCGGAATAGGCCGCGACAAAAGCGAGATGCCTTATACCAGCCGCGCCAAGAGGGCATTGGAGTTTTCGATGCTGGAAGCTCGCGAGTTGAGCCACTCCTACGTCGGGACGGAGCACCTCCTGCTCGGCCTGCTCCGTGAAGAACAAGGGATAGCCGCCCAGGTTCTGACGTCGATGGGCGCGACAGTGACTGGGGTGCGCGCGGAGGTCGTCAGGTTGCTTGGAACCGAAATGCCCGCGACCCCGAAAGGCACAGCGACGGAAAAACCCTCGAGAAGCTCATCGGAAACGCAAGCCACAATCACGCTCGTGGTTGAGCACCCGGACGGCCGGGTGGAAGCGAAAAAGTTCCGAAGCTCGAACGATGCCGTGCGCTTCCTGAACGGCCTGGAATACTGAACCGAACGGAACTCGAATCTCGATGAAGGAAGCAAACCGCGACGTCCTGGATCGGGGCAGCCTGCCGGACATGCTCGCGCAGCGCGCGCGACGGGCGTCGGACCGGAGGCTGGTGTTCGATGCGGCCGTGGGACTCATCGTGGCGGCGAGTGTCGCGGTGCTACGACCTCCACTCTGGATTCCCCTGGCAGCGCTCGCGTTCTGCCTTGGCGCGTTTGGCGCCTGGGGGATTCTCGATCGCGAGACAGCTGACGCCGCGAACGCGGGGAATCGCGCGCGGATGCTCGGCTGGGCACGGACAATTGTCGGCGTCCTGGGCGGGGCGGCCGCGGTCTTCTTCGGCGTCAGCCTTTTCTTCTCGCTGTTAGGCCCCTGGATCAGTTGAATGCAGAATGCAAAATGCAAAATTCTCGTCGCTCGTTGCTACCAAACTGTTCGCGACATATTCACCACGTCGAAGTACGACTGGATCTTTCCTTCGCGAAACGCCTTCAACAGATCCAGAACCGGCTGGAGCATCGTGATTGAGCGAGCCCCGTTACCGCCGCCGCTGTACCCAAAGTTGAACACCGAGCGCAGGAACGTGCTCATCGAGTCCACGGGGAGTGTGGCCACGTTCTCATAGTACTGGCGCCATTTGTGCGGATCGCGGAACAGGTACTGCTCCACGTTCGACGTATAGATCGCGCTGACCACTGCGCCGTTCGATCGAACGTACTCGCCGACGGCGCGCATTGCCTTGGGCCCGGCGAAGTCACCGACGATCGGGACGATCAGGTTGCGCAGCTGTAGTTGGCGAACCACTGCATACTGCTCTTCATTGGCCAGGAATCCGCGGTTCAGTCCTTCGGCGTCTGTGGCCACCATGAGATCCGCAAACGAAGGCATGCCGCGACCACCCCGGCCGAATCCGGAACCGAAGTTGTAGCTGATGTCGGGACCGCCGAGAAAAAATGAGTTGAAGACAAACTCGATGCCGCCCATGTCGTCTCTCGACAGGGTGAACCCATGTTGTTTCGTGAGGTGGTCCTCGATGCGCTTCAGCGTCCGCCCGTACATCGCGCTATCGGCGCTTGCGGGATAGAACGCTTCGAGTAACTGAATGGGCGTCGCATCAACGTTTATCCCTGGCGGCAGGGGTCGCGAGAAAAGCAGCGATGCGAAGGCAGCGCGGTCCTCGGCAAGCTCGAAGAGGGCCTTGTACATGAGGTGCTGCAGCATCGCGCCGCGCCTGATGTCAACGATGAAGGCGGCGCGCGGCCGCATCGCGGCGATGTACGTGAAGTTCTGGTCCGGTCCGACACCAAGGTACACACCCCCCGGCGCCCTGCCCTTCACCAATTCGGGAATGATCTGCTGCAGCGTGAGTTCGTTGGAGACGAGGTTCTCCGACTGGAAGTACCCGTCTGCCTCGGACGATTCCGTCACCAGCTTCCAGAACTGCTGGTCGGTGAGCCGGGCCGGCAGACCCTGCGCGCGCGCCCCTGCCTGTGGCGCAACAAGGACCAGTCCGATCATCAACGCGATGCCGCGATTGACGAACGCCCTTGCCGTACGAGTCATGGCAGGCCCTCCGGCCTCGTTGGTGCGCGCGATGATTCTTCCGGATTCATGGTGTCATGGCGACAGCTTGCTTCGCCAGTGGCGCTAAACGGCGCAGGGCCCGAACTACGCAAGGCCCAAAAGGCGCAAAGCCCGAACGGCGCAGGACCCGAATGGCGCAGGACCCGAACGGCGCAGGGCCCGAACGGCGCAAAGCCCGAACTACGCAAGGCCCAGAAGGCGCAAGGTTGATTCGACGAAGTCCGGGAACGAGTGTTCGGGACAATGCGATCATACTACCGGCGGACGTGGATCGGAGTGCTCGGAGCCTCGCTGGCCGCAACCAGCGGCGGTGCCCAGCAGGCCAGGCCGGTCGGCTCGTGGCGACCGGTCGCGAATCCGCTTGCCGGCTGGCACGCGTTAGGCCCGGTCCTGCTCTCTGTGACCGCAGTGGCGGGGTTCGGAACGGGCGATCTCAACACGCCTGAACCGCGAACCACTTTCGTCCTGGCCGCGGTGGAACCCGGCATTCACGCCGGCAGGGCGTCGCTGGCCGTGGCGCACTGGCTTCGCTGGGAGGGTGGCACGGTACTCCGTGCGACGGCACTGCGGTTCTGGTCCGGATCACCGCGGCGCACGTATCTGGGCGGCGAGGCGCAATGGGTGATCTCGGTGCTGCCCCTCGGAATTCGCGTTGGCGCCTTCCGGCCTACGGGCGATACCGCCGGTCCGCGAAAGACGCTATGGCTCGCTGACCTGTCCGTTATGTACTGAGGACCAAGCCAAAGCTTCGCACTTCTCGCCCTTTGGGCCCTGCGCCGTTCAGGGTCCTGCGCCCTTCGGGCCCTGCGCCGTTCGGGCCCTGCGCCGTTCGGGCCCTGCGCCGTTTCGCAGTTCGTCCTGCCTATCGACCCCGCGCCGGAGTAACGCTCGCCGTAACCGCGCCCCCGCCGAGCCTGACCAGGGCCCGCTGAGCCATCGAGAGTTCGACGAGGAAGACATCAGCGTCCTTCCAGCGATCCACATACTTCTTATAGGTCGTTCGCGCCGTGGCTGTATCACCCGCCATTTCGGAAAACCGCGCGATACGCAGGGTAGCTCGCAGCCACTCGTCCTGCGCCCCATCCCCGAAATGCCACGCCTGAGACAAACGTCGCGCTGATTCGAGCGCTGCCTCGTGCTGTCCAGCGAGTGCCTGCGCGTCAGCAGTCAGCGCCAACCGGAATGGCTCGAGATCAACCGGCGCATTTGCCGCATCGACCGTCGTCAAGGCGTCGGCGGCATTGCGCTCCGCGAGGTACAACGACGCCGTCAGCAAGCGGATCGCCCACGGGCTGGCTACACTCTCCTGCGCCGCGCGTGCCGACGCCTGGCGGAGAATCTCGCGCGCGCCATTGAGCCGGCCGACGCGTGCCATGAGATGGCCCAGCTGGAAGTACCCGTCGACCGTCACGGGGCGGGAGACGGCGAGAGCGACCGCTTCGTCGATGAGCTCCGAAGCGCTAGTGCGGCCGCCGATGGCCGTGAACGCATTGGCTTCAAGAAGCAGATTGTCGAA
>CAZSNV010000130.1:0-12961 GCA_964608035.1 uncultured Gemmatimonadaceae bacterium | reverse complement strand
AGGCATCAGGCATCAGGCATCAGGCATCAGGTGCGGGCATCAGGCCTAGAGAGCCCATGACGTGATTGTGGTCTCATGCCTGATGCCTATCCCGCTCAGGGACGTCCCGTCCCCGGCGACCCTCGGCGTAGCGAGCGCTCGGCTCTAAGTTTAGGACTGCTCAAGCAACCACCGAGGTTCGACATGCGACGTTTTCGTTCGCTCGTTTCTTCCGCGTCCCGGCGGGCAATCCTGGCGTCGGCACTTCTGCCGCTGGCCACAGCGATGCGTCCGGAAGCCGCGGGGGCGCAGGGCGACTTGATCCCGTTGGATTCGGCCGTGCGCACGGGCACGCTGCCGAACGGGCTTCGCTACTACATCCGCCGGAACACGCGTCCCGAAAAGCGCCTCGAGTTGCGGCTCGTCATCAACGCCGGGTCGGTGCTCGAGGACGACGACCAGAAGGGTCTGGCGCACTTCACTGAACACATGCTGTTCAACGGCACGCGCCGGTTCGCCAAGAACGACATCGTCTCCTACCTGGAGTCGATCGGCGTGCGATTCGGCGCAGACCTGAACGCGTACACGGGCTTCGACGAAACCGTCTACATCCTCCCGGTTCCGACCGACAAGGAAGGCCTGGTGGAACGGAGCTTCGACGTCCTCGAGGACTGGGCGGGCGGCGCGCTCTTCGACTCGACTGAAGTGGTGAAGGAGCGCGGCGTGGTGCTCGAGGAGTGGCGCTCGGGACTAGGCGCCGGCGCGCGCATCCGCGACAAGCAGTTCCCGGTGCTGTTTCAGGGCTCTCGTTATGCAGTGCGCCTGCCCATCGGCGACACGACGATCCTGAAGACCGCGAACCCGGAGCCGCTGAAGCGGTTCTACCGCGACTGGTATCGCCCTGACCTGATGGCGGTCGTTGCTGTGGGCGACTACGACCCGGCAAAGCTGGAAACGCTGATTCGCGAGCATTTCGGCCGCCTGACGAATCCGGCCACCCGGCGCCCGCGCACGCTGGTCGCCGTCCCCGGACACGATTCCACGCTGATCACGATCGTGACGGACCCGGAGGAACAGGTCTCGTCGATCCAGCTGATCTACAAGCACGCACCGGCTCCACTCGCCAAGCAGTCCGACTATCGCCTGCTGCTGGCGCGCCGGCTCTACAATCAGATGCTGAACTCGCGGCTGACGGAGATCACGCGCCAGCCCGACGCGCCGTTCGCGTTCGCCAGTTCGTCGTACGGCGCGTTCGTGCGATCGACCGACGTCTACTTCCTGTCGGCGACGGTGAAGGATGGCGGCATTCAGCGCGGTCTCGAGGCGATCTTACGCGAGGCGCGGCGCGTCGATCAGCACGGATTCCTGGCCGCTGAACTCGTCAGGGCGAAGGCTTCACAGCTCCGCTCACTGGAAAGCGCGTTTCAGGAACGGGACAAGTCGGAGTCGGGCGGATATGCGGCGGAATACGTCAATCACTTCCTGACCGCCGAACCGACGCCGGGAATTGCCTGGGAGTTCGAGACGGCAAAGCGCGTCCTGCCCACCGTCACCCTTGAAGACGTCAACACGCTCGGCCGGCAATGGATCACGCAAGTCAATCGCGTCGTCGCAGTGTCGGCCCCGACCGGACCGACCGCCGGCGTCCCGAGTCCCGGCGAGCTGTTAAACACGTTCCGGAAAGTCGATGGCGAAGCGGTGACGGCGTGGACGGAAACGGTCTCTGAGGCGCCGCTGGTCGCCACCGCGCCACCGCGCGGACGGGTGGTCGAGGAGAAGAAAGACGCAGATCTCAACGTGACCGATTGGAAGCTGTCCAACGGCATCCGCGTGTTGGTGAAGCCGACCGACTTCAAGGCGGATGACGTGATCATCCAGGCCTTCAGCCCAGGCGGCACCAGCCTGGTTTCCGATGCCGATTACGTCGATGCCTCGCTTGCCTCGATCAGTGTCCCGCGCGGCGGCGTCGCCTCTTTCGACGCGATCGAACTCGGGAAGAAGCTCGCCGGGAAGCGTGCCGGAGTGCAATTCGTCATCGGCAACCTCAATGAAAGCATCAGCGCCGGCGGGTCGCCACGGGACCTCGAAACGATCCTTCAGCTGATATACCTCAAGGCCACGGCGCCCCGCCGGGATGAGGCAGCCTTCAATGCCCTTCGTGCGCAATTCGTACCGCTGCTGGCGAATCGCGACAAGGATCCGGAGCAGGTGTTCCAGGACACGGTCGTGATCACGATGCAGCAGAACCACCCGCGCGCGCAGCCACTGACGGCGGCGATGCTGCAGGCATCCCATTACAATCGGCAGTACGACCTCTATCGCGAACGCTTCAGCGATTTCTCCGATTTCACGTTCGTCGTCGTCGGCACGGTCAACGTCGACTCACTCAAGCCGCTGGTGGAGCAGTGGCTGGGCGCGCTGCCCTCGGCGGGCCGTAAGGAGACGTGGAAAGACGTTGGCCTGAAGTCGCCCACCGGCGTGATCGAAAAGACGGTGCGGAAGGGCGTCGAGCCCAAGGCGAGGACGATGGTATTGTTCACCGGCGAGACCCCGTTCGACCCCGCGTCGCGCTATGCCATGCGCTCGCTGGGCGAGCTGCTGGAGATGAAGTTACTCGAAAACCTGCGCGAGGCGTTAGGCGGCACGTATTCGGTGTCGGCCAGTGGGAGCCTGTCGAAGTATCCAAACCCGGAATACCAGTTCGCGATCGACTTCGGATCATCGCCGGACAAGGCAGACCTGCTCTGGCAAACGATCAAAGCGGTCATCGATACCGTCAAAGCCAACGGCGCCACGCCAGCCGAGCTGCAGAAGGTGCGCGAGCAACAGGTGCGCCTGCAGGAGGTACGCGAGAAGGAGAACGGCTACTGGGCCGGGAACATTGCGGCACGCACTGAAAACGGTGAAGACCCACGTGGCCTGGTGACGTACACGCGGGACTACATCGAGAAGCTGTCGAGCGAACAGATCCGCGATGCGGCCCGTCGGTACTTGAACATGGCGCGCTATGCGAGGTTCGTGCTGTTGCCGGAAAGGGCGGTCCCCTAAAAGACTGGCGCCCGGCGGCGATTGAGGTCGAAGCCACTGTAACCCGAACGCCGGCCACGCCGTACGTTAGATCATGCTGCGGCACTGGATCATCCTGGGCGCGATGAGCGTCGTCGCCACCGCGTACGACCAGAGGGCGAGCGCGCGCGATCAGGAGGCCGACTCCTCGGACGACTCGCGTAATGTCATCCTGGTCGTGTCCGATGGATTGCGATGGCAGGAGGTCTACTTAGGCGCCGACTCAGCCATCCTCTTCGGTGCCCCCGCGATGCTCGGCGACAACGCCGACGCCCTTCGTCGGAAGTACTGGCGCGCGACAGTAGCTGAGCGCCGCGCCGCGCTGATGCCGTTCCTGTGGGGAACGGTCGCCCGTGACGGGCAACTGCTCGGTAATCGAAAGCTGGAAAGCCGCGTCGAGGTCACGAACGGGATGAAGTTCTCGTATCCCGGCTACAACGAGATGCTCGTTGGCGCCCCGGACCCACGAATAGACCGCAACGACTACGGGCCAAACCCTAACGTGACGGTGTTCGAGTGGCTGAACCAGCGGCCCGAGTTTCGCCAGCGCGTGGCGGCGTTCGGGACGTGGGACACGTTCCGCGACATCTTCAACGTGGAGCGCAGCGGAATCCAGATATACACGACCGGGGCGAAGCCGCACGACAACGTCGTCCAGGACGCGGTGCTTCCCTACCTGAGGGACAAAACACCGCGCGCTTTATTCGTCGGGTACGCTGAGACCGACGACTGGGGGCACGAGGGCCGGTATGACCGGTTCCTCGACGCGGCGCATGCGGTGGACTCCTACATCGCGCAACTCTGGTCAGCGGTGCAATCGCATCCGAAGTATCGCGGGACGACGACGCTGATCTTCACCGCGGACCACGGTCGCGGTCGCACGCCGGCAGACTGGAGGCATCACGGCCAGGATGTGCCCGGCTCCGAGGAAACGTTCATCGTCATGATCGGCCCTGAGACTGAAGCGCGCGGCGAGCGCCGGAAGACGTCGCATGTCGTAGGCCAGGTTGCTGCCGCCACCGCCTCAGCGGTGGGCCTGGCCTATCCAGTGCAGCGCGCTGTCGCGCGAGCGCGCGTCCGCGGTCGTTAAACGCCGGCTGGCGGACATCCGGACGCGGTAGCTCGCCGCCCACCACAGCGTCTGGTATCTTGCGTTGTCGAAGGAGTATCCGTGACACCTCGCCAACGCACGATCACCCTGCTGCTTCTCGCGCTCTCGGGAGCGCCGGCGCGTGCGCAGGAAGTGACGGGCACGGTTCGCGCTGAGGTCGGACGAGCGCCGCTCAGCGGAGCCATCGTCGTTCTCGCGTCACCGACCGGCGCCCGGCTCGGGGCAACGCTGACCGATGATACCGGCCGATTCCGCCTGCGCGCAGAATCGTCAGGCATGTACACGCTGCGCGTCGATGTGATCGGTTACCGGAGCGCAATGGTGCCGCCGTTCCGCGTCGATTCAGGCGCGTCGGTCACGCGCGACATCCTGTTCGCGTTCGAGCGCACCCAACTGCCGCGGATCGCCGTAACCGCCACGTCGAGTTGCGCGCGGCTTTCTGGCGACGCCGGAGATGCGCCGCGCTTGTGGGCCGAAGCGCGCAAGACGCTCGAGGCGGCGCGCCTGGCGATCGACGAGCGCCGCTTCAGCGTGGCCCTCCGCCGGTATGAGCGGACGATCAGTTTGCCCGATTCGGTGCCGCGCGCATCGCGAACGTGGACGCAAAGCGGTGTCAGCCAGAACCCGTTCGAGACGCTGCCACCCGACACTGTTGCGCGTTCCGGCTACAGCGTGGTTCGTGACTCCGTCCGCTACTACTTCGCCCCCGACGCGAAGATTCTGCTCTCCGACGAATTCGTGGAGAGTCACTGCTTCGGCACGCGGCGTGGCGGTCCGGCCGGTGCGGTGGGTCTGACGTTCCGTCCACTTCGCACCAGCGGTCGCGTCGACATCGACGGCGTGCTCTGGCTCGATTCGGCGAACGCCGAGTTGCGCACGCTGGAGTACCGCTACGTTCCCACCGTTGGGCGATGGGATGCAGGCAGCGGGTTCGTCGCCTTCGCGAAATATCCTTCGGGTTTGTGGGGGGTGCAGCGCTGGTCGATTCGCCTTCCTGTGCTGCAGGTATACGAAAGTCGGCGCCGTCCAGACGGTGCGCTC
Organism: uncultured Gemmatimonadaceae bacterium; assembly: GCA_964608035.1. Lineage (GTDB taxonomy): Bacteria > Gemmatimonadota > Gemmatimonadetes > Gemmatimonadales > Gemmatimonadaceae > JABWBJ01. Next base: position 7,764 of record CAZSNV010000130.1, on the reverse strand, counting down.
GGGCGGTTCGCCGATACAGTGGTTCTCGCCATCCGCGATGTGGGTGGTGAAGTGATGACGGGCGGCTCCGCCCTGGCAGCGACGCAGGGGCCGGAGACGCGCCTCATCGGTGCCGTCTACGACTCGACGCAGGGGGCGCCACTGTCGGGAGCCATCGTCACGATTGAAGGCCTCGGCCGCGATACGCGTACCGATAGCGCGGGTCACTTCGCCTTCGATTCACTCGCGGATGATGGCGACGTTCGACTTCGCGTCTGGCATCCGCGACTCGACTCGATTGGTCTTGCCGCGATTACATCCACCCAACGACTCCGCCGCCGTGCGGAAAGCGCTGCTGAACTGAGTGTCTCCGGCGTCGCCGCGGTGGCTCGCAATCGATGCCGGAGCGAGGAGCGCGGTACTTCACGAGTGATCATGGGTGTTGTGCGATCAGCGACGGACTCGATGCAGCCCGAACCGGGAGTCGAGGTCATTCTGTTGGAGCGACGGGGAACAACCGCCGGAGGAAAGGACTCGCTGGTGCGCCACGTTGAAATCGCTAACGAGGTTGGTCGTTATGCATTCTGCGACGTCCGCCCTGGCGCGCAGGCGTGGCTGCTCGTACGCTCCGCACCCAACTGGAGCGATCCGCGCCACGTCCGTGACGAGAATGTCCTGCCAGTGGAAGTCGTTCCGCTCCGGATGCCCTTTACTCCTGACGGCACTGTCGCCGATTCCAGTTCTCCGGCGGCACCCACCGGCGCGCCAGCACTCCTCCTTGGCCGAACCGTGGGCAGCGGCAGTGCGGCGCGCATCAGCGGATGGGTGCTTTTCCCGGAGACCGCGCCTGGCCCGCTGCAGGTGCTCGTGGACGACGTCGTGCGGGCGTCGGTTGCATTGGATGGGTCCTTCGCGCTCGAGAACGTCGGTTTTGGTACGCGGAGGCTGACGTTCCGCGCGCCAACGCTTGCCATCCGGCACCTCTCGGTAAACGTGCAGGCGGCACAGTCACACTTGTTGCTGGTGACGCTCCGGATCGCACCGATTGTCGTCGTCCGACAGCAAGGTGCGCCGCCCGACCAGCGGCTGGTGGACTTTCGCCGGCGCCGCCGCGCCGGCGGAGGAGTTTTTCTCGACCGCGCCGAGATCGAGCGCCGTAACGCCCGCACGCTCACCGATCTCTTGCAAACCGTGCCAGGCATCCGCGTGCAGTCAGGGTCCGGTGGAACCAGGTACGTCAGCGCCCACTTTCGCAGGCTTGGTAACGATCCTGGGGCCGGAGACGACGGCACCTGCGACATGATGATGTACGTCGACGGTCAGCCGCTCCCACAGGAGACCGGCAACGCGGAGTCACGCATCCGAGTCAACGAGATCGGGGCTCTGGAGGTCTACGTCTCGGCCGGCACGGTGCCTCGTGAATTCGCGGGCCAGAGTGCGGCATGCGGCGTGATCCTGATCTGGCGCGGCTGATGCGAGACGTGAGAAGTCGGATGTGAGATAAACTGCCACCTCCGGTCAACTCAGATTTGATCGGAAAGCAGTTTATCCGACATCCGACTTCTGACATCCGGGTTTGTCAGAACGGCCTTTCCAGACTCTCACTCTGCGGCGTAAAAAGCTCAGCCGCCGTTTCCGTGATCACCATATCGTCTTCCAGCCGACAGCCGAATTCACCAGGGATGTAGATCCCTGGTTCGTCGCTGAAAGTCATGCCCGGCTCGAGCTTGAGCGTGTTCCCCTTCACCAGGTACGGCCACTCATGCCCATCCATGCCCATGCCGTGCCCGACGCGATGCGTGAAGAACTTGTAGCCCGGCCCGAATCCTCCATCCTCGATCACCTTCCGGGCCGCCCCGTCGACCGCCTGGCACTCGACGCCCGGCTTCGCGGCCGCAAGCGCCGCCGACTGCGCCCGGTGCTCGAGCTCGAAGACCGACTTCATGCGATCCGTGGCTTTGCCTAACACGAACGTGCGCGACAGGTCGGAGGAATAGCCCTCGACCTTGCAGCCGCCGTCGATGAGCAGGATGCTGCCTTCGCGGATCGTCTGGGGCTGCACCGATCCGTGAGGAAGCGCCGAGTACTCGCCGACCTGTACGCCGGCTGAGCCGGCAAATCCGAGCTGACGGTGGGCCTTCGACACGAGGTCCGCGAACTGATCCTGCGTCATGCCGTCCGTGAGCGACTTCCAGGCTGCCTCGTACGCCTTGAGCGTCACCTGCGACGCGAGCCGCATCAGTGCGAGCTCGTGCTGGTCCTTCACCACCCGGCACCCGGCCGTCACCGGCGTGCCAGTCGTTATGCGGATGGCCGGCGCGGCGGTCGCCACCATGTTCGAGAACACGAATCGCACCGTTTCCTCGACGCCGAGTGATCCGCTCGCGATGCCCGCCTCGCGAAGGCCACGCGCGACCAGCCCCGACGGGCTTTCGTCCTCCTCCCACGTCATGACCACGGTGCCGGCGCCCAGGGGACCGGTTCGCGCCTGCTCCAGCGTGCGTTCTTCCTCGAACTTTGGCGTCACGATGAACGCATTCCCCTTGGTGGGAATGATCACGGCCGTCATGCGCTCCGACAGCCACCACTCCATTCCCGTGAAGTAGACCATCGACGTCCCGCCTGTCAGCATCAGCGCGTCGATCCGGTTCTCGGTCATCAGCCGGCGCGCCTTCTCGATTCGGGCGCGACGCTCGTCGACACTGATCGGTGTGGCCTGGTCCTTCATCGACGTCAGTGCCGCAATCGCCGGGGGCAGGTCGTCGTTGCCACCAGCGGCACTTTCGCTGCCCTTGGCGACTCCGCAGGCGGTCCCCGTGAGCGCGAGGGATGAAGCCTGTACAAAGCGACGACGGGACAGCATGGACGACCTCCAAGTCGATGAGGGCTGGCAGTTTCAGCCGCTGAATCTCGCCTCCAACGTTGCGCGCGTCGAGTGAACGGGACGGGTAGTCACGTACCAGCCTTACGGCTCTGGCCGCTTGCCACCGTCGGCCGTATGTTAGGCGAGTTCGACCACCAGGCTGGGATGGCGGTAACCAGCATTGTACAGCGATCCGGATCCAGATCCGGACCGCGGCCCGGCGCAAAACCGGCGCGTCACAATCGCTGCCATCGCAGCCGTACTCCGTTCCGGAGGACGATGTGACCAGTGCCGCGCCACAAGCAACTGCAATAACCACGCTGCCCGTGAAAGCATTGCGCCGATCGCTCATCCTCGGAGCGTTCGTCGATCTCACGGGAGCCGTTCCGCTCCTGTTCGCCCCCACCGCCACCGCGCGGTGGCTCGGCGTTCCCGTCGAAGGCGTGCTCGATTTCTGGCCGACGTACGCTTCGGTCTTCCTGTTCGTCCTGCCGCTCGTGTACTTCGTGACGGCGATCAATCCCGAGCGCACACTCGCCATGATCGCGGTGGCGATTGCCGGGCGTCTCATGGGAGCCGTGGTTTATGGCTATTGGTGGACTCCACTCGGCAAGCCGCAGGCGTTTCTGGCGCTTTCGCTCATGAATGTCGCCTTCGCGGTCTACTACTTCTGGGTCCTGGGTCCGTCAGGACGCGCGGAGTTGCGCGAAGCGCTGCGTCCCGCGCCGCTGTGATCGACTCGTCAGGCGGCAAACGCGCTACAGCATTGATTCGCACGTCGCTCAAGGTCGCCATCCTCTTCTCGCTCGTGCTCTCCGCGCGCGCCGCTGGGGCACAAGGGGGGCTGGTGCGCGGCACGGTCCGCGACAGCGCGTCGCAGGCTCCCGTCGCTGGCGCCCGCGTGGCGCTGATCCGCGAGACCGCGACCGCTGGACGCACCACGACCGACGCCACCGGCGCCTTCTCGTTCGGCAACGTCACGCCAGGAGTGTTGTCGCTCTCGGTCGCTGCATTCGGATTTCGGCCGGCAATCGTCGCGATCTCCGATCCCGACGCACCGGTGACGGTTTCGCTCGCCCCACAGCATCTCCAACTCGATGGCATGGTGATCACGGCGTCGCGCGGCACACAGACGGCACTCGACGCGCCGGCCACCACGCATATCGTCGCCCGGGAAGAGATGGCTGCCCGCAGCGCGCCGACGATTGCGGAGCATGTGCGCATAGCACCGGGGTTCGATGTCGCCGGTGGTGGCGTCATGCAATCGAACATGGTTGCGCGCGGCTTCAACGGCCTTTTCTCGGGTGAGCTGCTGACGCTGGTCGACCATCGGTTCGCCTTCGTTCCGTCGCTGCGCGTGAACGTGATGTCGCTGCTCGCTCCTGCGGCGGACGACATCGAGCGCATCGAGCTCGTCCTCGGACCCGGCGCCGCGCTGTACGGCCCGAACACCGCCAGCGGCGTGCTCCACGTGATCACGCGTTCGCCACTCACATCACAGGGCACGACCCTGGCCCTCGAAGGCGGCGAGCGAAGCTTCTTCCGCGGGTCCGCGCGCCACGCCTGGAAGGCGGCGCCATCGCTCGGCATCAAAGTGTCGGGTGAATACTCTCGCGTGGACGACTGGCAGGAGCGCGACTCGGTCGAGGAAGCACTGATTGCCGCGCGCGGTGGTGCTCCCCGCGACTATGACAATGCGCGCTACGGCGTGGAGGCGCGCGCCGATTGGGCGCTGGACACACAGACCCGCATCACGGGCACGCTCGGACGGGCGGAGCTGATCAGCGCGCTCGAACCGACTGGTGAGTCGGGGATGGCGCAGGCGAAAGGCTGGACGATGACCTCGTGGCAATTGCATGGCGAATCTGGACGGCTCAACGCCAACGTCTTCGTCAACCAGAGCAATGCCGGCGAGACGACGCCGCTTCGGTCAGGTCTGCCGCTCATCGACCGGTCTTCGCAGGTGGCGGCGCATGTGCAGCACGGCATCGGCCTGGGCTCGTCCGTCAGGCTGCGGTACGGCGCGGACCTGATCCGGACCAACCCGGTGACCGACAGCACGATCAACGGACGCAACGAGGAACGCGACCGGATCACCGAACGCGGCGTGTACGTCCACGCCGAAACTCCGCTCACATCGAACGTCGATCTCACGCTGGCGGCTCGCGCCGACTGGCATAGCGCATTCGAAAAGCCTGTGTATTCGCCGCGCGTTGCCCTCGTCTGGAAGCCGGCGCCACTCCACTCCTTCCGCGCGACATTCAACAGGGCGTTCACGACGCCGGCGAACTATCAGTTCTTCGTCGACGAATTTCTGCAGCCGTTGAACCCCGCTCTTCCCTATGGTCTTCGGCTCCTGGGTGTCCCGCCTGCCGGCTTCCGGTTCGGCAGGAACTGTGGAACCGATGGGGCAAGCCTCTGCATGCGGACGCCATTTGCTCCCGGCGCGGGATTCATGGCGGCAAACGCGGCGCCGGTGTGGGCGGCCGCGGTGGAGGCGATTGCCCCGTCCCTTCCGGCGGAAGCCGCGCCCCTGTTGCCGCTGCTGCGATCGCTGAGTCCGACCAACGCCCAGGTCCTTACCCAGCTCGGGATCCTCAATCTCGCCGCGGGCGCGTTTGCCCCGATCTCGGGCGATGCGATCATGGACTTCGAACCGCTCCGGCCCACCCGTTCGACGGTCTACGAGATTGGCTACAAGGGTCTCGTGGCCGGCAAGCTGACGCTCAGCGCCGACGCCTGGACCCAGCGGCGGCGCGACTTCGTGTTCCTGGCGCCGGTCACGCCTAACGTTTTCTTCGACGCGCCTTCACTGACCACGTACCTGACGACGGCGTTCACGCAGGCCGGCGTCCCCGGCGCGCCGCAAGTCGCGGCCCAACTTGCGGCCGGTTTCGCGCAGTTGCCGCTGGGGACGGTCCAGCCGGATCACGAACTGGTCGGTCCGACCGACATCGGGCTCAGTTATCGCAACGCGGGGAAAGTCGACGTGTGGGGCGTCGACCTCGGCGCCACGACCGACCTGGCCGGCTGGCTTACCGTCGCGGTGGCGTACGCGCACCTGAACAAGAACCTCTTTCCCGCGGAAGAGATCGATGGCGTGAACGAGGTCCCGCTGAATGCGCCGAAGCACAAGGCGTCTGTATCGCTCAGCGGGTACTCTCCGCGACGCCGCCTGACGAGCAACCTGCGCGTGCGATGGGTGAACGGTTTCCCCGTGCATGCCGGCGTGTTCCGGCGTGATGTGCCCAGCTACGCCGTCGTCGACGCGGGGCTGTCGTGGCAGCTCTCCTCGCTAAGCGGTGTTACGTGGTCGCTCACAGCGTCCAATCTGCTCAATCACCGCCACTACGAGTTCGCCGGCACGCCGAAACTCGGCCGTCTCATTCTGACGCGCGTCCAGTACGATTTCTGATCGTTCGTGACCTGGGTGCGACGCTCTTCGCTGATCGCTGATCGCTGATCGCTGATCGCTGATCGCTGATCGCTGATCGCTGTCACGTATACATCCTCGTCGTAGCCTCGAGATCAGCCACCGATCGTTCGCGCATCTCCGTCTCCGCGTCCGCGACCATCATGCGCCCCTCGTCGCCCGCGACGAGCGCACCGAGGCGACGCCGCAGTGCCGCGACCTGCAAGGTGAGGCCGGATGCCTCCAGCCCCGGAATGGCAGACCGCCAGGCGGCAGCCGCGCGCTCTTGATTCCCCCGCGCAAGTTCGATGGATCCCGACAACCGCGCCGCGTAGGCATCGGTCCACGCAACACCCTCTCGCCTCAGTGACCGCAGGTCGCGTTGGGCGCGCGAAAGATGGCGGGCCGCGTCGATGCCTGACGCGGCGGCCGCGACGGCTCCGCGCGCACGAACGTCGCGCAGCATCACGCGGGTCTCCTGGTTCTGCGTTTGTAACGAACGGACCATCGCCGGCCACTGCGCGCTGATGGCGTCACAGGCGCCGCGACCGTCGCCCAGATACAGGAGGCGCTGGCTCCGGCTGAACAGCACGGAAACATGCTGGAGGTGGAATCCGCGATACGGCCAGAGCGCCATCGCCTCTCGTAGATGCTCTTCCGCCGCGTCGACGTCTCCCGACAACAGCCGCTCGATCGGCATCGGAAACGACAGAAGGTTGGTGACCATGAAGTGGTCGCCGCGGGCACGTGCTTCAGGTTCCAGCTCGCGAATGCGCGTCGCGAGTTCGCCCGTTCGCCCGCAGTGCGCCAGCGCCCAGGTGATCATCGTCCGTGCCATGACGAGTTCCCACCAGGCGCCGGTGCACTGGTCCCGAAAAATCGGCTCGGCGTCATCGCACAACCGCAGCACCTCAGGGAATCGCGCGTGCAGGAACGCCACCCAACCCTGCGAGAGGCTCATCATGCCTCGCGCATGCGGATCGGGATTCCGCTCGACGAGACGGGCAGCCAACTGGAGCAGTACGTTCGACCGGGGCGCGGTCCTGGGACCCGCCGTCGCATTCAGCACCGCCTCCCATCCCAGTGCGAGCGCGAGGCGACGGGGTTCGCCGGCGCGCAGCGCGAGAAGCAGCGCCTGCGACTGGAGCGCGGCGACGCGAACGACGTCGACATTCGACAGGGCGGTGCTGGCCGACCACAACGTATCGAGCCGGCGCAGCAGTTCGGGAGGCACTTCGCCTTCACTGCGCTCGATGTGACGGAGCCCACGCAACCGCAGCAGGCCACGCCGTCCCATGAGCTGGGCGAGAATGAGCGGCGACGACTCGGTCGGCTTCAATCCCACCCCTCGCATCACCTCCGCAAAGAGGTCCCTGCCCCGGTCGATCTGTCCCGCGGTGCAGTACTGCGACGCGGCCCGGCGCTGCAGGTCCAGTTGTGCGGACCGCTCGGTCGCGAGGCCGGCCGCGACCTCATATGCCTCGGCCGCCAGCCGGCCGCGGCCCGCGCT
>CAZSNV010000129.1:0-13046 GCA_964608035.1 uncultured Gemmatimonadaceae bacterium | reverse complement strand
ACTACCGGTGGCGTGGACCTCACCGCGATCTACCTGTTCCTGATCGTGTTCTACTGGACGCCCCCGCATTTCTGGGCGCTGGCGCTGCTCAAGCAGGCGGACTACGGGCGCGCGGGTGTTCCGATGGCGCCGGTCGTCTGGGGCGAGCGGGAGACGATGGACCAGATGCTCTGGTACACGATTCTGCTCATCGCGCTCACGGTCCTGCCGGTCGCCTATGGCGCCTTTGGCACCATCTACCTTGCGTCGGCGTTAGCGTTAGGCGGAGCGCTGTTGTGGGGCGTGGTGCGAATCCGGCGTGAGAAGCCCTGGACGGGCGCAGCGTGGTGGACGTACAAGTATTCGCTGTTGTATCTCGCGCTGCTGTTTGTGGCGATGGTTGTCGACCGGAAAAGCTAGCTGCGTGCTGATTGCTGCTTACTGCTGCTGCGGCTGCGTGCTGGGGCTAGTCGAATCGCCCGCAACCGCAGTTTGTGGGACCGCAACCCGGACCCGGCTCTGGCAGCGAGTGCTCCGACTTCGTCATCAGCCCGATTCCGCCGGAAATCACGCGCCGGACCGGTGCACCGGTCATCGGGTGCACTGAAAGCGCCGCATCCGAGAAACTCTGCCTGATCTCGAAGCGATCGATCGCCTCGTCAGGCTGATGCGGAATGGTTTCGTAGAGGTAGGTCGGCATGGATCGGGGGGCAGGAGGCGCTTCTGGAGGCTATGCGAAGAGGCGGTAGCTGCGCAACCCAGCTCCAGCTCCAGCACGCAGCGGCAGCAGCAGTAAGCAGCAATCAGCACGCAGCGATCTATCGCGGCACGCAGCGTCTATTGCCTTTTCGTCACCAGGTACACAACGACTCCAACGAGCAGCAACCCGGTTCCGAACGCAGAGGTCTTCGGCGCAGCGACATAGGCGCTGACGATCCCCACCGCCGCCGCCACGACAAACAACGCCGGCAGCACGGGATACCCGAGCGACCGATACGGCCTCACGGCGTCGGGACGCTTGCGTCGCAACACGAAGACGCTCGCTCCGCCCAGCCCGAAGAAGATCCAGTCGGCGAACACCACACCCGACAACAGCGATCCAATCTCACCGCGCGTGCCGACGAGCAGCACCAGCGACCAGAGCACCATGATCCCGATTGCCACGTGCGGCGTGCCGAAGCGCGGATGGATCCGCCCCGCCGCCGCCAGGAACGCTCCATCCCGCGCCATCGCAAAGGGAATGCGCGAGTTGCCTAACAACACCACATTCACAAAACCCAGGATCGAGAGCATCGCCCCGATGGTGATCAGGGTGCCGCCGATCGGTCCCACCAGACGGACCGCGGTGTCCGCGGCAACCGCCGCGCTCGCGGCGAGGCCATCGCGGCCAAGCACATGCACGTACACGGCATTCGCGCCCAGATAGATCACGATGACGATCGCGATCCCCAGCGTCAGCGCGCGCGGAATGGTCCGCTCCGGACGGCGGATTTCCCCGGCAACCATGTTGAGCTGCTGCCAGCCACCGATCGTGAACAACACCGCCACAAACGCCGCCGCAAATCCGGAAAAGAGCGAATCGCGCGCGGCCGGAGCATTGGCCACGGGCGCCGGATTGCCAACAGCGTTCCACAGGACAAATCCGGCGACGATGAGCGCTCCCAGGGCGACGATCTTCGCCACGGTCAGCGCGTTCTGCACTGCGGCGCCCGGTTTGACGCCCGCGTAGTTCGTGGCGCCAAGCACCAGGATCGTCAGCGCGGCCATACCGATTCGCCCGCCAACATGGGACAGGTCCACGTAGCGCTCGACGTAACCGGAGAAACCCATCGCCACCGCCGCGAGCGCTCCGGTGGAAATCATGAGCAGTGTCATCCAGCCACAGAGAAATGCGGCCAGCGGACCGAACGCCTCGCGGATGTACACGTACCCGCCACCCGCTTCGGGCATCATGGCGCCGAGTTCGGCGTAGGCGAGCGCACCGGCGAGAGCAACGACCCCGCCAATCGCCCACACCGCGAGAATCCAGCTACCCGTCGGGAGCGCGCGCGCCACCTCGGCCGGCGTAAAGAAGATTCCGCTGCCGATGATTCCACCGACCACCATCAGCGTGCACGAAACCACGCCGAGCTCCCGCCTCAGAAAAGCGTCGTGGCTCGTGACTCGTGACTCGTGACTCGGCACGGCGAAGCTCCTCTGGCCTTCAGCCTTCAGCCTTCAGCCTCTGGCCTCGTTATACGACCATCATCTCCCGCTGATACTCGTCAGGCGTCACCGCCAGCTCCCCCTCGAGAAAGCAGCAATTCACCTCGCTGCGCATCCCGATTTCGCCCGGAATGTAGATCCCGGGTTCAACCGAGAACCCGATGCCGGGAAAGATCAGCCGTTCCTCGCGCGTCTCGAGGTTGTCGAGGTTTGGACCCGAGCCGTGAAGGTCCTTCGCGTCGATCGAGTGGCCCGTGCGGTGCGTGAAGTACTCGCCGAATCCCCGACCCTCGATCACCCGGCGCGCGGCGTCGTCCGCATCGGCGCCGCGGACGTTCGTGCGCGATTCCGCTTTGGCGCGGAGCAACTCGAGCGCCGCATCGCGCGCATCGCGAACCGCTTCCCAGATAGACTGTGCGCGGGCTGACGGAGGCCCGAGGGACGCCATCCACGTCTGATCGGCGTACACACCGCCCGGTTCGGTGGCCCACAGGTCGATGAGCAGCGTGCTGCCGGCGGTGATGACCGCCGTCGATTCGGGGGACGGCTCGTAGTGCGGGTTGGCGGCGTTCGCGCCCGCCGAAACGTTAGGCGCGTGACTGAACAGCAGCCCGGCCCGGGTGAACGCCGATGCGATCCGGGCCTGCACTTCGTGCTCCGTCGCCGGTCGGCCGCTGCGCGCCTGCTCGCCGGCGAAGCGCAGCGCGTCCCGCGCGACCTCCGCCACCACCCTGGCCGCGCGACGGTGCGACGCCAGGTCGTCGGCGCTCCAACGCGCGTAAAAACGCGAGACCAGATCGCCTGACGAGACGACGTTGGCTCCCGAGGCACGCACGAGCTCCAGCATCCCGGCCGGAATCCGATCCAGGTACGGCACCGCACCGCCGGCCGAATACTCCATGGCGATGCGTTTCCCGCCCACAAGGGCGCCCACACTCCGTTCCAATGAGGGCCACGAGCTGTAGACGACTCGTCCCCAGGCGGCGGGCCAGTCTTTCCAGACGCCCTGCTCGATCGCGTGCGTGATCGCAACCGGGGTTCCGTTGGACGGGACCCACACGAAGAAACGACGGGTCACGAAACCGCCGACGCCGAGGAGTTCGCCGGCCACAGGATTCGTGCCGCGGAAGTCATAGAAAAGCCAGCCGTCGACTCCGGCGCCGCGCAGGGCCGACTGGTAGTCGCCCAACGACTCCGGCGACAGCCGAACGGCGCTCATTCAGCCTTCGTTGGACGCCACTCCGCGCGCCAGCTGCAACTTCCCTCGCCCCGGGCGTCGCAACGCACATGCTCCACGCCACCGACGCTGTTCACCATCAGCCGGAGCAGTTCCTTGAGTCCAGCCTCGTAGTACGCGCAGCCGATCGAGCGCTGCGCGGCTGTAACGGTCACCGATCGGCTGACCTCGAGGTAAACCGAGGAGCCGATCCGCGATACACGCCCGTTGAAGTAGCGGGCCGACAGCCGCCGCGTGTGCCGAAGCGCAATCGGGCGCGTGATCAGTGATGGCAGCACCAGGAGAATGCGCCGCGTCATGGGCGAGATGCTCAGGTACGCTTCGGCCGCGAGGTAACGCCCGGCAGCGCGAAACACCGCCTCAGCGTCGGGCCGACGCCCAATCAGTGTGGCGAGACCGACGGCCTCGTCGTGCGAAGTGCGCTGGCGACGCTTGACCGCGTCGGTGAAGCGTCGGATCTGGTTGTAAACAGTGTCGCTCAACCCAAGCCGCTTATTTCGCAGATCGCTGACCAACTCCGCCTCGACGTCTACGTCCGGCGAGTCGACATGCCGGACGGCTTCGAGAAAGGAGAGCGGGAGGAGTGCGTCGACCGTGGGTGACATGGATTCTCAGCGAGCTCGTGCACGCGAACGCTAATGGTCGCGTGTTGTTGGTTCAAGAACATCTAATCTCCCAGAAATCGCGCAAGCGCGCGAACCCGGCGTAACGCGACCCGCGACGGCGCTTCCGACCGCCGCTGTCGCGCGCGCAGGTTATGTCGGATGATTGTCGCGCTCGCATCCGCGGGAGCCGTTGCAGTCCTCGCGTATCGCTTCCGCCTGCTCAGCGCGAGCGGTGCCGTCGCTGCGACGCTGGTTGGCGCCTCTACCATAGTTGGCGGCGCGGGCTGGGTCACGCTGCTGCTGTTCTTCTTCGTCAGCTCGACGGCACTCACGGCCTGGCGCAGCGCCGAACGTGAACAGCTCGTCGGCGGATTGATCGAAAAGGGAGGCCGTCGCGACGCCGTCCAGGTACTGGCCAACGGAGGAGTTTTCGCCGCGGTCGCCGTCGCCTCAACCCTCGGCAACGCCGCCATCTGGCAGGCAGTCGGTGCCGGGGCTATCGCCGCCGCCACGGCAGATACCTGGAGCACTGAAGTCGGCACGGTCCTCGGCGGAACACCTCGGCTCATCCTCACCGGCCACCCTGTACCGCCCGGTACGTCGGGTGGTGTCACGGCTGCCGGCATCGTCGCCAGTGTTGTGGCGTCCGTCCTTGCGGCGCTCGTCGCATTGAGCATGGGTTGGGAGACACCGATGCTCGCCGTCGCGACTGGCGGAGTCATCGGATCACTCGTCGATTCTGTCATCGGCGCCACGATCCAGGAACGCCGCTGGTGCGAAACATGCAGCCTCTACACGGAGCGTCGCCGACACAACTGCGGCACGCCAACCATTCACCGGGGTGGCATACGTTGGTTTGACAACGATGTGGTCAATCTGACGAGCACCATCGCAGGAGCAGCCGTCACATGGACACTCACCTGATGCTTCGAAATCGCTCCGTGTTGTTCATTGTGTCAGCGGTCGCGCTGACCATGGCAGCATGTGATGTCGGACCGGTTGAGCCGGTTGGAAGGCGTCCCATCGGGACGCTCCAGGGAGGCGGGGGCCCGTCCACCACCACCACGATCGATGGTACCTGGCGTCGCACGCTGGTCTTCTTCGATGACTTCGGGTTCATGCATTCGTCAGAGACGACCTGGACCTTCGAGGCGAGCGGCGCCGCACAACGCACGGTCGTCGCCACGAACGTCACGCTCGCTGCGGCCGACACGATCCTGACGCAGGCACGATGGCGCATCGACGGGACCAATGTCATCATCGAATTCACGGGACCCAGTCCCGGCACCATAACGCTCGATGTGCGCGTTCAGGGTACGACACTGTTCCTCGCAGGACAGGAGTACCAGCGAGTCACCTGATGCCCTCGCACGACGCAGAAGTCATCGTTGTTGGCGGTGGACCAGCGGGCGCGACGGTCGCGTTCTTCCTCGCGCGCGCGGGCTGCGACGTCCTTTTGCTCGATCGTGCCTCATTCCCGCGCGACAAACCCTGCTCAGAGTACCTGAGTCCGCAGGCCTCGCGCCTGTTGCAAGAGCTTGGCGCGCTCGACGACCTGGATCGCGGCCCTTCTGCACAGCTGACCGGAATGCGCGTTCACGCCCCTGACGGCACGACGTTCAGCGGCTCTTTCTCCGCCGCGACAGGATTCCACGCGTTCCGCGATCACGGGCTCGCCGTCCGTCGTCCGATTCTCGATGCGACGCTGCTCGCCCGCGCCAAGGACGCCGGAGCACGCGTTTGTGAATCGGTCGACGTGCGCGACCTCGTTCGCGAAACCCAGGGCCGAGTCAGCGGAGTCGTCGCGCGTGTCGACGGATCCTCGGCGACGTTTCGCGCGCGACTGGTGATCGGTGCCGACGGCCTCCGATCGGTCGTGGCGCGCCGCGCCGGTCTGGGATCGCATGGACGATGGCCAAGGCGAGTCGCGTTCGTGAGGCACTACAGCGGCATCGAACACGACGTCAACGTCGGCGACATGCACGTCTTCGACGGAGGGTATGCGGGGTTCGCACCGGTCGGCGGGGGGCTCACCAACGTCGCGCTGGTCATTCCGACGCGGCGCAGCGATCAGATCGGGAACGATCGGGATGCATTCATGCGGCGCGAGCTGATGCGTCACGAGAAAATCGCCAAGCGACTCGGAGCCGCTGAGCCGGAGACACCGGTCCGCGCCGTCGGTCCGTTTAATTGGAGGGCACGAACGGCGTGGACCCCCGGTGCTGTCCTGGTCGGCGATGCCGCCGACTTTTTCGATCCGTTCACCGGCGAGGGGATCTATGCCGCGATGCGTGGCGCGGAACTATTGACCGGCTACGCCTGGGAGGCGGCCCGCGCCGCCCGATCGCGCGATGCGGATGTCGCGCTCGCCGCCTATGACCGGTGCCGACGTCGCGAGTTCGGCGGAAAGTGGCTCGTCGAGCGGGCGATCGCGACCGCAATCGCCTCGCCTGCGTTGATCAATCGCGCGGCACGAGCCCTGGCAGCGCGTCCTGAGCTGGCTGACACTCTCGTGGGAGTCACCGGAGACTTCGTGCCCGCGGGCGAGGTGCTCCGCCCGAGCTACATTCTGCGTCTGCTGGCGGCTGCTTTGACTCCCTATCGGGTGAACACCCAGGCTTCGCTGGGGGAAGGCAGCTATCTAGTCGCGGAGCAGTAGTCCCCATTCTGCATTCTGCATTCTGCATTTTGCATTCTAATGATGCCCTTACTCGATCCCGACGAGTTTCGCTCCGTACTCGGCCGCTTCGCATCAGGCGTAACGGTCCTGACGACGCGCGTGGGTGACACGGACGTGGGGATGACGGTGAGTTCGTTCTGCTCCCTGAGTCTCACGCCGCCGCTTGTGCTTGCTTGCGTCGACAAGACCGCCGACCTCCACCACCTGCTTCCACGCGGCCAGAGAGTCGTGTTCAACATCCTCTCGGCGTCGCAGGAAGCGTTGTCGCGTCGTTTTTCGGAAGAGGAAGGCACGCGGCGCTTCGATGGCGTTGGTTTCCACCGGGATCCTCACGGAGTCGCGGTCCTCGATGATGTGCTGGCATGGGTTGAAGGACACATCGTCGAGCAGCACGATGGCGGAGACCATTCGATATTCATTGCGCCGGTCGACGGCGCGTCGAGCAACGACCTGCGTCCGTTGCTGTACTATCGCGGTGGGTACGCCGAGTTGGAGCGCTGATCGTGTCGTTCATCACGCCGGCGCGCCGGCGGGGAGTGGAGTGGCTCGACGTCGATCGCGATCCGGCATTGCAGCGGCGATCGCATCGCGACATCGCGATGGCCAACAGGTTGTTTGGTGCTGTTCGCGCGGTTCACGCCGAGCTCGCGCCGTGGCTCCCTCAGTCTGGCTCGACCGCAACGCTGCTCGACGTCGGTACCGGAACCGGCGACATTCCCGATCGGCTGCGAAAGGCCGCTGCTTCTCAGAACGTGGCGCTCGAGGTCTTTGGCCTCGACGGGCGGGTGGAACTCGTGAAAGCGACGAGGGAATTCCCGGTCGCCGGTGTTGCCGGCGATGCGCTGGCCCTCCCTTTCGCATCGCGAGCGTTCGATTTCGTCATCGCTTCACAGATTCTGCATCACTTCCCGTTCGAGGATGCCGTGCAGCTCGTTCGCGAGATGCATCGCGTGGCAAAGCGACGTGTGGTGATTGCCGACCTCAGGCGGAGCTGGGTGGCTGTGGCCGGGCTCTGGCTGGTATCCTTTCCATTGGGTTTTCACAAAGTCAGCCGTCACGATGGAGTGGTTTCGATCCTCCGAGGGTTCGAGGCATCGGAACTGCGCGATCTCGTGCGTCACGCGACCGGCGTTGCCCCCGCCGTGCGTCGACGCATGGGATGGCGGGTAACGGCGAGCTGGAGTCCGTGAAGGACAGATGTGAGACGTGAGATGGAGATGCCGGGCGCGAACTCGGTCACCAGTACACAATCACAATCCGGAACGTGAGCGATCAACTCAACCTTGGCCCGATGCCGTCGGGTCGCGCGATGGAAACGCTCGACGAGCGCACCGTTCGCGTACCCGTGGCCGACATGTTCGCCGTGGTGAGGGACGTCGAGAACTGGCCGGCGTTGCTCCCACATTACCGTTACGTGCGTTTCCGCAGCAGATCCAGCGACGGTGGTGGCGTCGTAGAGATGTCTGCCAACCGCCCGTTCGGGCTCGCGAACTGGCCAACGTGGTGGCTCTCGGAGATGGCTGTCGACGTGTCACGTCCGGCCGTGCGCTTCAGGCACATCGGAGGCATCACGAAGGAAATGGACGTGGAGTGGAGCTTCACTCCGGTAGAGAGTGGCACGCATGTGCGCCTCCTCCACGTGTGGGATGGGCCCCGCTTGCCAGTTATCGGTGCGATCGTGGCGAACGCGGTTATCGGGCCAGTGTTCATTCACGGTATCGCGAGTCGGACGCTCGAGGGATTGGCTCGTGAGGCTGAACGCGTTCCGGAAAGGCATCAGGCATCAGGCATCAGGCATCAGGATCGCCGTGCCGAGTCACGAGTCACGAGTCACGAGTCACGATGAGACGCGTCGTCATCACCGGCATCGGAGCCATAACTCCCATCGGCCTTGGTCGAGACGGCCTATGGGCCGGCCTCCGCGCCGAACGCTCGGCGGTGGGCCCTGTCACGCGTTTCGATCCCTCGCCGTTCCGCTCGCGCCTGGCCGCCGAGGTGAATGATTTCGTCCCGACCGATCATCTGGACGAGCGGCGCAGCAAGCGATTCGACCGGTTTGCGCAGTTCGCCGTAGTGGCGTCGCGCATGGCCATCGACGATGCGGGACTCGTGATGGAGCGCGAGGACCGCGAGCGCATCGGATCCATGATGGGTTCGGCGCTGGGTGGCGTCGCCTACGCCGAAGACCAGATGGGCAAGTTCATGACGGGCGGCATTCGCGCCGTCGATGCCACGCTGGCGCTCGCGGTTTTCGGCGGCGCAGCATCCTGCAACGTGGCGATCGAGTTCGGTGTGTATGGCCCGAATTCGACGAACTCGATGAGTTGCGCCTCGGGAACCATCGCCATTGGCG
This sequence comes from uncultured Gemmatimonadaceae bacterium, assembly GCA_964608035.1. Lineage (GTDB taxonomy): Bacteria > Gemmatimonadota > Gemmatimonadetes > Gemmatimonadales > Gemmatimonadaceae > JABWBJ01. The sequence goes on along the minus strand of CAZSNV010000129.1, from coordinate 3,987 downwards.
ACGGGTTCCGCGCGGTTCGTGACGACTACGCCGATGTCATGATTTGTGGCGGCGCCGAAGTGCCGTTGTCCACGCTCTGCTATGGAGCGTTTGCGCTCATTCGAGCCATGTCCACGCGCAACGATGAACCGTCGACGGCCTCGCGGCCCTTCGATCGCGACCGTGATGGGTTCGTGATGGGTGAGGGCGCGGCCATCCTGATCCTGGAGGAGCGTGAGCGGGCCCTTGCACGTGGCGCGCCGATTTACGCCGAGGTCGTTGGCTACGGCATGACCAACGACGGCCACCACATGACGGCGCCGCGACCCGACGGTTCGCAGGCGGCGCGAGCCATGCGTCTGGCGCTGGCCGATGCTCATGTCAATCCCGGCGAGATCGAGTATGTCAACGCCCATGGCAGCTCGACGCCACTCAACGATCCGACCGAGACGCTGGCCATGAAGCAGGTGCTGGGCGATCACGCGTATCGTGTCCCCATCAGCGGCACCAAGGGGTACTACGGCCACGCGTTAGGCGCGTCCGGGGCGATCGAGGCTGCCATCTGCGCATTGGCGCTCGACCGGCGCTGGATCCCGCCCACGGTCAACCTGGCCGCGCCGGATCCGGCCTGCGACCTGGATTATGTGGCCGGGTCGGGCCGCTCCGTTGAGCCGGAAACGATCATCTCGAACTCGTTCGGCTTTGGGGGGATCAACGCCTCACTTGTGATGAGAAGGCACTAGAACCAAGGCTGGAGGCCAGAGGCTGAAGGCCAGAGGCGGCTGGTGGCGATGGTGATCGGAGCGCGATAAGTTGGCGCCGGCATAGTCTCAGATCTCCCATCTCCCATCTCAGGTCTCCCGTGAGAAAGCATTTCATCGCCGAGTTTGTGGGCACCTTCGCGCTGGTCTTTGTCGGTGGCGGCGCGATCATGATGGTCCAGCAGACGGGCGGTACGAACGGGCTGCTGCAGGTCGCGCTGGCTCACGGCCTGATCCTGGCGCTCATGGTTTCCGCGTTCATGAACGTCTCCGGCGGGCATCTCAATCCGGCCGTGACCACGGCCCTGCTCGTCGCGCGGCGCATCACTCCGACCGTCGCTGGAGTTCACATCCTCGCGCAACTGATCGGGGCTCTGGCTGCCGCGTGGGCGCTCAAGATGACGATGCCGACCGCGATCTTCGTCGCCGCGCAGGGAGGAGGCCAGTCCGTATCGCTCGACATATCGGCGACGCAAGCCATCGCACTCGAAGCCATCGCGACGTTTTTCCTGATGAACGTGATCTACGGAACAGCCGTGAACAGCGATGCCCCGAAGATCGGAGGACTCGCGATCGGCCTCACCATCGCGGCGGATATCCTCGCGATCGGACCGCTCACTGGCGCTTCGATGAATCCAGCTCGCTCGTTCGGGCCTGCGGTCGCGTCAGGCGTGCTCACCGGGCAGGTGGTGTACTGGGTCGGGCCCATTCTGGGGGCCATTGCGGCGGCGATGCTGTGGGAATTCGGGATTCTCAGCGCAAAGCGCAACGCGCAAAGCGCAAAACGCTGAAAAGGCCGACGTCGCAGCGAACTTTGCGCTTTGCGCTTTTGCGCTAGGTCCGCCGCTCCGTAGGCAAACGGTCCGCTTCTTCCCGCTGAACAGCGTCGGGCGCAGGGCCCAGCAACGCTCGCTGGTGGTCGCTCAACCGCTCGATCTGGACTGCCATCGCGTCGATCGCTTCCTCGATTCGACTGAGCCGGGCCTCGACAATGCTCTGATCGATCGAGCCCGATGCCGGACTGCGATCCATGCTGCTGACGACATTGCGCGCCACCACGGTGGCGACTGCCGGCACGACCCCGAATAGAATCGCGACCAGAATGACGATTGCGATGATAGCGATCACAGGCGACCCAGTGACTGGCAAAGGAGGTACCGCCTAGCCTCGTGTCCTCAAGTCTGGCGCTCCACCTGCCGTTCGGCCAGAAGCTTGCTCGTGAATCGCTGTCCCTCCGCCACGCGTTCGACCTCGCTGGCCATGGAGTCGATGGCCTGCTCCATGCGCTCGAGACGCTCGTCGAGCCTGACAATGCTGGACTCGGGCAACTCTTTGCGCCGGCGCGAAGACACGATCTGAGCGACCGCCATGGCGACCATCGAAATGGAGATCGTTACCCCGATCACACCGGCAATGATGACGCGTGCGATGTCTCCGTCCATGAAAGCTCCAGCGAAGTGAGACGAACCCGCCGTCCGCTCCCAAATTACGGCAGCCGAACTCGTTGTGTGTCAACCCAAGGGGGCTGGTTGCTGATTGCTGCATGCTAGTGCTAGTTCTGGATACTTGAGCTGGGGCATCAGGACCCAGTACCGGTACTAGCATGTAGCAATCAGCAACGAGCGTTCCCTGCCAATGTCTGATATCGACGTCCTGCTCCAGGAGAACCGCAAGTTTCAGCCGCCAGAGTCGTTTCGGCGGCAGGCTCACGTGCGCGACTGGTCCATGTACGAGAGCGCCGCCAAGGACTATGAGGCGTACTGGGCAGAGCGCGCTCGCGAGCTGCACTGGATTCGCCCATGGGACACCGTGCTCGAGTGGAGTCCGCCGCGCGCGAAGTGGTTCCTTGGCGGACAACTGAACGTTTCGCAGAACTGCCTCGACCGGCACATCGATTCGGCGCGCCGGAACAAGGCGGCGCTCATCTGGGAGGGTGAGCCCGGCGATCGGCGCACCCTGACCTATTGGGACCTGTATTGCGAGGTCCGGAAGTTCGCGAACGTCCTGAAGCAGCTCGGGGTTGGGAAAGGCGACCGCGTCGGCATCTACCTGCCGATGATTCCCGAGGCAGCGATCGCGATGCTCGCCTGCGCGCGCACCGGCGCCATTCATTCCGTGGTGTTCGGTGGCTTCTCGCCCGAGTCGTTGCGGGATCGCATGAACGACGCGGAAGCAAAGGTCGTGATCACGGCCGACGGTGGCTATCGACGGGGCCAGATGGTTCCGCTCAAGCGCAACACTGACCTGGCACTCGAAGGCGTGGCGTCAGTCAAGAGCGTGGTCGTGGTGCAGAGGCGTGCCGGCCAGGATGGCGACGACTCCATCGCCGCGATGAAGGAAGGGCGGGATCACTGGTGGCACGAGCTCATGCAGCACGCAAACATGAACTCCGAGCCCGTCGCGATGGATAGTGAGGAAGTCCTGTTCATCCTGTACACGTCAGGCACGACGGGAAAACCGAAAGGGATCGTGCACACGACGGGTGGCTACCTCACTGGCGTCACCGCGACGACCCACGACGTCTTCGACCTCCGCGAGTCAGACGTCTTCTGGTGCACCGCCGACATCGGGTGGGTGACGGGCCATTCGTACGTCGTCTACGGACCGCTGGCCAATGGGGCGACGTGCGTGATGTACGAAGGCGCCCCGGACTGGCCTGACCGTGACCGATTCTGGGAGATCTGCGAGCGCCACGGCGTCACGATCTTCTACACGGCGCCCACGGCGATACGCGCGTTCATGAAGTGGGGCGATGGGTATCCGGCCAGGCACGACCTGTCGCGACTGCGCTTGTTAGGCAGCGTGGGCGAGCCGATCAATCCCGAGGCGTGGATGTGGTACCAGGAACACATCGGCCACAACCGGTGCCCAATCGTCGATACGTGGTGGCAGACGGAGACCGGCGCGATCGTGATCTCGCCCCTTCCCGGCGTCACCGAGACGAAACCGGGGAGCGCGACGCTCCCGTTGCCCGGATACTTCGCGGCGCTGCTGGATTCCCAGGGGAAGGAAATCCCGGTGGGCGGCGGGCTCCTCGCGCTCACCCGGCCGTGGCCCTCGATGCTGCGCACCATCTGGGGCGACGACGAGCGGTATGTCACGACGTACTTCACCAAGTGGCCCGGTCGCCCTGACCTGTACTTCCCCGGCGACGGCGCCAAGCTCGACGAGGACGGCTACTTCTGGATCCTCGGCCGCGTGGACGACGTGCTGAACGTGGCAGGACATCGTATCGGCACGATGGAGG
>CAZSNV010000128.1:0-13061 GCA_964608035.1 uncultured Gemmatimonadaceae bacterium | reverse complement strand
AAGCGCTGCAGGGGCGCGCGCCGACGGGGTCGCGCCGGAGAGTCACGACGCGCGCTGGTGGCGCGACCCAATTGCCCGGCTGGCAGTCGCTACTCCGCCACCCACTGGTTCTCGTGCTCGCGGCGATGTCGATCGTGAGCGCGCTGTTCGGATGGCGCATGTCGATGGTCGCTCGCCGTCCCGAGGCAGCGCGGACAACGGTCCGATTCCCCATCACGCTGCCGCGCGACGTCCAGTTGCCGCCGACGGTGGTGACGTCGCTCGCGATGTCCTCTGACGGATCGCTCGTCGCATTCGTAGCGATCGGAGCGGGCGGCGGCTCGCAGCTGTTCGTGCGCGCCGTGCACGATCCCGCCGTCAAGCCAGTCCCGGGCACGGAGAACGCCTACGCGGTCTTCTTCTCGCCGGACAGCAAATGGCTCGCGTTCGTCGCTGGGCAGAACCTGAAAAAGGTGTCCCTGGAGACCGGTGCCGTCATCCAGCTGGCGGACATCGGCGGCACGTATCAGGGCGGGACCTGGAGCCGGCACGGCGAGATCGTGATCGGAAGCCAGGGGAGTCGCGTACTCGTCCTCTCCGAGAATGGCGGTCCGCTACGAAGGCTTTGTCCCACCGGCACGCCGGGCGCGATCTTCGAGGGCAGTCCATTCGTGCTCCCCGACGGCGAGACGGTCCTGTTCTCGGTGTGGACGACGGCGGGAAGCGCAGCGGCCAAGGTCGCGGCCGGATCGCTTACCAGGGGAAATTGCCGAGCGCTCGATCTCGATGGCGCGCACCCACTCGGCGCCGTGGGCGATCACCTGGTGTACGTGACGGCCGCGGGCGTCGTCACTGGCATCCCGTTCGACTTCGAGCGATTGAGAGCGACCGGATCGCCCGTCCCACTCCTCACCGACGTCGTAGTGCATGCCGTCACGGGGACTGCACAGGCCGCGCTCTCCGCGACGGGCACGCTCGTGACACAAGGCGGAACGGTCGCGACGCAAATCGTGCTGGCGGATCTGCGGGGGAACGTCCAGCTCGTGATGGAGCAGGTGCAATCGTACCTGTATCCGCGGCTCTCGCCGGACGCGAAGAAAATCGCGCTCACGGTACTCGCGTCGGCGAACCGGGATGTGTGGACCTACGACATCGCGAATCGAACGTCCACCAGGCTCACAGCCGGCGAATTCGTGAACGAGCGTCCCGAGTGGACGCCCGACGGGAAGCGCGTGTTGTGGCGGACGTCGCGGGAGGGTCGCTCGTCGATCTGGTGGCGCGCCGCCGACCTGAGCGAGCCGGAGCGGCCGCTGCTCAAGGACGTCCGGGAAGACTACTTCGAGGCCGTAATGACGCCCGACGGGCAGTCCATCGTTTATCAACTCGACACCGCCGGCGCCGACGTGATGTATCGCAGCGTTGCGGGAGGGGACAGCGCCCCGAAACCGATTGCCACCACCGCGTTCGTCGAGACACAGGCGCGCGTGTCGCCCGACGGGAAGTGGGTCGCGTTCGTCACGACCGAGTCGGGACGCGACGAAGTCGTGGTGCAGCCATTTCCCGGGCCGGCGGCGCGCGTGCAGATCTCCGTCGGCGGTGGCCGGGAGCCGGTGTGGTCCCGCGACGGACGCCGGATTTTCTACCGGGACAACCAGCGATTCATGGTCGCGAACGTGAGCATCGCGCCGGCGTTCTCAGTGACGTCGCGCGCGGCGCTCTTCTCCGACGGATTCGTGCGTGGTCCCTATCACGCGAACTACGACATCATGCCCAACGGGACACAACTTCTGCTTCTGCAGGCCGCCGAGCAGCCGCAGATCATCATCGGCCACAACTGGGCGGACGAAGCGCGGCAGCGGCTGCGGACCAGCGCGAGTCCGCGTCGTTAGGGTGACTCGGGTCTTCGCGCGGCTTTCGCGAAGGCAGCTAGCACCGTCCACGGCCAGACCGGGGACAGGTCAGCGGTACACGTCCTTTCGATGCCCGATCTTGAGAATGATGATCACGAGCCTCCTTCCCGAAACGCTGTAGATGAGGCGATAAACGCCGGCACGGATCCGGAAGACATCGTCGTGGCCCATCAGCTTTCGAGATCCCGGTGGATACGGGTCGTCGCCGAGGGCAACCATGGCGCGTGCCACCCGCCTTCGGGCGTCGGCTGGGAGCTTCCGAAGCTGCTTCTCGGCGGTCCGAGTGATCTCCAGGCTATGCCGAGCCATCGAGCTTCAGCTCGGCCAACACCTCGGCGAGCGGCCGAGTCGGCTCGTGCCGGATGGCCTTGAGGTCCTCCACATCCTCCAACTCTTCCAGGCGATCCAACAGCGCCTCCTGGATGAAGTGGTTCATGACGACACCCCGGGAACGGCACACCTCATCGAGCGCCTTCTTGAGACGCGCATCTATCCGGGCACTGATCTGCACGGTGGGCATCTGGCCTCCATACCAAATGATATCATTTACTATACCTTGCTACCGCGCTGGTCTCAAGTCCCGCCCCGCCCGGGCTCACCCACATGCGGTAGCGGTCGGCCCGGGCGCTGGAGAGTTTCTCGATGCCTGGCGTCAACCGGGAAGGCGTCCGCTCACCGCCATGCCGCCTTCGCCGAGGTGGCGCTCGAGGCGGTAGCGACCAGCGAGGGCTGCGCTCAGTCGTTCGGTTGGACTTGTCACGGCAGTGAAGATGCTGACCGCTGGGCCGTGCCGCGAGGTTGGCTCCCTCGCCAATGGTCGCTCCGGCGCCGCATCTTTGCCCTCGCACTGGCACCGCCCTGGCTTCGCCCCTTCGCTGACGGAGTTTCCATGACTTCACTCTCGAATCCATTCCGACTGGCACGGCGAATCCTCGCGGTGCTTGCTCTCGTGCAGAGTGTCGCGGCGCCGGCGTTCGCGCAGAACCCCGACCCCAACCTGCGCCGACTGGAATCGGAGATCGGTCGACTCAGCGCGATCAGCGGCGGCAAGGTCGGCGTGGGGATCATTCATCTCGAGACCGGCCGCGAACTGTTCGTCAACGGCGCCGAGCCGTTCCCGATGGCCAGCACGTTCAAGGTGCCGATTGCCGTTGAACTGCTGACGCGCGTACAAGCGAAGACCGTGCGCCTGGATTCAATGGTCACCGTGCGTCCCGCGGATCTTCATCCGGGCAGCGGAACGCTCACGGGACTCTTCAACGATCCAGGTGTCTCGCTCTCGGTGCACAACCTGCTGGAGCTGATGCTTCTCATCTCCGACAACAGCGCCACGGACATGGTGCTGACAGTTGCCGGTGGTGGACCGGCGGTGAATGCCCGGTTGGCGGCGCTGGGGATCAAGGGAATCTCGGTCGACCGGCCCACCATCCAGCTCATCGCTGACGTGGTCGGAGTGAAGAATCTCGGGCCCGAAACAGGATGGTCGATCGCGGCGTTCGACTCCCTCAACCGCCTGGTGACGCCCGCCGATCGGCAAGCCGCCAGGAGCGCGTTCTACCAGGACCGCCGCGACACGGCCACGCCCGAAGGCATGGCGCGCCTGCTCGCGAAGATCTCGCGGGGCGAAGCGCTGGGCCCCGAACGAACCGCCCAGCTCCTCGACATCATGCTCCGCTGCGAGACCGGCGCGGCGCGCCTCAAGGGCCTGCTCCCGCCGGAGGTGCCGGTGCGGCACAAGACTGGGTCGTTAGGCATCGGCGTTGCCAACGACGTCGGAATCATCGACCTGCCGGACGGGGCCGGCCGCCTGGTGGTGGCGGTGTTCGTGAAGGAATCGACCCGCGATGTCGCCGCGCAGGAGCGCACCATCGCCCAGATCGCGCGCGCGGCGTACGACTACTTCACCTTCAACCCTGGTCCAATCACCCGGTGATTTCGCAGGGCCCGAACGTCGCAGGGCCCGAACGTCGCAGGGCCCGAACGTCGCAAGGGCCAAAGGTCGCAGGGCCCGAACGTCGCAGGGCCCGAACGTCGCAAGGGCCAAAGGTCGCAGGGCCCGAACGACGCAGGACCCAAACATCGCAGAGCCCGAACGGCGCAAAAACCGAACGGCGCGAACTGCTAGACTGCGCTGAACTCATTCAGCTTCAGGCCGTGCGATGCTCGGGCCGTGCGATGTCTGGGCCCTGCGACGTTCGGGCCGTGCGATGTCTGGGCCCTGCGATGTTCGGGCCGTGCGATGTTTGGGCCCTGCGATGTTCGGGTTTTTTCCCCACTGCCACGGTCACGGAACAAAACCGGGATCAGCTCTCCTTATAAGCCCACGCGCCGGCCACCGCTGCAACGCTCACGATGATGAGTTGGATCACGGCCATCTTCAAATACAACGCCATGGGAATGAGCCCGCCTTGCGACAATCCAAACAGGATCATGTTGATGCTGAGATACGGAATGAGTCCAGCGTAAATCGCGGTCTTGGGCCCCGCGCCGAACCGTGGGCGGATTGCCGCGTACGTCCAGACGATAAGAATTCCCAGGAGGAAGTCTATCACGACCCAGCTAGCGATTCCCGCCGGCGTTTCCATCGACGCGGGATCGAGACCCAGTCGCGTGGCGTTTGCCTTGAAGTCCTCGCCCACAACCAGATAGTTGTTCGCAAAATCCAGAATGTTCTGAACGAGCCCTGCGAGCAGACCGCCCGCAATCACCTTCCCTGTGTTGATGCTGGACATGGACGCTCCTGTCATGAGCCGGGCCAAAACCGAGTCAGCAGACTCTACCGCGGACGGTCGACCGCCGCTAGGACTCCTGGTCGGCCGACACCTGGCGCGCCACGATCGTGGTCGACGCCATATAACCGGTCACGTTGAGCACCGTGGCGAAGAGATCGGGAATCGCATCCACGGCGATCAGTATCCCGATGCCTTCGGCTGGGAGACCGATGGCGAGAAAAAGCGGTGTCAGCATCAGGAACGCACCGCGAGGGACGCCGGGCGCCGCAAACGCGAGGAAAATTGATGCAAACGCCACGGTCGCCAATGCGCCCAGACTCAACGGAATGCCGTAGAACCAACCGATGAAGAGCGCGCCGATCGTCCACGACACCGGCGCCGCAATCTTGAATATCGAGACTGAGAGCGGCAGGACGAATCCGGTGACTCGCGGTGGCAGACCAAGGACACGCTCCGCGCCCTCCACCAGCGCCGGCAGTGACGCGATCGACGACGAGGACGCGAACGCCACTGACTGCGCCGGCAGCACGGCGCGGGCAAACTGCCGCAATGTCACTTTGGCCGCCGCCATCACCACCGGATAGAGCAGGAGGATGACCAGGATGCTCGCCAGCGAATACACCAGCACGTAGAAGCCGACCGCTCCCGCGACTCCTGCCCCACCGCGCGCCGCCAGCGGCAACACCAGCGCGAACACGCCTAACGGAGCCAGCGCTACGACCCACCGCACGATCACCAGCATCGCCTCGGCCAGCCCGCGAAAGAATGCCAGCAGAGGACCGCGAACGTCGGGCGCGAGCTTCGCGATTGCCAGCGCAAGAATGAGCGTGAAGAGAATGAGCTGCAGCATCGCCCCGTTGGCGGCGGCGGCGACGGGATTGGTGGGAATCAACGACGTGAGCCAGGCCCCGAATCCGGGCGTCGCTCCCTCGGCGGCGATCTGACCGGCCGCCTCAGCCGCTCCCGGCGGAAGCGGAGGCCGCGCCGCGTTAGGACCCAGCATCCGGAACGCCAACACACCGATCGGCATGATGACGATCGCGGTGCCCACGAGGAGGACGAAGAACGTGAGCAGGCTGCGTCCGCCCATCCGGCCGATGGTGCGCAGGTCCGCCGCGCCGGCCACGCCGGTGATCAGCAGCGACACGACCAGCGGGATGACGGTCATCCGGATGGCGTTGATCCAGAGCGTGCCGATCGGCACAATCGCGTCGGCGGCGCGCAGCAACGACTCATTCCCCGTTACGGCAATGAGGATCCCGCCGAGGAGGGCGGCGCCTAACGCCAAGAGGACCCGCGTGTTCTCGTTCATCACTCCTCACATCATGAGGTCGCCACCATTGATGTCGAACGTTGCGCCGGTGATATAGCCGGCGGTTTCCGACGCGGCAAAGCAGATCACATCGGCCACTTCGAGCGAAGTGCCCAGTCGTGGAATCGGATAGGTCTTCGCGATGCGCTCCAGGAGCTCGTCGCTGGCGCTTTCGCGGGTCAGTTCGGTGTCGATCATGCCCGGACAGACCGCGTTGACCGTGATACCGTACACGCCGAGTTCTTTGGCCGATGCCCGAGTCAAGCCGAGCAGGCCCGTCTTGGTCGCCGTGTAGTGAGCGCCACCGAGTGTGCTCACCATGCGACCGGCGGTCGAGGAGATGTTTACGATGCGACCGTATCCCTGGGCCTTCATCGCCGGCACCGCAGCCTGCGTGAGGAGGAATGGCACCGTCAGGTTGATCTCGACCGCCCGACGCCACTCGTCAGGCGTGATCTTCTCGAACCGGGTCGTGAACGGGAGGGCCGCGTTGTTGATGAGGATGTCCAGCCGCCCGAACTCGGCGACCGTTCGCTCGACAAGCGACACCGCCACGCCTTCGTCCTCTAGATCACCAGCGATGGCGACGCACTTTCCACCCAGCTCGCGCGCGGTGGCCTCGGCGCGAGCGCCATCGCGCACGTTGACAGCAACCGCCGCACCGCGTTCAAGGAGCCTGGCCGCGACGGCGCGGCCAAGCCCTCTCGACGCACCGGTGACGAGTGCGGCGCGACCAGCGAAGTCCTGCGGGGTCACAGTGTCTTTGGGGCTGTCGTGATCAATCGTCAAGATCGGTCACTTGTTCGCCTCGTCCACGGCGCGCTTCATCTGGGCGACCCAGTTCGGAATCACGCGCAGATATGGCGCCGCGTCGAGTCGTGCCCCCTGCTTGAAGATGACGCGCCCGTCAGGCGTCAGCGCGAACGCAGCGGCGGGGATATCGATACGTTCCGGCGCCTCGATCCAGCGCCGCCGGGTGATCCCGGGCGGATCGGACGAGGCATCGATGGTCACGCGGTCGTAACCCGTGGTGCCTTCGCGCGAAGCGGTCACGAAGGCCGACGGGGAGATCCATTGGGCATCCTTGGCGGGCCCCCCTCCCACGCGGAATCGCTTGCCGGCCGATGGGAGTGGCTCGAGCCAGAGCGCATCGAAGTCCCGCGAGTTGTACGCGATCCAGCGCTCCCCCGGCGAGAGTCGCCCCAGCGCGGCGTGGAGCGCGAGCGTGTCGAAACGCACAGGTTGTGCGTCGACATGGGCCGCGGCCACAAGGTCTGCACCCCAGAGGGTTCCTATGAGCCGGCCGTCGGGTAGCCAGGTCAATCCCTCGAACATGTCCGCGACGAAAAGGACGCCAGGCCGACGCGTCGCATCGGGTGGACCGACGAACACCGAGTCCCGGGTGTGGACAGCCAGTCGATCGCCACGCGGGCTCCAGACCGGCTGTCGAAGCCATGGCCCGCGCAGCCAGACGACGTATCCCCCGGCCACGAGGTCGTAAATCCGTACCTCCTCGCCGTCGAGTACCTCCACTACGCTCGCAAGTCTCCGACCATCGGGACTCAGTGCGAAGTTGAGGAACGCCGCGCGACCAACCGGGAGCGTATCTAGCGTTCGCTCGCTGGCACGTACCAGATGCCCCACCGCGGCGTTAGGTCCGTTGGCATACACGAGCGTCCCGTTGTCAGAGACGGCGTATGATCCCGCACCGCTGTATGCAGTGCGCCTGAGGCCAGGCACCATCCGCACTGATCGGCCGACCCGGCCCGTACCGGGATCCGCGCGCGAAGCCATGAGGTCGCCGACGTTCGAGACATACACCAGGTACTTCCCGTCGATGAGTCGGAAGTCGGAGCCCGCGACCTGGACTGAATCCGATCCGTCGCCCGACCAACCGGCGAAGCTGGCCGTGTCCCGGATGTCGATCGCGTAGGCGCGTTTGTTGCCGCCACCCCCACAGAGCAGGGCCTGCGCGTCAGGCAGCAGAGAGGGGTTGATGCAGTATCCGATGCGGCGATCCACCGACGGCCCGCCGTCGGGATCAAGCCGGCGCGAGTTCAGGCCGTCGCCCTCCACGAGAAGGATCCGACCGTCGCGGAGCCATTCGATGGAGTTGGGATTCCGGCTACGTGCAATGACCGTTGCGGCACCACCAGCGACCGGCATCACCTCCACCGAGCTCTCTGGATTGCTATCGCGAATGAATGCGAAGCGCGCGCCGTTGGGCGCGATGGTCGGGTAGAAGGCCGCCTTCGTTGCATCGAGGCGCCGCACTGTCGCGTCACGAAGGCTGCGGAACCAGAGCTCTCCAACCCCACCGTCCCACCGCTGGTAGATGGCGAAGTCACCGCGAGGAGAGACGGCGAAGCTCGTACCGAGCGACAGGTTCATCATGGCGGTGTCGGGGAGACCCACGTCGTACGCGCTCGGTCCGGAGACCGCGCCGGACTTCATTGACTGCCACGCGACAACGGCCAGGAGGGCCGCCGCGAGTGCGACGAGTCCCCGATTGACTCCACGAGCCGCTTTGATGGGACCTGAAGCGGCGTCCGCTGCGCCGCCGAGGAATGCTGGATTGGCGAGAGCCTCGGCAAATGCCCGGGCGCTGTCGAATCGGTCGGCCGGGAGTTTCTCGAGCGCCTTCGCAACCGCTGCCGCCACGTTAGGCGGCACGGACCTGCGCAGCTGGGTCACCGGGGCTGCGGCCTCGGTGATGATCTTCATGATGACCTGCTGGGCGGAACCGCCGCTGTGCGGCGGTTGGCCGGCGAGCATCTCGTAGAGCACCGACGCCAGCGAGTAGACGTCGGATCGCGCCGAGATCTCCTTCTCGGCGGTCGCCTGTTCCGGAGACATGTAGTGCGGTGTGCCTAACGAGAGCCCTGTCTCCGTCATCCGGCCGCCCGCTGCCGCGCTCACGGCCAGCGCGATCCCGAAGTCCGCGACCATCGGGCGGCCGTCGTGCAACAGGATGTTCTCGGGTTTGATGTCGCGGTGGATCACGCCACGGCGGTGGGCGTAATCCAGCGCGTCAGCCACCTCTCGCGCGATCCGCACCGCCTCATCTACGCCGAGCTGCGTTTCCCGATTCAGCTTGCCCCGCAGCGTCTCCCCTTCAATGAAGGGCATGACGTAGAACAGGAAGCCGTCCGCCGTTCCGGAGTCGAAGAGCGGCAGGATGTGCGGATGGCTCATGCTCGCCGTGGTCTTGATCTCCACCACGAACCGGTCGGCGCCTAACACGGCGGCGAGTTCAGGCTTCAGGACCTTCAGCGCAACCTTGCGGTCGTGCTTGAGGTCCTGCGCCAGGTACACGGTCGCCATTCCGCCCGCGCCGAGCTCGCGCTCGATGCGGTAGCGGTCCTTCAGCGCGGCGGCGAGTCGGTCAGATATGACAGGAGGGATGGAGGCCAAGGGAGAGTGCGCAAAGGTCGCGCCCTCCACCCGACCCGTCCATGGGCATCAGGGAGCCCGTTGGGCCGTCGATCGCATGAGAACCCTCACGACCCCATCCGCCTTGTTCAGCAGGAACACCTGGTCATCGGGGCCCGTGCCGAAGCGCAAGTCGGCGCGCGACGCGGCTTGTTTCCCCTGCTGCACGTTCTTCTCACGAATTAGCTGCAGCAGGGTCTTTGCCTCGCCTTTGTCGTTGAACAGCACTCGCCTGATATGGTCCTGTCCATATGCCGCCGTGTCATCGGCGGAGACGTGTAAGACCTCGCCGCTCGGCATGTCGCCGAACAGAATGCGGTTCGTGAGCTGCGGGATCGCGGCGCTGCGATACACGATGACACCAGTGACGGCTGCGCGATTGGAGAGCACCGGATCGGTGTGATCGTACTCGGCGATCGGGTACGTCATGTTGCCATCGCCACGTCGACCGCTCGTGTCGACACCGGCGCGGCCAGCGTAACGAAAACTTGCTTCCCAGACGTTCCAGCCGAGGTTCCCGCCTTTCGGGACGGGGCTCAGTTCTTCGACGATGTTCTGGCCGATGTCGGCGACGTACATCCGTCCGTTGGCCGGATCCCACCCGAAGCGTTGCGGGTTGCGGACGCCCAACGCCCAGATCTCGCCCAGCACACCGCGACTGGCGACGAACGGGTTGTCGGAAGGAATCCCATACTTGCGGTTCCGGCTGTCGCTGCCTGACGGATTGATCCGCAGAATCTTTCCGAATGGCGATTCCATGTTTTGCGCCATGTTCATCGGATCGCCACCGCTCCCGCCATCGGCGTTGCCGACGTACAACATCCCGAAATCGGGTTGGCCGGGACGCGCCAGCGGATTGAAGGCGACCAGGCCGCCGTTGTGGTTGCTGAACGGTTGCTGCAGCCGCAGGAGTTCGCGCGGCGCGCCGCCGTCGTACGTCGCCGCACCCGGCGTCTTCGCGGTCCACTCGAGCAGGACGGTGTCGTGTGTGTTGCCCTGGCCGGTCGGAGTGTAGTCGGGCATGGGCAGTGTGTCGGTCACGTCAGCCCACGTAAAGAACTTTCCGAAGCCGGGCGTGCCGGCCTGGTTGAACTGGGGGTGGAAGGCAAAGCTCTGGAAACCCCGCTCCCTGCCCTGCGACTGCACGTCCATGTTCCACTGCGGGTCGTCGATGTTCACGTACAACGTCACCGTCCCCCCGTCGGCGCTGATGCGATACAAGGGACCTCGCATGTCGCTGACGAAGAGGTTCCGCGCGCCCGGTTCTTGCACGAGGAGCATCATGCGCGCGGCAACGCCGTCAATGTCCGGCAGCGTGGCGAACTCGCGATAACCGACCCGGATCACGTCCTCGGCGGCGCGGATGGGTGGGTACGGATCGTTGGACTGAGCGAACGTCGGCGTGGCGAGAATTAGTCCACCAAGGATCACGCGATTGAGTCTCACCGGTCATGCACCTCGAGAGGGACGTCTATCCACCGCGCGCGGATTCGCGCCCGGCGTCATTCGAGAATCACTTCCTGACCGCCTTCGCTTTCAATTCCTCGATCCAGTTCTCGACCACCACGACCTGCGACCGCCCGCCCAGCCGACGGGTCGCCCCCCGAACGAGAACGAAGCGCTCGGCATCCGGAGTGACGCCCCAGTAGCTGATCGCACCCCACTCATGCGAAAACAGCACGCGCGGCGGCCCGTGCGAAAACGAGGGACCCTGTCGCACATCGACCGCAAACATCAAAGCTCTCGCCCGCGATGAATCCGTTGCTGATGCTACTGCTGCGCCTGGCACTCGCTGTCGATCGTAGAAGAGTTCCCGGCCTGACCTTGACCATCCGGGTGAACTGCCGCCGTTGTTGGAGACCTGGACTCTCGATCCCGAGGGGTCGAGGAAGGGGCGCACGTAGACTTCAGGCCTGCCCGACTCGTTGCTGGCATAGGCGATCCAACGACCGTCTGGCGAAACGGCAGCGTCATTTTCATTGAACGACGACGACAACAGCGGCTTCGGTACGCTATCGACTCCCACCGTGAGCGCGAAAACATCGCGATTGCCCGCACTGTCGGCTTCGAGCAGGAGCTGCTTTCCGTCCGGACTCCACGACAGGTCTTCGATGGGCCGATTCCAGGTAAAAAGCCGAGTGGCTGGCGTACTGCCGTCCGCTCGACGCTGATACGCGCCGACATCCGACCCTCGTCGCTGAGTGAAGGCCACCGATGAACCGTCGGGAGTCCAGGCAGGCTCCTGGCTCGAGCCATCGGTCGCAAAGGTGAGCCTCGACATCGATCCACTTTCAATCTGTCGGACCCACAGCTCGACGATTCCCCGCTGCCTGATGCCCACCACCAACTGACGTCCGTCGGGCGACAGCGCCAGATCGCCGAAGTCGGCAGTCCATGGAGGACTTGGGATGACACTCCCGTCGCGCTTGACCCAGACCAATTCGTCCGGGCCGGCATCTTCACCGCCTGCGACATAGACCAGAGTGCCGCTCGTCGAGAGATCGATGTCGACTGCCGTTTCAGCGTTGAATCCTTCAAGGATGACCCGCGGCTCCCCGGTCACCGTTACGCGCTTCTCGTCAAACGGCACCGCCATCAACACGCCCTGTTCGGTCAGGTAGACGAGGTGCCCGGACGACGCATACCAAGCCTGCGACGCCCGCACGCCAACGTGTCGATGAGTACCCGACGGAAGGTCCGTGATCGCAACTTGAGGACCGCTGTCTCGCGTGATAGCGACGAACATCAACCGCCGTCCGTCGACCAAGGGTCTCGCGCCCCGGTGCTGCGTCTCTCCTTTCGCTGAGTCCAGCGTCGTCACGGAGGCGATGGATCCGCCTCCCTCGTGTACGCGCGAAATAATCCGCGAGTTGGGCACCTGGATATAGATGTAGCCGTCGGCGCCCCAGGCACCGTTGAACGAGCCGATAGGATCAGCGATGGTGACTGCCGGGCCGCCGTCAATCGAGGCCGTTTTCAGGAGGAAGATCGATGGACCTCGCTGCACGAAGAAGGCAACGCGGCGTCCGTCGGGCGCGAAGAACGGGTTGGTTGCTCTCTCGGTTGCAGGGAGCGGTGTGGCCTGCAGTTGATCCCGTTCACGAACGGCCAACCGAATGCCAGTCGCTAACGTGCCGGTGACGTAGACGATTCGGTTGCCGTCGGGTGAAATCGCCAGGTCGCGTCGGGGGGTGATCAGCAGGCTGTCACCGATCATCGCGTCCACATACCGCAGCACGCGCACCGGCGCTGCCTCACGCGGGCGCAGCCAGCCAAACGCGCCGAGGACGATCGCGATGCCAGCCAGTGCGAGTGCGCCTGGTACTACCCAGCGCGCGCCTGGGCCACCGCGAACCGCGTATGTCGCCGCCATGGCGCCGCGGGAGGTGGTGAACGCGCGATCGCCAAGGGCCTCGGCGAAGGCGCGGGCAGAGTCGAATCGGTCGGCCGGAAGTTTTTCGAGCGCCTTCGCCACCGCGTCAGCAACGTTAGGCGGCACCGTCTTGCGTACCTCGGTCACTGGCCGGGGCGCGTCGGTG
Organism: uncultured Gemmatimonadaceae bacterium; assembly: GCA_964608035.1. GTDB lineage: Bacteria > Gemmatimonadota > Gemmatimonadetes > Gemmatimonadales > Gemmatimonadaceae > JABWBJ01. The sequence continues at coordinate 157 of CAZSNV010000128.1, read as the reverse complement.
ATGATGCGCATGATGATCTGTTGCGCGGACGACCCCACATGCGGCGGGTTGCCGGTCAGCATCTCGTACAGCACCGACCCCAGCGAGTAGACGTCGGACCGGGCCGTGATCTCCTTCTCCGCCGTCGCCTGTTCGGGCGACATGTAGTGCGGCGTTC
>CAZSNV010000127.1:0-13096 GCA_964608035.1 uncultured Gemmatimonadaceae bacterium | reverse complement strand
AGGCTGCGGGCGAACCGGACGTGGATCATCGGGCCGACATCTACGCCTTCGGATGCATGGCGTATGAGTTGCTGACGGGACGCCCGCCGTTCGAGGGGACGGCGACGCATAAAGTCCTGGCTGCGCACATCAGCCAGGCACCAGTGCCCGTGCTGGAGGTCAATTCACAGGTACCGACGGCGGTAGCGTCGCTCGTTATGCAGTGCCTTGCCAAGGACGCCGATGACCGTCCCCAGGAGGCGTCGCAACTCACCAGGGTCCTCGATAGGCTGAGTGCCGGCGGTACGCCGGCGGCAATGCCATCGGTGGCGGCTCAGGCAGAAGTGATGCTCAAGCGGGCCCTGCTCACGTGGGCGGGAGCATTCCTTCTCGTCACACTGCTGGCGCAGGCGGCTGTGACGGGCCTTGGCCTTCCGGACTGGGTGTTGCCGGGCACCGTGTTCGTCATGCTGCTCGGCCTCCCGGTCATCCTGTTTACCGCGTGGGTGCAGCGTGCGACGTACCGCGCCCAGGGAACCCCAACGCAAACGCCCGGTGGCAGCGTCCGGGCACCGGGTGCGTTCGCAACGATGGCCGTGAGGGCGAGCCCGCTCGTGAGTTGGCGGCGGACGACGTTAGGCGGCGTGGCGGCGGTCGTCGCCTTTGCGCTGGCGGTGTCCGGGTTCATGATCCTGCGTGCCATGGGTATCGGTCCGGCGGGTTCACTGATCGCATCCGGCAAGCTCGACTCGAAGGACGCGCTGCTCATTGCCGACTTCCAGACGCCGCCCTCGGATTCGGCGCTCAGCCGCGTGCTGGCCGAGGCGATGCGGACCAATCTGGGCGAATCGCGTGTGGTGACGGTGGTATCGCCGGGTGCCATCGCCGCGGGACTCGAGCGCATGCGCGTGCCGTCCGACACCGGGCTCAGCGCAGAGCTGGCACGAGACCTGGCGCAGCGGGAGGGCATCAAGGCGATTGTCACGGGCGCGGTGGCGCCGCTGTCGGCGGGCTACGCGATCAGCGTGCGACTCATTGTTCCGCGGACGGGAGCGCCGCTCATGACGGCGCAGGAAACCGTCGATGGCGCCAGCGACCTGATTGCGGCGACGGATCGGCTCTCCCGCAAGTTGCGCGAGAAGATAGGCGAGTCCCTGAAGGACGTGCGCAACGATCCGCCGCTGGCTCAGGTCACGACGTCATCGCTCGATGCGCTGAAGAAGTTTGCCGAGGGCGTTCGTGCCAACGACGTGGAATTCAATTTCCGGAAGGCCGTCACACTGCTCAACGAAGCGATCGCGCTGGATTCCATGTTCGGGATGGCGTATCGCAAGCTTGGTACAGCGATGAGCAACGCGAACGTTGGGACCGTGGCCGAACGACGGTCAGCCTATGAGAAGGCGTATCTGCTGCGCGATCGCATGACGGAACGTGAACGGCTTCTGGCCACCGCGGGATACTTCGCCAGCGGACCGAGCCCGGACCGAGGCAAGGCGATCGAAGCCTACGAGGCCCTCCTCCGACGCTATCCGGACGACGGACCTTCACTGCAGAATCTGGCGCAGAATTTGGACGGTCGACGTGAGTTCGCGCGCGCTGAATCGCTCTTTCTCAGGCGGATCGAAGTCGACTCCACCGCTCAGTTCGCGCCATTCAACGTCATTTTCTCACAGCTCAGCCAGGGAAAGATCGATGCCGCGAAGGCAAGCGTGGCGCGCGCCCAGCGGCTCTTTCCCTCGCATCCACGAGTTTTGCAGGGGCACGTGCTCATTGCGTATGCAGAAGGGCAGATCGATTCATTCGCGGCGATGGTGAATCGAGGACGGCAGGACACGCTGCCGTTCATACGGAATGGCTCTGCGTCGGCACTGGCCGATGTCCGTCGTAGACAGGGCAGACTGTCGGAAGCGGCGCGCGTGCGCCGGACGCACCGCTCGGAGAGAGCCGAGACGGTGACGCCGGAGAACGTCCTGGTGGACTCATTGGAGTCTGCCCAGCAGGACGTCTGGTTCCTGGACAAGCCCGACGTTATGGCGCTTCGGCTTGAACGAGCGCTCCGCGTGGTTCCGCTGGCATCAATGCCCCAGGGCGCACGGCCGTATCCGCTGCTCATTCAGCTGTTCGCCGCGGCCGGGAAGACCGATCGGGCGCGCACCTTGGAGCGTGAACGCGATGCAGTCCTGAACGACACGGTCACGCGTCGCCTCCAGGAGTTCAACCGGCAGCTCGCGCAGGCGAGGATCGCACTCGCCGAAGGGCGCTATCGCGAGGCCATTGATCTGTTCCGCGCGTCCGATCTTCGGCCCGATGGTGCACGGAACGCATGCCAGACCTGCCTGGACCCGGAAATCGGTCTGGCATTCGATCGAGCGGAGATGCCGGACTCGACGATCGCGGCCTACGAGCACTTCCTGAACACTCCCGACGCGGTGCGGTGGGACCGCGATGGCTGGGAGCTCGCGCGCATCCTGCGACGACTTGGCGAACTGCACGAAGCGAAGGGAAATAGGGCGCAGGCAGCGAGCTACTACCAGCGGTTCGTGGATCAATGGAAGAACGCCGATCCTGAACTTCAGCCACGGGTGCAGGAAATCCGACTGCGGCTGGCTCGGCTGGGCACTGACCTCGAGCGCCGTCCGCCGGATTGAGCGCTCAGGTCTCCAGTTGCCTGATCCAGCTTCGAATCACAGCCTGTAACGCTGGCGCCTTTTTCCGAACCTCCCTGACGCTCTGAAAGCGAACGGCAGCGCGGTCCGGAGAGAGCCATTCGAGCAGACCATCCGGATCGTCAATCGCAACCCGTCCTTTCTTCGCCTTGACTCCGCGGTGAAGAACAAGCAGGACTGTTTCATCCTTCTTGCCACGACCGTGAATGTTCGCCGTGGCAAAGAACTGATCTGACCCGACGAAAAAGCTCGGCGCATTCCACTTCACGGCCTGGCCGATCTCGTTGCTCGCGCCGAGTATGGTTTTGCGCAGGGCATCGAGCGCGCCCTTCAGTGGATGCGAGAGCTGCGCAAAGAAATCGTCGACCGTTGCCGGCGGACGCGCGCGTGCGGGTGAGAGTGGTTTCGTCGAACGTCTGGCAGCCATGATCGATGGGCCGCGTACCGACTACACGCCCTTCTCCTCGAGCAACGCCAGGAACTGCTGCGGCTCCGCGATCCCCAACAGCCGATCCGGCACGTCCGGCTCCTTGCTGAACTGGGCGATCTTGCCTAACACGGGGAGGTACTGGTTCGAAACCTCCAGCGGCGGTGCGACGATCAGGAAGAAGAACCTGACCGGCTTCTCATCGATCGCCTTGAAGTCCACGCCGGTTCGCTTCCGTCCGAAGGCGACCCGCAACTTGCTCACCACCAGCGACCGGCAATGCGGAATCGCGATCTGCCGCCCGATGCCCGTCGAGCCGAGGTTCTCCCGCCGCTTCAGCATCTTGAAGAGCGTCGCCTGGTTCCTCTCGTCCAGTCCGAGCAATCCAATCAGCTCCTTGAGGATGTCGTCCTTCGACTCGCCCTTCAGCTCGAGCTGAATGGCGTCTTCGGTGAAGAACTCGCGGAGCTGCATAGAAGCGGACGGGAGACGGGGGACGGGTGACGGGAGAGCGGATGCCGAACAATTCCGGCCGCGCGAACGAGACCTCCTCCTCAGCGGGCGGAACTTAGCCGGTCCGCTAAAGAGCTGTCAAATCCTTGCGCGACAGCAGCATACCGATTGCCAAAGCTGTCACGTGGCGCTCCGGTGGTTAGGTTTCGCGCATGAAGTTTCCCTACCCGGTCGGCCATGATATCCCGGTCATCCTCGCCCCGATGGCGGGGGTGTCGGAGTCTCCGTTTCGGCGCATTTGCCGGGAATGGGGCGCGGATGTCGTCGTCACCGAGTTCCTGTCGGCCGAGGGGATCCGCCGCGAGAACGCGGCCACGCTGGACAAGCTGCGCTTCGGGCCTGACGAGCGCACGATCGGGGTGCAGATCTTCGGCGCCGAGCCTGACGCGATGCACGACGCGGCGCGTCTCGTGACTGATGTCTTCCAGCCGGATTTCATCGATATCAACTTCGGCTGTCCGGTCAAGAAGGTCGTGAAGCGGAACGGTGGTTCCGGGTGCCTGAAGGATCTCGACCTGGTCCACAAGGTTATTGGCGCCGTCTCGTCAGGCACGCACCTGCCGGTGACGGTCAAGATCCGGAGTGGCTGGAACGAGGAGAAGCGCGATCCGGTGGGCATTGCGTTGCGATGCCAGGATGCAGGCGCGCGCGCTCTCACGCTCCATCCGCGAACGCGTACGCAGATGTTCACGGGCGCGGCCTCGTGGGACGAGATCGCGGCGGTGAAACAGGCGCTGAGCATCCCGGTCATCGGGAACGGCGACATCAAGACGGCCGAGGACGCGGTGCGGATGCAGCGCCTGACGGGCTGCGACGCGATCATGATCGCACGCGGTTCGTTCGGGCAGCCGTGGATCTTCAATCAGGTCCAGGCCATGCTCGAAGGACGCGCGGTGCCACCGACTCCGCCGGTGGAGGAGCGGTTCGCGGTCGCGCTCAAGCATGCGCGGCTGGCGGCCGACTACGAGCACGATCCTCGCGGCGCGGCCATCGAGTTCCGCAAACACCTCGGCTGGTATGTGAAGGGGCTGCCGGAATCGGCTGACCTCCGCCGGCGCCTGCATGCGGTCAATGAGCTCAGCGAGGTCGAAGGGATCTTTACTGACTACCTGCAGCGTCAGTCAGAGCGCACTTCGATTGAACTCCTCGCGAGCTGATGGCTCCCTAAAAGACTTTAACACGGAGTGCACGGAGGTCACGGAGGCGAGCGAGGCTAACGGAGTCAATTCGCAATGCGCTTGATACCGTCTCGAAGTCGAGCCACATGGAAGTTTATGAGAAGGCCTGTCCGCTTCTTACTCAGCTTCAAATAGGACAACAGTTGGGCGTGGTGAACCGGGGATAATCTCCTGACCGTTTTCAGTTCTGCAACGACACTCTCCTCGACCAGCAAGTCAATTCGAAGTCCCGTTTCGATCACCAAGCCATCAAACTCAACTGCAACTGGCACTTCGGTCCGCACAACTAACCCTCGTCGGGTAAGTATGTGAGCAACGCAAATGCGGTATGCGCTCTCGAGAAGTCCCGGCCCGAGGACGGAATGAACTCGCATTGAAGCCTGGATGATCTCGCCTGTGACTTGCTCGTTTTCCACGCCGATCCATGTACTCAAGCATCGTCACGTTGTCGTCACTCAGGATCCCAGTCCGAGTCGTGGTCGGAATCCATAGGACAGCCTCCGTGACCACCGTGACCTCCGTGTTAAAGTCTTCACAGCCGCTCTGAACAGACGAGAAACGTGAATCGCGCACGAGTACTTGCGCTTCTGCAGCAGGTATCCTTGGGTGAGCTCAAACCCGAGGACGCGGTTCGGCAGCTCTCGATGGCGCCGTTCGAGTCGCTGGACTTCGCGACCATCGATCACCACCGCGCGCTGAGGCAGGGCTACCCCGAGGTCGTGTACGGGGAAGGGAAGAATCCGCAGCAGGTGGTGGCGATCACCGAACGGATCATGGAGCACGGGCGGTCGGCGCTCGTGACCCGCACCGACGTTGCGACTCGTCAGGCACTCCTCGAGCGGTTTTCGGAGGCGGTGATCAGCGAGCTGGGACGCACAGTGCGCATCGGAACTGCGCAGGCAGTCACCAGCCGGGGAACCGTACTGATCGTTACCGCAGGGACGAGCGACCTACCGGTGGCGGAGGAAGCCGCGGAAAGCGCCTTGGCCATGGGGAACAGCGTGGCGCGGTTGAATGACGTGGGTGTCGCCGGCATTCACCGTCTGCTGGCGCAGGGAGACGCACTGACCAGGGCTGGTGTGGTCATCGTCGTTGCGGGAATGGATGGGGCGCTGCCATCGGTCGTCGGAGGACTGGTCGCGTGCCCCGTTATCGCCGTCCCGACGAGCGTTGGTTACGGTGCGAGCCTGGGCGGCCTCGCGGCGCTGTTCACCATGCTCAATTCGTGCGCTGCCGGTGTCACGGTGGTGAATATCGACAACGGATTCGGCGCGGCCGCGGCGGCGACGCGAATCAACAGTCGTGACTAGTGACTCGGCACCGCTTCCTCAATCACGATTCACGGTTTTGTGGATCTTGTCCCACTCCCACAGCATCAGCGACTGCTCCGCTGTAATGGGGACGCCGAGCTCCCGGCACCAGTGGGAGATCTGGCCGCGGTGGTGCGCTTCGTGGACCATCGCGCCGCAGACCATCGCTACGACGTCGGGCCTATAGTTAGGCACGTGGCCGCCGGATTCCAGTCCCAACCGGATCAATGCCGCCATGGCATCGGCGCTTCCCGCCAACGCCTTCCGGGCGTCGTCCGGCGTGATCTCGGCGCGGTCAAGCCGCTCAGGCACGGCAACACTGCTGTGACTCATCTTGATCCGCATGCAGCGCACGTTATGGATGTGCGCGAAGCTCGTGGCGATGTTGCGCCGCTTCGAGGAGCCCGGGAACGCCCGCCAGATGTGCGGGGCAACAAGCCGCAACAGCTCCTGGTTGATGCGCTCGTTCACTCGCCAGGCACTCAGCAGCGCTTTGGAAAGATCGACGGGCTCCCGTGTACTGCGGGAGCCCGTGACGGTGGTGACCTCAGTACGCGGCGGTTTGGCGGTCGCTGGCGTGGTCTTGCTGGTTACTCTTTTCTTGCGACCCGCCATCTACTCGCTAATTCGTTCAAAGAACGCGGTAGTCGGGTCGCGCTGACCGTTGCAGCTCGTGCTGAACGTCTCGGGCTTGGAGAGCGTCGCTCCGTTGATCGCGAAAGCGATGGCGCTCGGGTTCCGCATCGTGGTCGGCGCGAAGGGCTCATTGTGTTGGCGACTCTCTTCCACTACGAGCCGCAGGACGTCTCCCTCGCCTTGCACTTTCCCCTTCAACTCGACGCTGGAGTACCCATTCATCTGCTGGGGTTCGCTTACACCTATCGTGCGCCATTGCAGGCTGAAGCCGCGGTACACCCGGCGAAAGGTGCCATCACCCGGAAAGAACAGGCTATCGACTATCTCCGTCCGGTACAGCAAGCCGTCGCAAAGCGATTCGTTGAACAGGAACGGCGATGTTTCGTCATTGCCGAGTCGCGTCATCGCGTAGGTAGCGCCCTCGTCGGCGAGGAGCGAAACCAGCGGGTTCGTCGGAACCCGTGGGAGAATGGGTTCAGTTGGGGCGTCGGCTGAACAGGCAGTCAGAGCGAGAGCACTTGCAAGGACGAAGTAGCGCATCCTTCCTCCCGCAGTGGAAAACAACCCGACGGTGCAGAATGTGCCGAAACGGGGCACGACGAGGGACCATCATACGGTGGCACCCTGAATTCCCGCAATGACAAAGACCATTTGGGGGTCTGACTGACCCTATTTCCGGGGACGAAGCGCAGCGTCGTCTTACGACTCAGGGAGTGGGCATGCGACGACGTACATCGCCGAGTTCTTCCCCTCACTCGTTAGGAGGAGTCGTCGACCGTCCCACCACCAGCCGATGCCCTCGCCCTGCTTCTCGTCGAGGCCCACGATCGTGCAGAAGGTCGGCGCGACGTTCGTCGCCGGAAGCCCTGTGGCGGAGTCGATCGCGAACACGTAGACCTCGGCATACGTCCGCACGGCGAGGAGCTTTCCATCAGGCGACAGCGCGGCGTCGACCACCTGTCTCGCCTCAGCCTTCCCGGGGACAATTGGCAAGCTGTCGACGAGCGCCGCGGTAACGATGCCTGACGAGTCCCAGTGCGACGCCGGAACGCGGAAGATCAGCGCCGGACGAGGACGGCGCGCCGCGTCCAAGAGGCGCCGCTTCGTGATCAGGAACAGTGAACCATCGCGACTGACGTACATCGCTTCGACGTCGTGGGGATGGTCGGAATACCTGATGTCGAGGCGATCGATGACAAGGACCGGGACCAGGGAATCGGGAATGGACGCCGGTACGTCTGGCTCCTTCACTCGATAGATCGTGACACGGGACTTTCTGGCGTCGTTATCACCGACGTCGCCAATGTAGAGGCAGGCACGCCCGTTCTCGTTGGGCGTACAGGGACCGAGCGCCGCTGCCTCCCAATCGAGGTTCCGGGCCCCCATGACTTTCCACACACCGCGGCCCGTGCCGGTGGAGTCGTACGCAAATATCAGCGCATCGTGACCCGAGTCGTTCAGTCCGAAAATGATGCCGGGCTGACTCACACTCGTGACCGCGACCGAATTCTCCACAAGCCGGCTGTGGATAGTTGTCGAGATCTTCAAAACCGAGGTTGGGCGGTAACGCCCGGAGTCTGCCGGACCGCAGGCGAGAATGCCGCCATAGCAAAGCCCCGCAACCGAGCGAACACACTGCTTCAAAGGCGTGGTCCAAGTCTTTGTATTTGGCGTCATTCCGCTCGTGACTTCATGTTGATTCGCACGTCCTGAACTCGTTGACGTAGGGGCCAAACCCACTACGTTTCAATCAGACCTACGGGGGCGACTTGGCTTCGACGGGGTCGGTGAAGCTGTGGCTGCGTGCCCAGGCCTCCTGAGCCCTGGTAAAACCCTCGGGAAAATTTCAACTGCCAACAACAACCTGGCACTGGCTGCGTAACTCGCGTCTCTGACGCTGTTACAGCACCTGCCCATGATGAAGCCTGCCCGAGGCGTTGTCGTGGGTATCGCAATATCGGGATAGTCCGGCGCTGCGCCTTCCGGCGTCGGGCGAAAGTTCAGAAGGCTTGTCCGGGAATCGGCGGCTTATCGGCCAGTTCACGGAGACACTGAACGATGAGATACGCACGTAGATGCTGTGGTCGATCCAGTCTCGGACCGGGGTTCGAATCCCCGCGCCTCCACTTCACAAAGCGCCGGCAGCGACATCGCTCGCCGGCGTTTTGTGTTTTCACGACCACACGCTCTGCCGGCTATTGCTGCAGGACCCAGCCGGAGACTCCGCGACTGGAGCGGACGAGGGCAAAGTCGCCAAAGCGTCCGAGTACGCCGACCCTCTCGCCTTCTTGCACCACGACCACGATGTCCGCGGGGCTGTGCGTGACAGCGGGTCGCGCGAGAATCATTTCGCCCGCCGCAACGGTTGCGATTGGGCGATCGGCGGATTCGGTCAAGCGCGCACTCACGAAGCCGGTCACTCCGTCCGGCATTCGGACCCGGTAATACTCGCCTGCGGCGGAGAGGACTCGCATGGCCGCGTGTCGCGCGAGCAGCCCAACGGTGTCGGAGCCAGCGCTTGGCGCAGCCAGGAGCGACGCGCGCGCGCTGGCGAGGCGAATCCAACGCCCCAGCCTGGTGGTGTCGGCGACGAGTCGAGGCAGGGTCCCGCGAGGACGATAGACGAACCAGTACGGATCAACGGGCCCCTCACCGCGGCGATACACGCCGAAGTGCAGGTGGGGTGGCGTGGTCCGCGCGTTCCCGGTGTTGCCCACGAAGCCCAGCGTATCGCCGACATTGACGCGCATGCCTGACGAGACGGCCTGGCTGTCGAGGTGAGCGTAATACAGCGAGTTGCCGAAGACATCGCGCAGCCACACCACCTTGCCGCCGATGTTGGTTTCGTTGACGCGGTTCACGACTCCGGCCGCGGCGGCGACCACCGGCGTTCCGCGCTTGGCGAAGATGTCGATGCCATGATGACTGCGCGCACCCGCATCTCTGGCGGCGCCGAACTTGCTGCCGATATCGCGCTCGGTGCCCGGCTTGACCGGGAAGGCCAGTGTCGGCGCAAGGCGAAGCGATGCGCGAAACCGGCCACCGCGGAGCAGCTCGGGCTGGGCGCGCACGATCACTTCTCCATCGCGCCGCGGCGTTACGCGAATGAGACGAACTCCCGAATCGGCCGCGGACAGGTGATCGAGCGCCCTGGTTGAATCGCCGTCGATGGCCCAGGCGTCGAGGAACAGGGTCGTGGTGTTATCGCCGGGAAGGTCCATCTCGAGCGTGACCTCCTGGCCGCGCCTGACGCGCACCCGAAGCGCGATCGCCACCGGTTCCCCTGGTGCGAGATAGCCCTGCTCGTCGTGAGGCGAGTTGACCAACGGGGCCTCGCGAAGAGCACGGTCTCCGGCGGTGACCCAGTCGACCGCGAGCGCCGTGGTCCCGAGCCCCGCGCTGCGCAACGCGTCGACGTAGCGCTGCCTGGGCGGACGGCTGTCCAGCAACCCCTCCGCGACCCGGCGGAGGTTGTCGCAGCCGGCCGTCGCGAGAGCAAGCAGCAGCGCAGTCAGGGAGGAAGTTCGGTAGGACATCGGTATAGACAAAACGGATGTAAGAGGCGGGGTGTTTCTCCCGTCGCCCGTCACCCGTCTCCCGTCCCTAATGCGTCATCCCGTACACGATGTAGTTGATCGCGAATTTGTACGCGTCATTCGTGACGTTGACCGGCCAGAAGTTCTGGTCCGACCACTCCATGTAATCGCCGATGTCGTTGTTGTAGTTGATGACGACCATCAGGCGTTTGGACGGATCGTTGTCCTCGTGAATGCCCAGGAACTCGGCGCGCAGCCACTCGCGGTTCGGGTAGGGCATGTCGAGCGAGTCGATCTTGAAGAACGAATCGAAGACCGGGTGAGTGACCTTCAGGTGTTCGATGTTGGCGCCAGGCAGCACGCGCAGGATCTCGCGCTCGAAGTTGTACCACTCGTTCTGCATGAAATCGTCGACGATCAGGAACCCGCCTTTGGCGAGGTAGGTCCGCAGGCCGAGGACTTCGCTTTCACTCATGTGCCAGTACCCCGGCTCGGACAGATACGCGATGGGATACCTGAGCAGTTCCGGATCGTCGAGCGCGTGGATATTGCTCCCGGTTCGATGCGGATGGAGCTCGGTGATCTCCTCGAGCATCGTCATCAGGTGCCGCTCCATGGCGGGGTAGTCGTACTCCCAGCCGCTCTGGCCGTACACGGTGTAACTGATGCGCGCGAATGTGAACTTGCCGTCGTACGGAACGTTAGGCTCCCAGACGAAGCGGCGAAAACCCTGAGTGGTGGCTGTCGATGCTGCCAGCAAGGACGCTGGGCCCCCGGTGCCGCGACGGGCCAGGAACAGGGTTCCGGTCAGCGCAGAGCCGAGCGCGGCAAGGGCGAGGATGGAGTTCGGGCGCACAACGGAAGGTTATGCGCGGGTTCCTCAGCCGCCACGGCCTCAGGGACTACCGGGTGACGACAAGGATGGTCTGCTGCGCCTCCGGGCCGAACCGGACCCCGTCTACTCACGATTCACGACGGTCTCCGCGTCCTCGGGAACGGTACCTGCTTCGGAGCCGGGAACGGCGTCGTCAACGGGGTGGGCGGCGAAGTCCCCCCGTGAACAGAGCCTGACGGAGATGATAGCTTCCTCCGGCGTCCCTGACGCCACCCTCTCATCGCTCGCCCAGAGCTGTTCATGGCGGATCTTCCCCTCAAGCGGCCGCACACTTCCCGCCAACGGTATCGGGAGTTCGTCGAGGACTACCGCCACCGACGGCTGGACGAGCTGACCGATGCCGCGCGAATCGGAAAGTCCGGCACCGATGGCGACGGTGGCGCGGCCGACCGCCGCGGCAAGCGCCGGCAGTTCGTGCGGGAGTACCTCCGCTGGCTGCGGCCGCATCGATATCGGGTGGCCCTGGTGTTCCTCCTCGCCGTGGCTGCCGCGGGTATGCAGCTGGTGGAGCCGCTCTTCATGCGGCACATCATCGACCGGGTGCTGCTGAATCCCGCCCTCGACGCGCCGGGCCGCGTGACGCGGCTCAACATCATCGGCGGAACCTTCCTCGCCGTGATCGTCCTGTCGAACCTGCTGCAGGTGTTGAAGGATTATCGGCAGCGGCTGTTGAACGTGCGGGTGATGCTGTCGTTGCGGCGTGCCCTGTTCAACCGGCTCTTGCACCTTCCGCTCCCGAACCTGTGGGACATGAAGATCGGCGGGATCCTGTCGCGCCTGACCGGCGACGTGGATACCACGACCGGGCTGCTGCAGATGGCGGTGATCTCACCATCGATCGCGGTGATCCGGCTGCTGGTCGCGATCGGGATCCTCCTGTCGCTCAACTGGCGGTTGGCGCTTATGGCGATGGCCATCATTCCCGGGGCGATGCTGATCAGCTTCGCATCGGCTCGCCGGGTCAGGCCCGTCTACCGCTCGGTGCGCAAGGATGTGGAGGGAATCGACGGGCGCGTCGGGGAGACGTTTTCGGGCATCAGGGTGGTTCGCGCCTTTGGGCGCGAAGTGCGCGAACTGGCCGAGTACCTCGGTGGCCGCCACTCCGTGCTGCGGAAGGAGCTGTTCGCCCATCGCCGGGAAATGCTCCTCTGGACCTCGTGGGGCCTGCTGTTAGGCGTCGTGAACGTCGTGATCGTCTGGTATGGCGGTCACCTGCACCTCGCGGGCCGAGCCACGATCGGCGACATCATGGCGTTCCAGTGGTTCACGTTCCTGCTCCTGACTCCGGTGTGGTCGATCGTGAATTCGTTCTCCGAACTGCAGCGGTCGTTGGCGGCGATGGAGCGGGTCTTTGAAGTCCTGGCGATGGAAAACGACAAGCCGGACCGGCCGGATGCGGTGGACGCGCCGAAGACGGTCGACGAGGTACGATTCGAGGATGTCGAGTTCGAATACCGGGAGGGGCAGCCGGTGGTGCGTGACTTCAACGTCGTAGTCCCGGGCGGTTCCGTCGTTGCGCTCGTAGGACGCAGCGGCGCCGGCAAGACCACGGTCACCGACCTGGTGGCGCGGTTCCATGACCCGACGCGGGGGCGAATCCTGTTAAATGGCAGGGACATCCGTGAATTCAAGCTCCGATCCTATCGCGACCTGCTCGCGATTGTGCAGCAGGATGTCTTTCTCTTCGACGGTTCCGTGCGCGACAACATCGCGTACGGACGTCACGACGCGACCGAGGCCGAAGTGGAGGATGCGGCGCGCCGCGCGAACGCACACGAGTTCATCGAGCGACTCCCCGAGACCTACGACACATTCATCGGTGAACGGGGCGTGAAGCTGTCCGGGGGCCAGCAGCAGCGCCTGGCCATTGCGCGCGCCATTGTCGCCAGGCCGCAGATCCTGATCCTCGACGAGGCGACGAGCAACCTCGACACGGAAAGCGAACAGCTCATCCAG
>CAZSNV010000126.1:0-13123 GCA_964608035.1 uncultured Gemmatimonadaceae bacterium | reverse complement strand
AGACACCTCCGTATTACTTACGGTGAGGTGTCCACGAAACCGGGTCAACTCCAATACGTCAATCGCGTTCACGACTGCTGCCGAGCGCCGTCGGACGTGCTTCTGTGTTCTCTGCGTTCTCTGTGGTTAAAGTGCTTTTCGTAGCGTTCGGGTAGGGCGGGACTTTAACTGGGGCGCCTCTGGGACGAATCGAGTGTCGTCGACTACACCAGGATTCGCACGAAGGAGTCACGTCGGCGCGAGTCCCACCGGGCGGTGGCGTGTGGTGATGATCCGCTTAAGGCTCGTCACCGACCTCCTGGTTCTCTGGCGAGCAGCCGGCGATCTACGGACCACAGACCAGCGCCCACTAGAAGGAGAAAGACCGACCCCAGCAGCATGGACCAATCCGTACGAGCTTCATGCGCCATCACCCAGAATCCTTGGGTCGCGAGCAAGGGCAGTTTCGTAGTAGCCAGCGCGACCAGCATGATGGTGATCAGTGGAACAACCGCCAGACGCGTGAGAAGGCCAGCAAGAACAAGCCCCCCGCAGAGGATCTCGACCACTCCCACAAACGGTGCCGTGATGTGTGGCGCGGCGATACCGATTTCTGTGAACCGGCCGATTCCAAGAGCCTCTGGAAACAGGAACTTCTGGGTGCCCTCCGAAAGAAAGACGGCTCCCACCATGAGACGAATGAAGAGAGTGGCGCGCGGGGCGCTGGTTGCGACGAGATTGCGAAGCGTCAGGGTCATGACTCACCCCCACCGCTGAAGTCCATGCAGAGACCGGGCTGAAGAGCAGGATGCGGATACGCCGGATCGAGATCTGATTCCGGAATACGATACCAGACCGTATCCTCCGGAACCGAAACCGGCAACATGTCCACGGGAGAGGATGATGCCTGAAGAGGTACACAATCGCCGCACGTTCATGCGGAGGGCTGCGGGGGCCGCCGGTGCGATTGCGCTGGCTCCATCGCTCACGGGCCTGATCGCACGTTCCCGCGGCGCGCTCGGCGCAGCACAGGGCACCTCGTCCCCGTTGAGCGCCGTGCGGTGGGCCCGGGTGGGAGCGGGTAGCTACGGCCCGCTCGTCACCGGAGGGCCGGAGCTGCTCCTGCCCGAGGGATTCTCGTACCGGGTGCTCAGCCGCAACGGCCAGCCGATGACCGACGGAACGCCGACGCCGGGCGCTTTCGACGGGATGGCTGCCTTCCCGATGCCTAACGGCAACATTCGCCTTCTTCGCAATCACGAAAACCGCGACCCGCCGGCTTCTTCGCGCGTGAAGGGCAATCCAGCACTGGCGTACGACGGCAGGGCGGGAGGCGCAGTCAGCACGCTCGAGATCCGCGTCACGGCCGACGGAACGCCTGAACTGGTCCGCGATTTCATCAGCCTCGGCGGAACGATCGTGAATTGCGCTGGAGGGCCGACGCCGTGGGGGTCGTGGCTTACGTGCGAGGAAAGCGTCGCGGGACGCAGGGCGGGCTGGCGCGAGGAGCATGGGTACATCTTCGAGGTCCCGGCCTCAGCCAACCGCCAGGTTGCTCCGGTTCCGTTGAAAGCCATGGGCCGGTTCGTGCACGAGGCGGTCGCGGTGGACCCTCGAAGCGGCATCGTGTACGAGACCGAGGATCAGCAGACCGCCGGATTCTATCGGTTTCTCCCGCGTCGCCGCGACAGGATGGTCGACGGCGGGCGGTTACAAATGCTCGCCATCCGCGGGATGCCGCGTTACGACACGGCGACCGGACAGACGCCTGGTGCATGGCTTCCGGTTACTTGGGTGGACATTGACGAGCCGAATCCGCCTGGTGATCCGTTTGATCCGCTGACGTTGTTCAGAAAGGGAACGGCTGGTGGTGGAGCGCGTTTCGCGCGGCTCGAGGGGTGCTGGTATGGTGATGGCAGCATCTATTTCCATGCGACCAGCGGCGGTGACGCCCAGGTTGGCCAGGTCTGGCGCTACCAGCCTGGCGAATTGCGGCGGGAGGACCGGCTGGCGCTGGTGTTCGAGTCTCCGTCCGCCGATATCCTCGATAGCCCCGACAACATCACGGTCAGCCCGCGCGGAGGGATCGTGATGTGTGAGGACGGCGCGGGCGAACAATACTTGCGCGGCCTCACTCCCCAGGGAGAACTGTTCAATGTCGCGAAGAACGTGCTCAATCTGACGGAGTTCGCCGGTGCCTGCTTCAGCCCGGACGGCAGAATCCTCTTCGTGAACATCATGGGCTCCACGCGGGACGCAGGCCTCGAGGGAGGGTGCACAGTGGCGATTCGCGGGCAATGGGAACGTGGCGCGCTCTGAGAGGTGAGCAACTGAGCGAAAGCCGCAGGACTCTGGTGCTCCAAATCAGTAAGAAAAAACATTGCACCGGAGAGGCCACGGAGGATCGCAGAGGAAACCGGCGAGCACGAGTTCAGTTCTCCGTGTTCCTCCGCGACCTCTGCGGTCAAGTGTTTTTTCGGAGCCTTCGGAAAAGACCGGAGCCGAGGGAACTGCGAGCAAGTGTGTTGCGGAATTGGGCCAATGCATCCACTATCCCGATCCGTCCGACACTCCTCTGGGAGAC
Source organism: uncultured Gemmatimonadaceae bacterium (assembly GCA_964608035.1). GTDB lineage: Bacteria > Gemmatimonadota > Gemmatimonadetes > Gemmatimonadales > Gemmatimonadaceae > JABWBJ01. The sequence continues at coordinate 10,560 of CAZSNV010000126.1, read as the reverse complement.
CGTATGAAGATCTCGCGTGCTTTCCTGGTTGCGCTCGTCCTGCCGACGAGCCTCGCCGCTCAACAGCCGGCCGGCACTCCGCCTGCCAATCCGATCACCACCGCATTCCGCGGCCGGATCCTGCCGCTCCACCGCAACCTCGCGCAGGCGTTCGACTCCATCCCCGAAAGCAAGTTCAGCTACAAGCCCACGCCGGCACAGCTGTCCATCGGGTACATCGCCCAGCACCTGGCCACCGACAACTACCTCTTCTGCAGCACCTTTGGCGAGATGAAGGTGTCGCGGCCGGAGAAGGACACCGCGACCCCCGACTCCATCAAGGCGACGTGGCCGAAGGATTCTCTCGTCACGAAGCTCAAGGCATCGTTCGCGTTCTGCGAGAGCGCGTTCGGCCAGCTCGATGACGCGAAGCTCGCCGAGCAGACGTCGATGACGTTCGGCGGCAATACGCGCCAGGTAACGCGGGCTGGCATGGCCCTGGGCCATGCGATGGACATGGCCGATCACTACAGCCAGATCGCGAATTACATGCGCTTGAACGGCATGCTGCCGCCGACCGCCCTGCCCCGGCCGGGTCGCGGAGGTGGAAGCGGGGGCGCGTAGAGGCGCGCCATTCTGAGCGTCTCTAACGGAGCCAGGGCAGCGGACTCACGGGACAGAATTGCGGCGCCTCGTCGAGGATGTTGCGCAAAGGTGGGACGTGCCCTGAACCGACAATCACCAGGATTCTCTTCACACCTGGTTGTAGCAGTCGTGTGAGGTTGTGAGCCATGTTGATATTACGCTCGTACCACTTGGCCAGGAACTGCGGACCTCCGTAGTTCGCTCCTTCGCCGGCCGCCAGATAGCCGCCGAACATGCCGAGCGAGTTGCCGCCGTGCAGGGCTTCGTCGGCGTTGAGACGTCGGAGGTGATCCACGATCGTGGTCTGTCGCATCCATGCGTTGGTCGAGTCCCCTCGCGCCTGAAGAATCGCAACGATGCTGTTGCGCGCGCGTTTGAACTCAGGCCGGCGCTGATCGATCGCGCGCAGCGAATCATTCAGGTCAAGGAACGAGTCGTCGTCGATTGGATGCGCTCCGGTGTGCCCCAAGCGCATCGCAAGGCGAAAGCCGATCTGCACGACCTCATTGCGGCTCGGTGCCAATGTGCCCGCCCGGAAATCCTCGTATCGCGCTCGCGCCGAGTCGGTGAAGGACCAGGGCCACTCGACGGCGATTCGATCCGGCGCCCACGACGCCAGGCGCGTTACGAGATCTTCGAGCTCACGTTGCCGCTGCGGCTTGAGCACGTCGTCAATGTCCTGCCTGACGACATCGCGTCCGGGATTGGCGAAGTGATACACACCAAGGACCATCACCTGCGCCTCGTTCGTCGCGCACTGGGCCGGGAACCCGGTCGGACGATCCGTGGCCTGGCCGGACACGGCTGATGCGGTGGTGACGAGAGCGAGGAGGACACCGGTCCGCAGCATCTGCGTGAAGCGAGTCATTGTCATCCGGGGCGTTGAGCTTGCCTTTGGACATAGGCGCCGCGCGTTTGGTTGAAAGTTGCGATCCTCCCCGTTTCCGAACGCTTCAACTGACCTTGCGGTGCACCGCCTTGCGGCGAACGGGGCCTGCCGGCAATGGTCGTCTCGTCAAGGCGATGGCGTGCGGCGATCTTGAACAGCTGACAACGTGGCCAACTCGCTCCGCGCTGAATCTACGAGTGCGAGCAGTGGTGCATCCGGTCGCTTCCAGGCTCGCAGAAACGACTCGTAGTCCGCAATCGCCTCGCGCGCCCGGCCGAGGCTCGCGAGGAGCCGCGCGCGTCTGAGCAATGCGGGTGCGGCCAGAAGTAGGTCGTTGGCGTTGCCGTAGATCAGGCTTCCATAGACCTCGACCGCTTCGTCGAACCGATGCGTCTGCTCCAACATGGTCGCGCGCAGAAAGCGCTCGGACAGCTGGCTCACCACGGTGTGACCTTGGAGTATCTGGTCGCCGGGCTGGGGCGCCCTCTTTAACTCCCGCAATGCACCGGTGAGATCTCCCATTTGAGCGAGTCTATGAGCGCGCAGCCCTGCTGCCAGTGCATTCGCCACGCTTCGGCTTGGGCCAGCTAATTGCGTTACGGCAATCGAGTCGGCGAGCACGCGAAGCCGCACAGTGTCTCCTGCGCGCGCCGATAAGAGACCAAGCAGGTACCACCGGACCGGTCCAGCGAGCCCGTTCTGAAGCGCCCAACTCCTGTCGCGCGGCACGCCTTCAAGCAATCGAGTCGCGCTCTCCAGCTCCCTTACCACCGCTGCTCGCTCTTCCACGGTATATGCTGTGACCGGGAGGCTCAGCAACAGCGCTCGCATCTCCAGCCCGGAGAACGGAAGCACTTCGCCGAGCATATCCGACTGTCGCAGCGCGCGCCTGAATTGTCCCTGTGCGACGGAGAGCATAGTCGCCAGCTGAATTCCGTTGGCGTCACCGTCCAGGTTCGACCCATCTCTGAGGCCGCGACGCAGTATCAGCTCGGCAAGCTGGACGTCCCGCGCGTACGACGCGAATCGTAAGGCGGCGGTATGTGCGACCCGCTGCGGCTCCAATGCGAGCTTCTGAAACTCCGACTCGCGAGCTGCCGAATCGCCAGCTACCATCGCGTGGAACACACTCAGTTCGGGGTCGACCGCAGTCGGCATCAGGCGTGTTGCGATGCGGAGAAGGCTGTCCGCTCCGCGCGAATCGCCCTCATAAGCGCTGATGCGCGCAAGGTGGCTGAACGCTCCCCTGTTTGCGGGATCAAGCTCAGTAACTCGGTGGAACGGCTCGCGCGATTGGAGGAACGATCGGCCACGAATCGAGTTCGAATGAAAGAGCACTTCAGCAAGCTGAAACCAGGCCTCGGCATCGTTCGGATCCCGCGAGGTGATCTCCAGGAACGCGGACTCGGCCTCGTTGTTGCGACCATTGCGCCAGGCAGTTGCGCCTTCGAGGAGCAACCGCTCCCGCCACGGAAGACGATGAGCCAACCGCATTGCGATCGCGCTCGCTGGCGCGATCAACTCGCCCTGCGCATTCCAGTCGGCTGCCACCGCCAGGCGGTAGTATGCCAGTGCAAAGGCCGTGTCCGCGTGCACCGCTTGTTGAAAAGAGGCGACCGCTTCGGCGAATCGTGAGGCGCGAAAGAACGATTCTCCTTCAATGAACGAGCGGAATGCGGCAAGTGACGATGTCGCCTCGAGACCGCCGCGCACCAACCCCGATCCGATGCTGGGCTCCCATTCCAACAGGCGCCGGCTGATCGATTCCGCCATAGCGAAAAGACTGTCCGCCGAGCCCCGGGCCACCGCGATGCCCAGGACGCGGCCGTGTCGTGTCGCATCGTGCAGCGCCGCGCGTATCTCAATCTGTCCCCGTGATACGAAGACGTCGCCGGTGACATAGCGCTGCAACTGAAAGTGTCGGGTTAGCGCGGCTGAGCTGTCGGCCGTCGTATGGCCATTACGCATGAAGCCACCGCTGCCCGGATACGCTTCCGCGCGAACGAGGCCAGCTCCGTCGAGACCGCGGGCCACCAGGCGAGCTAGCCCTTCCGCGACATACGTATCGACCGAATCTCCCCGCGCCGAAAACGGCAACACGGCGATGGCCGTGGTGAGCGAACCTTCGCGAGCGCCGCGTGCACGCAGCGCCGCGGTGGCGGCGAACGCGGCGAACGCAATTGTCCCCGACGCGATCAGGACGCGGATCGCACTCGTTAGGCGTGTCCGCGACAGCATCGGCGTGTCGGTGGCGCCAGGAGACGGGTCTGTCAAGCGAGTCGCGGGCTCGGCGTGTTCCGACGGCGTGCCACCGTATATCGGCGCCTCTCCAGCGTTCACTTCCTGAAGGATTGCTGGCATTGGCGCCCGCAGTAAGTCGAGCCGACGGCCCACCGACGGATCAGGGTCGATCTCAAGATCGCGCGTTATCCGGCGGCAGTACGACTCCGCCGCAACAACGGCTCCGGGTCGGTCGCCCGAGGCGACCAGGATCTCAACGAGTTGCAGAAGAAGTGCCGCGTCGTATGGATCGGCGTCGACGAGCTGGCGTCCGAACCGCAACTCGCTCGCGCGATCGCCACGGGCTCGCGACTGCGCGATCAGCTCCTGAAGTGCACCAAGGAAGCGGCGGCTTAGCGCCGCGCGCTCGCTCTCGACCCATTCGTCGAACTCGCGTCCCTCGCGCAGGTGTACGCCGAGCAGCAGCGGGCCCTGATAGAGCGCAACCGCCTGTTCCAGGCGCGCATCGGCCAGGGCTGCTTCAAACTCTGCGACGTCACTGGTGGCTATTCGCGGATTCAATCGGAGTATCTCGCGACCCTCGAATACTGCTCCGCGAAGCAGATCGCGTCGTAGCCCGTGGAGAGCCTGGTTCAGGGCATTGCGCGCCTTGGTTGTGTCGCTCTCGGGCCACAAGCAAGCGATGAGATGATCGCGGGTGACACCCTGCGCCCCACTTCGGGCGATCATCGCCAGCAGTGCAAGTCTCTTGGGTTGTTGCGCTGCCCGACCCAATGCAGGTCCCTGACTCTCGACCGATAGGCCTCCGAATACTCGGACCCGCAGGAACGACATGCGCCCACTGAAGCAAGGGAAGCCGAAGGTAAGCCGCAAGTAATTCCGGGGTAAGTACGCTGCCGCATTTTGGATTCCAATTACCCTCCCCACCTCGCAGGGCGCATCCCATGAACTCTCAGTCCCGCTTTGTCTCGACGGCGGTCCTTATGCTGGCCATCGCCTGTGCGTCGCCTGACGCAACCTCTCCAATAGAAGCAGATCTGGCGGCAGGACCCATTGCGCTCGCGGTTGTATCCGGCAACGGCCAAACAGGGGTGGTGGGGACGGAGCTGCCGCTTCCCCTCGTCGTCAAGGTCACGGACAACAAGGGGAAGGGCGTGGAGGGTCTCACCGTGAACTTCCGAGTCATCGGGGGTGGCGGGAGCGTCTGGGCAGGTGCCGCAACCACGGACGCCTCAGGTAATGCCCAGGACTACTGGACGCTGGGCACCTCGATCACGGCCGTGCAACAGGTAGAGGTCCGCACGGTCGCTGGATCAGGCGTGAAGTCGGTGCATGGAGTCTTCACTGCGAACGCGATCGCCGGTTCTCCCGCTTCGCTCACATTGTTCGACGGCGATGGTCAATCCGGCATTGTAGGGGGCACGCTGGGCGTCGCACCGTCCGTCAGAGCCGCGGATGACTTTGGGAATCCGGTGGGCGGTGTTGCTGTCACGTTTACCGTGACGATGGGGGGCGGCACCGTCGTCGGGGCAACGCCGACCACGAACTCGAATGGTCTCGCCACGGTCGGGAGCTGGACGCTCGGCGCAGTCAGGTGCGACAACACGCTCACGGTGGTCGCGATTGGGCTTAGCGGCAGTCCACTTGCCTTTAAGGCTACGGCCATTGGCAACTGCTGGCGGACCCTGGCGCCGATGCCGACGGCACGATTCGCCCACCGCGTGGCTGTGGTAAACGGAATGCTTTACGCCGTCGGCGGAGTCAGCGCCGCCGGGGCGATCCTGGCCACTGTGGAATCGTACGATCCGGTGACAAATACCTGGACATCAAGGACGCCCATGCCGACGGCGCGAGCTTCCATGCAAATCACCGTTGCGAACGGCTTGATCTATGCGATCGGGGGCTCGAACGGCGACTACTTGTCAACGGTCGAGGCGTATGATCCGACGAGTGATAGCTGGAGCACGAGAGCCCCGATGCCGCTTAACCGATATGAGCTAGCCGGTGGCGTGGCTGGTGGGCGGATCTACGCGATGGCGGGGTGGAACAACGTCAACGCCGGCGGCTACCTCACCGCGGTGGAGTCGTATGATCCGACCACTAATTCCTGGGCGTCCGCCGCCTTTATGCCGACGCCGCGTTATGCACTCGCCGTCGGTGCCGTCAACGGGATTCTGTACGCCGTAGGTGGCGAGAATTCTCTCGGCTTCTCTTCGGCGGTGGAGGCCTATAATGCCAGCAGCGACCAGTGGACGGCGAAGGCCGCCATGCCCACGCCTCGGTTTGCGTTAGGCGTCGGTGTAACCGGTGGCCTTCTCTATGCTGTGGGCGGCAGGAGTGCGGCGGGACGGATCGCAACACTCGAGGTGTACAATCCCAGTTCCAACAGCTGGACGACTAAAACACCAATGCCCACAGCCCGCGAGGCGATGGCGGTGGCGGCGATGAACGGCATCGTCTACGCGATCGGCGGCAATAGCGGATCTCCATTCCCGAATTTCATAGCGATCGGAACAACGGAAGCGTATCGACCGTAGGGCCGGGCGAATTTCCAAAGCGCGAGCGTAGCCTGGCCTGTCTACGAATTGGCATGGCTTGCTCTGCCCGGCGACAGCAGGGATCCCACGAGCGCAATTGCCTGCTGCCGCCGATGCTCAAATGGCCCGCGCAGTTCTACGTAACGCTGGCCCGCCGCATCGAGGGCGGTACGCAGCCGTTTGATATGCTCCACGCGCCGCTCCCCCACCCTTGCAGCGCGAGCACGTGAGGTCGCGGACGTGGCGGCACCCGACAACGCCGAGGCGCTCGCCGTCACCAGCCTGACGAGAATCCGCTCCGGTCGTTAGGCCGGCCGGCCGAACCCGCTCTCAGTCCGCCTTGAGGGCCGCAATCGGGTTGACACGGGCCGCCCGAATCGCCGGCCGCAGCGCACCCAGCACGGCCGTCGCCAGGCAGAGCGTCGCGGCAGCGGCAAGGGTCAGCGGATCTTCCGGGCGAACACCGAAGAGCAAGGCGCTCATCGCGCGGGCCGCGGCCCAGGCGCCCAGGAGACCCGGAACGAGTCCGAGAATCGTCAGGCGCGCCGCCTCTGACACCACCATCCGCGCCACCGCCGAGGGTTGCGCGCCAAGCGCCAGCCTGACGCCAATCTCCCGACTGCGCTGGGCCACGGTGAATGCCAGGAGTCCGTGGATGCCTACGCCCGCCAGGAGCAATGCGAGAATCGCGAGTGCTCCGAGCACCCGAAGCTGTGCGGTGCGAGTGGCGGTCTGGCTTCCGACCACGTCCGACATCATGCGAACACTGGACACCGGTTGCTCCACGTCGACCGTTCTGATGATATCGCGCACCGCGGGGAGCAGCCCCAGCCCCTGGCTTGGAGCACGGATCACGAGGTCCTTGGGGACGTAGAGTCCCCCGAGTCCATCCTCGGGAGGCTGCCGGGCCGGGATGTAGACCTGTGGCTCGTTGCTGCGCTCGAGGCCCCGCACCTTGATGTCGGCAACCACACCGACCACGGTACGGTTCTGCTCGCGGATCTCGAATGTCCTGCCGATCGGGTCCTGGCCGGGCCAGTAATGCTGCACGAAGGACTCGCTCACCACAGCCACCAACTGTCTGTCCGGGGTGTCGTTGTCCTCCAGGTCGCGGCCCATCTTCAGGGGAATGCGCAACGCATCGAAGAAATCCGCGCTGATCAAACGGAAGCTCACTCCCTCGCGCCGGCGGTTCTGCTCCGGATAGCCAGGTACCACGACGCCCGCGATGCCGCCGGTCAGGACCATCGGCAAGCCACTCGTGTATGCGGCATGCTCGACGCCAGGCAGCGCGCGAACATCCGACAACACACGATCATAGAAAGCCGCGCGGGGTGCCGCACTGTCGTACTTCGGACTCGGCAACGCCGTGCGCAGCGTCAGCACGCCCTCAGAATTGAATCCCGGGTCGATTGCCTGCACCCGCATAACGGCACGAATCAGCAGACCTGATGAAACCAGCAGCATCACCGAGACGGCGACTTCGAGGGCCACGAGTGTCGCGCGAAGACGCTGCCTCCGCCCGCTGCCGCGCGCACCTTCACGCAACGCCTCGAAACCAGTAGTGCCTCCCACACGGATGGCCGGCAGCAGGCCGAATCCCAATCCGGTGAGGAGTGAAAAGACGGCAGCGATGGCGAAGACGCGAACGTCGAGACCGGGTGCACTGGCCAGCGGCATCGTCGTCGGTACGAGTCGCGAGAGCAGCGGCATGGCGAGTGCCGCGGCCACAACCCCCGCCACCGCTCCCATCATGGCGAGTACGACGCTCTCCGTCAGCATCTGTCGCACCAGGCGATCGCGTCCCGCGCCGAGCGACGCGCGCACCGCCAGCTCGCGCTCGCGACTGGCGGCGCGAGCCAGCAAGAGGTTCGCGAGGTTTGCGCAAGTCAACAACAGCATGCAGAGGCTCGCGCCAGTGAGCGCGAGAAGCATCAGACGGAACTGCGGTAACACATAGTCGCGCTGGCGGAAGTAGCTGAACCCCGTCTCCGCGTTGGTCTCGGAAAAATCGCGAGCGAGTCGATCAAACACCGCGGACAAATCCGCTCGGCCCTGCTCGAAAGTCACGCCTTTCCTGAGACGGCCGACCGCATGCAGGTACGTGTCGCCGCGATCGAGATAGTCGTCATCGCGGAAGATCAGCGGCATCCAGAGCCGCACACCCTCGTCGGGGAATTGGAACGTTCGCGGCATGACGCCAATCACCGTGTACGGCACGCCATCGAGTCGCAATGTTTTTCCAAGAACCTGTGGGTCACCCCCTAACTGCGTCTGCCAGAGGGCCCAGGAAAGCACAAGCGACGACGCGTCTGCGGCGCCGGCCTGCGTGGTGTCGAACGTCCGCCCGACTATTGGAGGGACACTCAGAACGGAGAAAACCGCAGGGGTGACCCGATAGCCGTCGATCCGTACCGGCTCGCCGCTCCCCACCATGTTCACGGAGGCGCCGGTGAACGCTCCCCATCCTTCGAACGAGCGCGTGTCGGTGACGGCGCTGCGATAGTTGGCCGGAGACAGCTCATTCATGCACCCCCAGCCGCCGCCCTCTCGTGGACCTTCACAGAGCCGCACGATCGCGTTCGGATCCTTGAATGGCAGCGGTCGGAGCAACACGAAATCAGCGACCGAGAACGTAGCGGTGTTGGCCCCAACGCCGAGTGCCGTGATCAGCACCGCCGAGATGGCGAAGCCCCGCGAGCCGTTGAGCGTCCTCGCCGTAAAGCGCAGGTCCTGGACCAGGATCGCCCAGTGCACGGCGATCGCGTTAGGGACGACGTCGGTGATTGCGGCCATCGCCGCACCAAAGCGACCGCGATTGCGGACGTTCTCCTCGAAGGTGCGCGCCAGTTCTGCGGCGTAGTCGCCCCGGAAGGATGCGGGATACAAGCGCAGCAGCACGCCGTAGAGCCGCGTCATGCCGGCCTGGGCGTGAGGCCGCTGGCACGGGCCAGGCGCACCAGATCAGTGAGTCGCCGCATTTCGGCGCGCGCTACTGCCGTACCGAACGGAGTGATGCGGTAGTAGCGTCGCCGTTCATCGTCAGCCACCGTGCGGCGCTTTGCCACCTCGGTGATGAGTCCCTGCTCCACCATCCGGGCCACGGATCGGTAGAGGGTCCCGGCGCCGAGCCGCAACTCGCCGTTGGTGCGAGCCTCGACGTCCTGGATGATCGCGTATCCGTGGCGCACCTCGCTGGTGAGCGCGAGGAGGATGTGGAACGTTGCCGGTGGGAGCGGCAGCACGGTCTCGACGGATTCGTCCTCGGTCGGCATGCGTAACTATAACCACTATGGCTATAGCGTCAATGCACATAGCATGGGACGGGATGACGGGGCGCTCTGGCGATTAGGTTTGAGACATGGAGCAGCGCGAAGCCACAGAGCTGATTGAGGGTGCGATCGGTGAGGGCAGTGGCGTGTGGGCGGACTTTGGCGCGGGTACCGGAACGTTCACGAGGGCCCTGCACGCGCTGCTGCCTCGCGAGAGTCGCATCTACGCGGTGGACAACGATCCCGCGGCGATCACCGCGCTTCACGAAATCGGAGAGGGGGTGATTCCGGTTCGGGCCGACTTCTCCAAGGAACTCGAGTTGCCCGAGGTGCCGCTGGACGGGATGCTGCTGACGAATGCGTTGCACTTCGTGCGCGACCAGGACGTCGTGCTTCGCCGGCTCGTGAACCTGCTCCGGCCTGGTGGGCGGGTGGTGATCGTCGAGTACGATCGGCGTGCGGCGAGTCGGTGGGTCCCCTTTCCCATAAACCCGGGCGCATGGCTGAAGCTCGCACAGACGGCCGGGCTGACAAATCCGCGAATCACGGCCAAACGGCCGTCGCAGTACGCGGGTGAGTTGTACGTCGGAGTCGCTGATCGCGTCGACTAGTGGTGGCCAGTAGATGCGAACCGCGGGTTCGTCGAGTTCTGGAAATCGGATACGCCGGACCGGACGGATCAAACGGATCAAGCACTAGCTGAGGGCCTCGCGGAGATAAGGCGGTGGAACTCTGGCTCGGGACCGAAATGGAGCAGGAGGCCAATCGCAGGGTTTGTCGCTCGAAGAAGGCGCCCATCACGGAACGTGTTAGTTCTTCGTCAATCAGTCCCCCGGTCTCCGTGCCATTGCTCAACATCGCTCGGCTCGCTGGGATGCATAGCATCATCACATTGCCGAAGCGATCAGCGTGGCGCACGTGGTGGCAGGTCCGAGTATGGCCTGGAGTTGACCCGGTTTCGTGGACACCTCACCGTAAGTAATACGGAGGTGTCTCG
>CAZSNV010000125.1:0-13124 GCA_964608035.1 uncultured Gemmatimonadaceae bacterium | reverse complement strand
TTCATGGTCGCACCCTCCCTTTGCCAAGCGAACCTATGCATTCGGTCGCGCGGCGGAAGAGGCTTTCCAGAGCGCCGTACTTAAACTCTGCTGACCCCATGCGCCATCTCGACGCTGCCCTCGTCCAGAAACTGACCCGGCAGGTATTCGCCTGCCCGGATCGCAGGGCGCTCGACAACCTGACACGATCGATCTGGCGTCAATACGACGGCATTCCTGAGAACGCGGAGAACCTAACGCGGCTCAGGATCGTGATTCTGGCACGGCGCGCCGCGGTGGATCGGACGCCGGAAAGGTAACTCTCGTCAAATTTCACTAGCGAGCAGTCACCTGCACCTGGTGACCCGACTTTCCGCCGCTGATTGGGCGCGGGGCACTTGAGGAGTTGTTCTTAGCCACGATTCCTACTCAGCGGCGAGGAGGAACGCTGAAGCGCCCGGTAGCCTGCCAAAGGAGCTTTTCAGTTTCAGCGAGTGCCTGCTCCACCGTCATTGCATCGGCTCCTAGTAGCAATGTTGGAATGTGCACGCTGTCTCGGTCGAAGGTGTCCGCCTGGCCGAGAAAGTCATGCGACCGCGACAGCCTCGTCCCTCGCACGCGAACAAATGTCGTGTTGAGAAGGAACGGTTCCGAGACTCCGAGCTCACTGAACCAGGCGACAGCACCCCGGACGAAGCTTCCGATGTAACCAACCACCCACTCACCGGACAGAACGTCCGTTTCGACCAGCAGAAACTGCGTGGCGAGCTCCAACCCGCCATGCCGGAAGCATTGAAGCCACTCTGGGCTGTCGGACTCATCGTTATGCAACAATAGCCCGTCGATGTTCATCCGTGACCTACGGAAGGTCAAAGGCGACTGAAAGCACCTGACGGCTAGCTCTCTGCGCGACGTTACCTCGAATTGTGAGTCCAGGCGGCCGAGTGGAAGGCAATGCATGAACATGATGCCCGCAGCTCCCGGCGCGAATTGCGCCGTCGCGAGGGCATCCCGGATTCGACTCGCGCGATACTCCTCAGCGTCTCGGCGCCAAAGATCGGCCTCGAGAAACTCGCGACGCAACTCGCGACTATCCATGGGCTGCTTCCCTCGATTGGTCCGCCTAAAGAACCCGATGCGATTGTTCTCGTAGACGACAGCGTGGGGCGCGTAAAGGCTTCGACCAACTCCCAGCAGCAACAAAGGAGCTCCGTTGGAAGCCAGCAGCGTGGGGCCGACTTCGAGACGTTGAATCGGAGGATCCAAGCGGCGAACCATATCCTCGAGGCGCCGCACATCAGCGTCGAGATCAAGCGAACGTAGTCCTACGACTTCCCAGGCGGCCTCCTGGAAGCCAAAGATAATCACACCGCCTTCCGTGTTTGCGAAAGACGCCACCGTCTCGAGAAAACGATCGCGTTGTTCTTTGTCGCGGGCGGGCGGCAACGCGCCGCGGTACTCGTGTGAGCGCGATTCAGGAACTTGCTCAGCTGCAAGTCTCTCCAAAAATGGGAGATCGATGCTTTGGAGAGGATGACCTAAGACACGCATTCCCGCCCTTCGAGGCCTAACGCGACTTGCGCTTTGGTCACTCCGAAAGTCTTGTCGAGGGGTCTATATCCGTTACGACCGTGTAATGCCCGCACGTGCAGAGTATCGAGAAAGGCAAGACGCTGGGGTCAAAAACGTGATGAATGTTCGACGCTGGAGTACCCATGCGCAGCGGCTTCTGGTATGGAAGGACTTCAAGCAAACGGTCACAGTTCCTGCAACGATAAGAGTGCGGCAGCTGCTTGGAGGTGTACTTGGGCACGGTCTATTTTCGCGCCTTCCCGGTCCGCTCGAGCAGCTCGCCAGGCTCGCAGTTGAAGACGTCGCAAAGCGCCTCGAGCAGTGGCGCCGAAAACAGGTCGACGCGCCCCTTGACGCGATTCAGGCGGTAGAGGGCCGAAGTGCTGATGCGCCCCCCTGACCGCTTCGCGACCTCGTAGGCCGTGAGCTTGTGCTCCTTGAGGAGTTCGGGCAGTCGGATGCGCACGTCCATAACGGTAGCAGAATAGCCCACTTCTGGCCACGTGTCAATAATGGGAATAGCCACTATTGACACTATAGCCACTACTGGCTATACTAAGGGTGTCCAATAAGGAGCCCTGAAATGCAGGACCACGCGCCCCGCTGTTCTCAACTTTCAGGCTGCTCGAGCTGTTGGGGATGTTTCAATTGCCGCAGTCTCAACCCCTGCGATTGCAGAGAGCTGGCGGAAGCGCCGCGCGCCACCGTTAACGCCAGCCTGGCCGCCTGTGGTTGTATGGCCGACTCTGATACGGGCGCCCCAATCCGTACATTTTGCGACCTACATGGCACAGGCGCTGCGCCACGAGGTTGCCCGAGCTGCATCGCTGGCGCAGTCGGCGACGTTTGCGCCTGGCATCTGGCGAAGGCCGCCCAAGGCGCTGTAGTCGGACCGCCGCGGGTGATTGAGAAGCGGCCGACGATGCGCCCCACCCCGCAGCCGCGGAACGTGGACGGCAGCTATGCCAGTCGCCGCTTTGCGGCTCAGTTGGCGTCCATGAACGAGAAGATCCGCCGCGCTCGTGAGTCGAAGCCAGGAGGTGCCGCGTGACCCCTGGCCCGCTGCTTCAGATCCTGCTCGCCGGACTGCGAGCGCAGCAACAGGAATCGAATTGCTTCCTCTGCCTGACGAGCGATGACCCGCGCGACGTCTGTGGGACCCACTGCGATCGCCTGCAAACCATCGTGGACTACGGCAAGCCAGCGGAGCCGGATCCGTCCGAAGCGTACAACCGTCGCTATGGCCTGGACTGGGAGCCGGGGAATAGCCACCTGCGCAACGGGGGACGGGGCCGATGATGACCACGACCAAAGCGCTGCCGCCACTTCCGCCATGCCCATCGTGCGGTCAGCGGCTTCACGACAACCGCGCCGATCGGGCCGGGCCCAGGTCGCCGGTCGCACGCTGCTCGAACACGCAGTGCGTTGACGAGGGCGGCCGGCGTTCCGCCTTCTGGGAGAAGGATCTACTGAGCACGGCGCCGCAACCTGCCGCCCGGGCGAATGGCGCACACCAACCCGCACCAGCGCCGAAGGCTGAGCCGGCGACCGATACGGCAACGCAGTTCCAGCTCGCGAGCAGGGCGCATTACAAGGCGCTCAAGTTCGTACTCGACCATGAGGCAAAGCTGATCCAGTCGTTAGGTGGCGACGTCGCTGGAGCAGTCGCCGCGATGGCTGCCACCATCTACATCGAACTTCACCGCACCAACGGAGGGAATCACCGATGACCCGCAATCGCAGCACCCACACACCCGAGGAGGCACCAGCATGACCGCAGCGAAAAAGAACGGAGCCAGGAAGCCACGAGCGAAGTCCGCCCCCGCAGCGCGACCGATCAAGTCAGACGTCGTCTGTCACGGCATGATGCGGATCTTCGACCCGAACGAGCGAGTCAGTATCACCCGCGACCTGAACGCGGACGACAACGGCATAGGGTGCCCAGACGAGTGGGACCCGATGCTACAAGTCGGGTTCTATCCCCTCCCGAGCGAGCTGCATCCGGGTGACCCGCATCCCAGCGGCGAGCAGGTCGAGAACGTGCGTGCGAGCGAGCTGCGCAAGCTGGCGGACCAGTTGAACGCCGCGATCAACCTGGCTGAAATGCTGAACGTCATTCCGCCGCGGCTCACCGATGAGCAGTGGCGGAAGCGGTACGCGGAGGCGCAGGGACTCAAGGCATGATCATCACATCGAGGAAAGGCCGGCCGCAAGGCAGCGTGGAGATCGACGTCAGCGACGATGACGGTTCGCCCGTCGCGACGTTGATCTTACACCGCCCCTGCTATCACAGCCTGGTGATGGAGCACCTACTCAACGGGCTGAAGGAATGCCGCGACCTGGAGACGGGGCCGCAGGAGGATAGGCAGGTGCTGGAATTTCGCCGTGACCCGGAGTTGCGTGAACGGGCGAACCGACAGGCACCGTGGTGATCCTCGTCAGGCAGTCGGACGGCGCGCGGGAGCTGGCTTACTCAGCGGCTCCCGCGCTTCGCGTCCTGCTCAGGTGGGCCGCATGACAATAGACTACCTGAAGGCCATTCGAGATTTCGAGCAATTCACGGAGCCAGCAGATGGTTCAGCCCGGCTTTCTAGCTCCGCGTCCCCCGCAAGAGCTTGTGGAGCAGCTCCGCATACGCTTTGCAGCGCTGCCCACAAAGCAGAACATACGGTTAGTCCTGACCGATACGGTTGAAACGGAGTTTGTCGACGTCGATGAGTCCGACGCAGTGGATCAGCTGCAACGATTCATGTTCGACAGTTTCACGCCGCTAGGGTGGTCTGCCGGTTTCCTTCGCCGTCCGGATCAAACCGCCGTGTGTCCGGTACTGCCCTTAGCAGGATTTTGGTTAGGCGCAACACTTCATGTGCGCGATGGGCAGTGGGAAGCAGAGTGGGCCGGTGGCGTTCTCCGCGAATTGGCAGAAGAGGAATGGGCGGAGAAACATATTCTTGAGGTGTTGTTCGCCAATTTGAAGGAGGCGATGTACGAGCGCGGCGGCCAGGGGCCAGGTGTCGTCCGACAACTGCCAGGGTCGGAGTACCCCTAACGAGCGGGGCTAGCAGCTCCCGCGCTTCGCTTTACGAGTCCAGTGCGTCCGAGGGGCGGCCGTTCAGGCCCCCGAGTGCGCGCCCCTTCCGACGCGCGACTTGCTTGATGTCCTCGTAGAGCACTTCGGCGCTTTGTGCCTGCGTAGTGATGTAGAACGGTCCGTTGATGGTGTAGCTGGTCCCCGTGCCCGGAATTGGGACAACGCCCGGCGGGAACGGCGACGGCCCGCCCGGCATCTCCGGAACCCAGGGATTCGTGATCAGGTTGGGATTGATGAACGGTAGCGTCGCTTCAAAGCGCGCCCGCTCGACGCGATAGCCGGCGGGGACGTTCAGCATCGCTTCGGTGAAGCCTTCGACGGCTTTCGTCGCGGCATCCCACACATCCATCCAGCCGGAGATGATGGCTCGAATCTCTTCCGGCTTGAGACCTTCAAACATCTCAACGGGAATCAGGCCTGCTAGCCACGCGGTCAGGAACTGATCGATCGCGGCACGACCTGCGGCGACGTTGGTGAAATCGACGCCAGCGAAGAACTCCTCCCACAGCTTCGGCGAGAATTGCTGAAACAGCGCAGTGCTGTCCTGGATTTGCTGGGCGTGCGTATCGGCAATCCCGCGAGCGCGGTTAAGGAGCGATGTCGCTTCTCGGGCTTCCGCGAACGAGTCCCCGTACTTGATGGCTTGCTCGGCCATAACCCTTATGGCCTCGGCCCAGATCTCCATCGCTTCCGGGATGAGCCGGCCTTCCGCATCCAGGATCGTCTGCCCTGATTGCTTCGCGATCGCGGCCAGCTCCTCGAGCGAGAAGCCCATTTTCAGGATGTCGGCCGTGAGCACAGCGCCAGCGTTCCCGAAGGCGCGCACGTCGGCACCGGTCGAGGTGACGCCCAGTCCTTCGCGCGCGGCGACGAAGCGATCAATCGCAGGCTGCAGGGTGTCAATCTGACTGGCTAATCCCAGTTGCTCGCCGATCGAATCGCCGAATCCGCGAAGCTCCAAACGCAGTCTGGCAAGTTCTTCGTTATTGGATCGCAGGATCCTGTTCCGCTCTTGTTCTGCCGGCGACTCGCCGATCACACCGAGCCCCTGTAGGAGGCTCGCAGCTCCGCCGATGAGTCCCACAATGCCGCCGAGCGTGCCAGTCAGGCCCCCCGTCTTGAGGAGCGCCATCGCGTCCGCGAGCTGCAACACGCCTTCCAGCGCCTGGCGTGTGTTGTCGTCGAAGACCGACATGCTATCGGCGATCTGTAGCAGTCCGCGGCCGGCCGTTGTGATTGAGTGAATGTTCTCGGCCAGTTTGTTGGACGACTGCGCACCCGCACTCATCTGGCCTGTCAGCTCAACAATGCCGGCCATGATCTTCCGCTGCGCCTCGAGTGGCACATTGGCTGCGGCCATGAAGATCTGAATGTTCCGGGCGTAGTCCTGAACCCGTTGCTGCGCCTTGGCCAGGCTCTCTTCTGCCTCTTTCTGGAATTTCGTATCTCCGGTCAGCTGGCTGAAGTCGAGCAGTCCTTGCGCGTCACGGACCCGCTTCATCAGCCCCCCGAAATTGGCCAAGCCGGTCGGATCCACTTTCAACTCCAACTCGACCGGTACCTTCAACGGGGGGAGGCCGGCGATAATCGTTATCAGCGAGCCGACGCCGCCTAAGACTGGGATAACCGGAATAAAGAGCCGGACCCGTGCCAGATTCGTCTCGAACAAAGCCTTTAGCTGCGTCGGGTCGACGCTGATCTTCGGAATGACGGGGAACTCGCGCTGCAGCAACGTGGACTGAACTTCCCCGAACTGTTTCAACGCGGCCAGCATATCGCGGAGACCGTTAACCGTTTCCCCACTCAAGCCTTTCTGCTGCGCCAGCTTCCCGGTGACCTCGTCGTACAGCGCAACGAGCTTGACACCAATGTCGCGCTCCTCAGCGTGCTTGCCCCTTAGTTGTTCTGCGCTCCGGGTCGTCTCATCGACCCGTTCTTTCAGCAACCTGAAGTCCTCAGCAAGCTTCGCCGCATCCGATTTCCCGGAAATCGTTATCGCTTTCGGGAGTTCCGGCAGCTTCGGCAGCGTCGGGAAATTGCGAATCAGGTTGTCCAGGCTGTCGTACCTGGCTTGCAGCGGGGCGATCTGTTGATCCAGTTCCCGCATCGCTTCTTTCATCCGCACGACGCCGGCAAAGCTCGTCTGCGCGAACGGGCGATTAAACGCGGCGTCCAACTCCCCCTTCTGCTTCTTCAGATCATTGAGACCGCCGGAAAGCTTGAACAGGCCAGACTTCTCATCAAAGACGACTTCCCCAATCTCCATCTTCTGCAACTCGCGCATCAGGCCAGTGACATCTGCGCCGCGGACCATCTTCGCGATCTCTTCATTGAACGTCTGCGTCGTCTTCTCTATCTCTTCCCGCGACTTCTTGAACAAGTCGATGATCGCCGCGGTCGCCGCAGATGCGCCGGCGACGACGAGGCCCTTGGGTCCGAAGAACGCGGCAAAGCTGGCCACAGATCGGAGCGCGGTTCTCAGGCCACCGTCAGCTGCTGTGCCACCGCGGGCAAGCGCCTCAAGTCCGAAACCAAAGCCTACGGCGGCCCCGGATGCCCGGCGACCGAGCGCCGTAAACTCGCCCGTCGCGCGATTGATCAACGCAAAGGAGCGCGTTGCTGCCACTGCTTTCGTGCTGATGTTCCCTAACGCGGCCGCGGCTTGCTGCGCGGGGATCGCCGCCGCCGCAAAATCAGTGGTCAAGCTACCGGCTCTACTGGTCGCCGTGACCGCGGAGAATTGCTGGCGTATCCGGACCAGTTCGCGCTCAAGCTGAATCCTTCGTTCCAGCGGGGGATTGCTGCTCGCGATTTCCCTAGAGACCTGCGCGTAAACGGTCCGCAGTTCCTTGAGGGACGCGGCCTGCGTGTTCGCCATGCGCGCCCCTTCAACCAGCACCGCAATCTGCGAACGGATGGCGGCATCAACCTGCGCCAGCGCCTGGGCGTCTGCCTTGAGTCGCTGGATGACCCCCGACAGCGCCTCAAGGCCCTTGACCTCAGAGACGAACCGGCCGGTCCCGGTATTCCGGAATCGATTGCTGGTCTTATCGAACTCCAACCCTAACGCGGCGAACTCGCGCTGCACGTCCTTCATGGCGACGCCCATGGAGCGGAACGCGGCGCTGGCCACGAGCGTGTCGGGCGTCTTGAAATTCGAGAACTGGCCCTGCAGCGACACGATATGCCGGCCGAACGCCTGAACGTCGGTCGCGCCTTTCAGCAGCCCGCGCGTCAGGTCGGCGCCGTCCCATCCAGCTCTGACGATTAGCTCAGAAACTTCCAATGGTCGTTGCCAGCGAAGGTGAAATTCGCGGCCGCAGCGACCCGGCTGAGTGGCGGCTTCCTACCTAATCAACGCCTTAATGATATGGGGTTTTGCGGACCAATTCCAGCAAAAAAAGGAAATCAACCAAGCAGCCCCTTGAGGTGCGGCACATCGCGGTTGAACTGCTCAATGGCTCGATCGAGGTCTGACTCGCTGACCTGGGAAGCTTGCTCAATCTCTGCGGCGCGTTCCTCTGCGGTCATTTCGCGGCGACGTGCCACGAGTCCACTCGTGAGGCGATCGCCAGCCAGCGGGGCGCGGGGGCGCGGTGCGGTGCTTTTGCGGTCGTGTTTCGGCTTGCGCGGCATGTTGCTCACGAACTGAGGTAAGAGGTTTATCGCTTCTTTCGGGCGGCCCGGCGGGCGCGCTTCTGAACTTCCTCTGGCGTCACTTCCGTCATGGTCGGTCCGTTATCGTCCTGACTCCACAGTGTCTCGTACGTCAGGCGACGGTGCGCAGCCGTAGGAGCGTGCACGTCTAACCAGTTGTCAGACTGGCGCTCTCCGAGACCGATTACGCGCGACGCGAAGAGCGTCAGCATCGCGTCGTATTGGGTGGCTTTCCAGCCGAGCGAAGAACTGCCAGCGAGCAGGAGACCACTGGTAGCCATTCGGGCCCCGCCAGTCTTTACCCCGCGTGGGAAGCTGGCGTACTGGAATGCTTCCTCACACCGGACCAGGAAGCGCGCGGCCGCGGCCATCATCTCTTCACGACGCGCAACCCAAGGTGAGTCAGGATTCTCCCCACCGCGCAATGTGCGCGAAAAGCGGAGAAGCGCGGAATGCATGGCGCCAGCCTTCCACCGGTTTACGCGAAGCCTCTTCAGGATGGTCGTGACACTCCTGTTGTCGTCACGCCACTCGCCCTTGATGCGCTCCCCGTATGCCCGCTCAAACTCGGAGGCTGCTTCCTCAATGCGGCGTGCTGGCGTGCCGAACACCAATTGCGTTAGCGAGACGCCGGTAACGACCGAGATGCGGCGAAGAGTGTCAAAGCCCGGCTGCCGGCCGCCACGCAAGTACTCCCCCATAATCGTGGTAGTAACACCGCAAAGCTTTGCAAAGCTTGTCTGCGTGTGACCACTCTGCCGCCGCGCCCGGTCAAGCTGCTCCATGAAGATGCGGTGTTCGGCCGGCATGCGACCATCCGAGTCGGTCAGGAGCTTCCGGGGGCGCCCGAGCTTGTTCTTCGCGTGGCCCGCGGTTGCTGTCCTTTTCGTGGGATGGCTCACGTCCTCAATATATCACTTTCCTCCGACTCGCGCGCTGTGTGTGCGCAGTGCCACTGTGCGGCACCTGCCAAGGAGGCCGAATGTCTGTAGCAACACTGCTCGAGGGACTCATTTCCCTATCCGAAGCGAGCTTGCGTCTCGAAATGAATCGCGAGCGCGTTTTGCGCCGGATTCAAGACGGGACGCTTGGCGGACAACTAATCGCGGGACGCTGGCACGTCTCAAAGGCCGATTGCGCCCGGCTATTACGTGAGCGCAATGGAGCCAGTACGAGCACTGGAGGGCGACGTCCTTCCCCGCAGTCCGCCGCCTGATGCGAAACAGCCCGGGGACGCACCCGGGCTGTCGCAGGCTTGGACTTCACACCTGGAGACGTTAAGCCGTGGCTGACACGACTCGAACAGAAGTTAGCACCGAAATAGCGAACGTGGTAGACGACCCACTTGCTCCTTTGGCCGTGATCGACCGCCGCGACGGCGAGCAAGTACGAATCACCGCGTCTGAATACCACGGCGCGACCTATGTCGATCTGCGCCTATGGTGGCGCACCCCGGCGGGCGGATGGGTCGCGACGAAAAAGGGTATCACGGTTCCCGTGGATGCCGTCGACACGATCGTGACTGCGTTGCGCAAGGCGAAGGCCGCCCGGTGACGATGGCAGGCGCGGCGGCCCGACCCAAAGTGAACACGGTCCACGTGCCGGTGGAATTGCGCGCGTTGAATCAGTGGGTCCTCTGGCGCCTGGAGCCAAGCCCCAAGGATCCGGCGAAGTTGACCAAGGTTCCCTATCGCGTACGACGTCCCGACGTTGGGGCTTCTTCGACCGATCCGGGACAGTGGGCACCCTACGCGGAAGCGATCGCAGCGCTCGACCGTGAGACCTCAATGTCAGGCGTTGGTTTCGTCGTCGCGACGCACAGCGGGATTGCTGGTGTTGATCTCGACCACTGCATCAATGACCGTGGCACGCTGGAACCGTGGGCCGCGGAGATCGTCACGGCGCTCGATAGCTACACCGAGGTTACACCGAGCGGCCGTGGTATTCGCGTGTTCGTAGAAGCTCGTCTGCCGCCGGCAGGACGAAAGAAAGGCAACGTGGAGATGTACGACGCTGGCCGGTTCCTGACGGTGACGGGTGACCACTGGCCGGACGCGCCGTTGGCAATCGAGCCGAGGACCGAGCAGCTCGCGGCCATCCATGCGAAGTACCTCGCGCCGGCTCGGCCGCAACTCCCGATGGTCACCGACGTCGCGAGCGAGGCTGACGCGGTAATCTTGGAACAGGCGCGCGAGCTGTCGAAGTTCCGGCTCCTGTACGACCACGGGGACTTTCGAGACTATCCGTCGCAATCTGAGGCGGACCTCGCGTTATGCTCGTTGCTCGTGAAGGCTGGCGCCGATGCTGGAGGGGTGGACCGCCTCATGCGCCAGTCCCGGCTTATGCGCCCCAAGTGGGACGAGCGCCGCGGCGCTGTGACCTATGGCGAGCAAACGATCGGCCGAGCCTTGGACCAGCGCGCGGATTCAAACGGCGCGACGCATACGCCGGACGAACCCCCTCCTCGTCAGGCAGTTTCACTCGCCGAGTTGCTCGAAAACCCGCGCCTCCTCGACCCACCTGAGGCGATCGTGCCGCGAATTGGGTGGCGCGGACGGTCCGTTATGATCGCCGGCCGCGAGAAGCTCGGCGGCAAAAGCACCTTCATGACGGCGGCGGCGGCGGCGAAGTCGCGTGGGGATCGGTTCCTCGGCGAGGAGTGCACCGCGGGGAGTGTGCTGATGGTCTGGCTCGAGGAACACAAGTCGGACGTCGTCCAGCGCCTTGTGCGGTTCCACGCTGAACCGAGTCGGATTTACTACCTGGGCCACCTGCAAAGTGCGACGACGGCCGGCCGAATTGAGGAAATCCAACGTGAGGCGAAATTAGTTGGCGCGGAAGTTGTGCTCCTTGATTCTTTCCAGCGGTTCGTCGAGGGCGTTGTGTCCGACGCGCGCTCCTCGGCGGAGATGCACCCGCCAGCGCAGGCACTCACGGACCTAGCGCACGAGAATGAGCTGGCCGTGCTGTTCTCGCATCATGCGAAGAAAGACGGCTCCGGTTACCGGGATAGCACGGCCCTCGGGGCCGCGGTGGACGTGATCGCCGAGCTGACCACGCCTGACGAGAAGGGCGACGAGACCCGTCGCGCCATGACGTTGAGGGGACGGTTACCGGGTACGCGGGACTTCGAGTATCGGTTCGATGGGGACGGCATAGTGCTGGCGCATCGCGGCGACGAACCACTGGAGTTACGCGTGCTCGACGTGATCACCGCCTCGCCAGGTGTTTCGCAATCTGCGCTCCGACAGGTAATCGGCGGACGGGCAAAGACGGTTGACGGCGTGATTCAACACCTCCTCGACCATCACCGAATCGTCGACCACGGCAACGTGAAAGGGCGCAGGTACTACCTCGCAGAATCGCCTAACCCCATGCGGGACAAGGCGGGACAGGCATCAGCGTTAGGCAACAACGGCCCCCAAGCCGAAAGCTCACCACCTTCTAACTCGTTGCGGGACAAGGGCGGACAGGGTGCGGACGCACAACGGGACAAGCCTAACGCTTCGGGGGCTGTCCCGTTGTCCCCCTACGGGGAGTCACAACGGGACAAGGCAGGTACCCCGGAAGCGTCAAACGCATGTGCGGAGGGTTGCCCATGACGACCGGCAGTAACGGCAACGGAGCAGGTTCCTCGATTCGCTGGGTCGTCACCGTCCCAACCGCGACCGGTCTGGAGCTCTATCGCCTGGCACCCCTCGGCGCCGGGTTGGAGTTCCTCGCGCCCGATCGCCAGACCGCCGAGCGGATGCTCACGGCCAGTGGCGTATCCCTGCCTGACGACGCCCGTCTAATCAGCCGGATCGAATACGACGAACTGCAGCGTACAGCGCCCCAGCGTTATGCCGCTGTGCGTCGACTCCCGAGGCCAGCCAGCGCATGAGCGCCTCGAACTATTTCACCTGCACCGAGAAGCAGCGCAAAGCGCTGAACGCGCTCTGGCGCGGCTATGACAAGACCGTGAAGCGCAACAAAAACAATCCGTCGGCGATTATCCAAGCCCGGCGCGTGCTCGAGGATCAGATCGCCGCCAACTTGAACGGCTTCGACGACGTCGCTGAGGCACGCCGCAGCCCATGACCGCCATCGACTGGGGCGACGAGGTGGAGCGACTCACTGCTCTCAATAACTCGTTGTGCGCGCAACTCCGCGGCGACGCACTCCAGGCGCGCGAGCGTTGGCTGGTTGAGCGCGACCTCGCGGCCGCGGCCCGCCGGCTCGCGTACGCGTTAACAAAACTTCTCGACACCGTCGACGAGGCGCGCCGCTGATGAATAAACCAGCAGCTCACGGGGGCGTGCTCCGCGTCCTGCCGGCTTGCGGCGCTCGGGCATTGCCCCGTGCGGGCGTCGCTTCCCCCTACCTCACTGAGGAACCCTAACGATGACCGAGTACCAGAACCCCCGCGACTTCGTTGATGCTGGCGCTGAGAAGCTGGCCGACGATCACGGCATCACTCCCGCGGAAGCGCAGGAACACGCCAAGGCGCTATACCCGAAGCTGTCGCATGCCGAGAGCGGCCAGCTTTTCGTTCGTCTCGGGACGGGTGTGAGCGTTCGCGCCGATACTGCCGCGCTGCAGCTTGTCACGCGGGAACTCGCGCATATCGCGACAGCGCCTGACCGCGAGGCACGGATCGCCGAGTTGACCGACGAGAAGGCTGCCTCGGGAGACTACACCCTATGACGACGACCATGACAACGACGGTTGAACCAACCAACGCCACGCCAACAAAGCCGGCAGCGAAGGTCAACGAACTCGAGGCCGAGGAGAAGCGGCGGGCGCCTCTGGCGAAGCGCCTCGAGCAGATGCGCACCGAGCGAGT
>CAZSNV010000124.1:0-13367 GCA_964608035.1 uncultured Gemmatimonadaceae bacterium | reverse complement strand
CCAGTGTGTTCCCCGATCCCGCCGTGTCCTGGATCGTGACACCCGGGTTCTGAGCCAGGACTGGAGTAGAAGCCCAAGCGGCGCTCACCGTGAGTACGGCGAGCGCCGCTCCTGCAAGACGCTGTGCGACGCTGGTTGGGGCGCTCCTCCTGGCGCGACGGCGCACTGTGGTGGACTCGTTGCGCTACTTCACCTTCACGTTAGGCGGCGGCTGCAGCTGCGGCCGCAGGGAGATGCCTGACTGTGAGAACACGCCGTAGTCGATCCCGATCTGCGTCTTGCACGCAAGCAGCAGCGCCTCAATCAGGAACGGATTGTGGATCGGCGAGCCCCTTTCCTTCGCCAAACCGGAATTGAACTTGCAACCTTCTCCCGTCGTGATCTTGTTGTCCGTCGTGCTGAACGCGCTGGCCGGGATTCGTGCCACGAGGGCGTCCATATCGGCCGCCAGGGAGGTCAGGCGCAGCTTGGCAACCGCGCGGACGGTCCGAGCGGCGTTTTCAGTCAGATGACAGCCCAAGCAAGCCTTGAACGAACGCTGGGTGTCTTCGCAGGGAGTCAGCGGATCCGGGAATGGGACACCGGCGCCATCAACACAGGGGATTGGCTGGAAGCTGTGGCCAGTGGCCTTGAAGCTGAACTTCCCAGTGAGTGCGTCGTTCACCGTGTAGCTGTTCACATGGCACGTCGCGCAGAGCCTCGGGTTGCGGTCCGACCCATGGGTCCCCACCAGCGATCCCGGTGGGTACTGGAAGTTCGGTGGAATCCAGCCGGCCTCACCCAGGAGCACTGGCCCCTGCGGCGAATGCGGTCCCGAGCTGGATGTCACCTCAGGTTCGGCGCGGCGGTGGTGGCACTTCATGCACAGGTTCGTCTCAACGTCCGGCACGTCGACCGGGAATCGGAGCTGATTGGGGTTCTTGGCGTTATGCGGATCGTGGCAGACCGCGCAGACCACAGGCAGAGCCGTGGCACGGGCGGTGTCGCCCTGTTCCACGTAATTGGTGTTGACGCCCCACGCTTCGAGCGCGTGCTTCGCCTCGTGGCACGACCAGCAGCTCGATTGATTCCGCGAGCCCACCGCTTTGGCGTGGCGCGAGGCCGCCCACTGCTCAACGAACGGCTGGTGAGAGCCGGAGTGGCATTCACCGCAGCCATTTGTCAGCGTCGTACCAACGGCGAGGGAAGCGAGGGGTTTGTTTCCCTGAATGTCCGGGTTCGTGACGTGTGTCAGGCCTGGGCCGTGGCACGACTCGCACTGCACGTTCTCATACCGCGCGTTCTGGGTCGCGACATAGCCGGCGGTCGTATCCGTCGACAGGTTCCCCTTGTGTGAGACGGAATGGCACGCTTCGCATTCCTTCGCCTTCGCGCCGCTGCGCACCAGGTCGTCCCACGCGCCCGCGTGGGCGGTGTTCTGCCAAACCGCCTGTTTCCCTGAATGGCAGTTCCCGCACGTGGTCCGTTTGCTCGCGTTGTCGGAGAAGCCCAGGAAGCCCACGGCGCCCGCCGGCGGATCGACAAAATCGGGGAGGTCCTTGTACACGATCTTGTCGGTGCAGCCGCACAGCACGAGGGCGAGGCTCAGCGTCGCTGTCACCGCTCGCGGTTTCCACGATGCCTGTGTCATGCGCGTCCCATCCACGATGAAGGTCGTTTCCTGACAATCGCGTTCCGGAATTCCCGCACCACATCGCGATGATGGCGTGAGGTGAATTCCAACGCGCTGCAGGGTAACTCCAATTCCTGTGAGGACAGGACCTCGGCGCAATGGTGGTTCCCCGGACAAGGAGTTCCAGAATCCCCGACAGCTCATACGGGATTCCTGAAACGAGAACGGCGCCCCGATGCACTTCGGGGCGCCGTCTGACCTGGAACGAGCCAGGCGCTACGGACAGCGCGCCAACGCTACCGGACAACGCTCCGGATCAGGCGCCAGGGCACTCGACACGCCTCCCGGACCGCCGAACGTGTAGTTCGTTAGCCGGAGTGTGGCGAGTTCTGATCCCGGTACCGGCAACTGCAGGATGCTGTTCTCGGGAAGTGACTGCCAGCCGCGAGCATCGAAGTAGCCGATGACGCCACTGACGCCGAGCACTTCCATCTTCTTCTCGTGACGCAGCGCATCCCACAAGCTGCCGCACTGGCCGCTGAGCTTTCGCGGCACGCACCCGGGCTCGTCAGGTGGTCCAGCAATCGTCACGGCCGGCAGCTGGCCGTTTGCCTGACGAGTCTTGTTGATCAGCGGGATAGCCTCGGCAGTCCGGCCTAACCGGATGAGCGCCTCAGCTTTCAGCAGGTCCATCTCTGAAACAAGCATCGCCGGCTGCGCGCCGGCTTGCCATGTCGTGCCCGTGCCGTATCTCAGGAAGTAGTAGTGCGAAAAACGGTATGTGCCGCGACTGGGGTCGAAGATGTTGTTCAGGTTGTAGCCGACGTACGTGCCGGGCGTCGCCGGTCCGCCGCTGCCCTGAATGCGACGGTCCTTCGTTCGCATCTGGAACGCGACGCGGTTGTTGATGGGCGTGTTCACCCAGTTCATGAACCCGTTGGTCGAGTCGGCTGCACCGATCAGCCAGTACGCGGGCCGACCGAAATCACTCGGGCGACCTGTCGTGCGCAGGCGAGCCACCAGGCGTTTCCAGTCATCCCAGATGATGTCGACCTGAGCAGTCGGCGCGAAATCGGTCTTGATCCCGAGATCGATGCGGCGGATCACCTCGTTCCAATCCACTGCCGCCCGTTCGGCACGGGTGCGTGGCGAGTACACAAGGAGTCGAGCGGCAAACGAGTGAGCCAGCGCGATGAACTGGTCTCTCGTCATGGCGGAGTACAGCCACGAATCGATCGGTAACGTGAAGTTCGTCTTCTGC
This sequence comes from uncultured Gemmatimonadaceae bacterium, assembly GCA_964608035.1. GTDB lineage: Bacteria > Gemmatimonadota > Gemmatimonadetes > Gemmatimonadales > Gemmatimonadaceae > JABWBJ01. Next base: position 10,494 of record CAZSNV010000124.1, on the reverse strand, counting down.
GCGGTGACGATTGCGCTGTCGAGTTGCTTGATCGCCTCCGTGATCACCGTGGGATACGGGTGGAACGTCGGGACGGTGATCGTGTCGAGGTCGAGCTTCTCGTCCACAATGAACGCCTTGTCGAAGTACAGCCCGAGATATCCGTGCGAGATGCCCTGGATGAACTTGCCCACGGCCTTTGTGCGCGCGGTGCGGATCGTGTCGACGATGACCAGGCCGCCGTCGATCGCGATCAGCGCGTCATTCACCGAAGAAATCGTGCGGTACAAGCCCTGCCACGGCGTTTCATTCACGTTGCGCCGCGCATTCACAGGACTGTTGTTCCACGACGAGCGCGGTTCAGCCGAGAGCTCCAGCTGGCCAAAGTCGGCGAAGCCGGACGTGACTTCCCACGCGATAGTCGAGAAGGCCCAGGACGGGTAGTCATCATGACCACCCACCGGCCACCAGGTCCGGAAGGCGGTGGAAACGAAGGACTCTGCCGCCGTCGGCTGTTGCGTCGCGCGGGCGCGGTCCGGGAGGTTGGGATTGGTAATCTCGAGCGACTGGCAGGACACGACCGCCAGCGCGAGGAACGGCATCAGTCTGCGCATTGGTTGGTCCCGGCTCAGAAGATGAATTCGATGCTGCCGGTGAACGTCCGGTAGCGTGGATAGTCGAAGCTGTCGAGGCGGATGAGCGTGCCACCGACTTCCGGGTCGTAACCCTTGTAATCCGTGAACGTCATCAGGTTGCGACCGATCAGGGATATCGACGCGCCGGTCGCGCCAAGGCGCGAGAACCAGGAGAGGGCGCGCCCTCCGATCCGGTACCGAAGCGAGACCTCTCTCACCTTCACGAAACCCGCGTCTTCGACGAAGTAGTCGGTCGGATCGTTCGCCGAATACAGCGACACGTAATACTCGATGGGCTTCTTGAGCTCCTGAGCCTTGCCCGCCTGGTCGACATCGGCACTCTTGGCCCACTGGTACATGCGCTGGTTGGTCTGGTTGTAGTTCTGCCCACCGACCTGGGCGTCGACCAGCGCGTACAGGTCGAAGTTGTTCCAGCTGACGCTGTTCGAGACGCCCCAGTGGTAGTCGGGGTTGCCGTCGCCGATGCGGACCACGGCGTCGTTGCCGGTCGAATCGCGCAGCTTGATCGGCAGGCCCCAGCCGTAGGTGCGGGTGCCGATCGTCGCCGAGGTTCCCCATCCACCCGTGGCGACCTCGCCTTGCGTGTACTGCTTCGGCTGGCCCGCAGCATCCAGTCCGACCCACACCAGCAGGCCTTCGTCGTTCACGTCGAATTCGTTGGCTCGTGCCTGGGCGTCAGCGGACAGATCCCCGAGGCCCTTGATGAACGAAAAGCCGTACATCGCGCCTAACGACACACCGGCGCAGCGGTAGGCGATCGTTTGCGTCGAGAAACAAGGCCTGTTGAACTCGGTGATCTTGTGACGCGACCGGTCGGCGATGAGGCCGACACGCCAGGAGAGGTTTGACCGGCTGACGAGCTGCGCTTCGACCGTCCCCTCGAGCGTGTTGCCTTCAACCGTCCCGGCGTTCTGCCACTGCGAGCTGAAGCCGTAGAACGCCGCCAGCGGGATCTGGATCAGCTGATCCACCGACTTTGTCTGCGCCCGTGAAACCTGCAGCGAGAACCGGTCGCGGAAGATGGCGTCAACGCCGATCTCCGTTTCGGTTGTCCGCTCCGGCTTGAGGAAACGATTGCCGAGATTCTGTTTGAGCACTCCACCCGCGGTGTTGAAGGCAAACGTCTCGTACTGGTCATTGAAGCTGGGACGGCCGCCGGCGGTGCCGCGGGAGAAACGAAGCTTGAATTCGTTCAGGTCCCGCCAGCGCCACCAGGGCTCCTCGCTCACTCGATAGGCGCCGCTGAACCGGTAGTACGTGTTCCAGCGCTCTTCGGGACCGAACAGCGAACTGCCATCGCGCCGGATCAGCAGGTCGGCGATGTACCGCCCTGCGTAGTCGGCGCCGCCGCTCACGAAATACCCGCTGGACCGGACCGCTTCGAGCGAAGAGGAGACAAAGCGGGTCCGGGCGTTATTCAGGCTTCGCACACCTGGGGTGGCGAAATCACTGCCTTCCGCCGTGGTGATCTCGTTGTCCTCCGATTCGGCCAGCGCGCGAAGCGTGGACCGCACGGTGAACCCGCGGTAATAGCCAAGTAGATTCGCGCTGATCGACGCGTTGGTCGCGCTGGTGGTGCCGTTCGTCTGCTCGATCTCTCCGAGGCCGCCCAGCGCGAATCCTTCCGTCTTCAGTCCCTGATCGAGGAAGAAGTCGTTCCGACGATCGGAGCGGTCGTAACTCAGGTTCCCATCGAACGTGAGCCATCGGAACGGGGTGAACCTGCTCTGCAGACTCCCCTGCGTGCGGGCGCGATGCCGGCGGCTGTCTTCGGTCGACAGCACGTACAGCGGGTTTTCTTCGCGGCCCTCGGGATCGAGCTGGAACGCGTAGGGTGTCCCGTCAGGATCGGGTTGGCGCAGGTCGATATCCGGCGCCTGGTTGATCAGGTCGAAGAACGTGTCGCCGTACAACTCGTTGCGGTCCGACCGGCTGTGATAGCCGCTGAACGAGAGACTCAACACCCCGCTCGCGATATGATCGAGGTTTAGTCGCGCGTCATTCTGGTTGTACTGGCCGCTGCCGAGCACGACGCCATCTTCGCGCGAATTGACGAGGGAGAGGAACCAGTTCGTCCGCCCAGAATTCTGCGAAACGTTGAACGAGTTCTTCGAGAACTGTCCCGGGTCGAAGAAGCGCTCCACCTGATCGTAGACAGGATCGCGATAGGCCTGATCCTGGAACCGCTGATAGGCGGGCTTCGCCACGCGACCCACGCGTGTCGTATCGCGACCCTGAGCGTTGATGTACCCCCCGCTGGCGTTGGTCTGGTAATAGTGGAAGCGCGCCCAATCGATCTTGCCGGAGAGTTCGTTGTTCCCCCACTCCGAGCGCGCGGAGAAACGCGTCGCTCCGCTGGCGAGATTCGATCCGCGCTTGGTCCGGATCTGGATGACGCCTGATTGCGCGCGGGATCCGTACAGCGATGCGGCTGCGGCGCCCTTCAGGATCTCGATGCTCTCGATGTCGATCGCCTCGAGATCGGCGCTCGCCGCGCCGAACGCCTGGCTCTGGATCACGCCGTCCACCACGACGAGCGGTGAGTTCGACTTGTTGATACTCGTCGGCGAACGCAGGAGGATGTTCGTTCCGCTCCCGGGTTGGCCGGGTGGGACGATCGTCACGGCCGCCACCTTCCCCTGGATCGACTCGATGGCGTTCGTCGACGGCACGGGAATGTTCTCCACTTCCAGCCGGCCGACCGTGAATGGCACGCGCGTTCCCGACGTCGGATCCACGACACCGGTGGTCACTACTGCCTGCAGTGTGAGCGCGATGGCGACGACCTTGATGTCCACCGTCGCGGTCGCGCCGTCCTGCAGGCTGACGTTCGGCACTCTCGCAACCCGATATCCAATTCGGCGCGCCTCAATCGATCGGGTCCCTGCCGGGGCCCCGGTGATCGTGTATCGCCCCTGTGCGTCCGTGACGCCGCCGATGCGGGTCCCGACGACCAGCATTTGCACGTTACCCACGGGTCGATCGGTCGCGGAGTCAGTCACGGTGCCGGTGATCCGGGCGGTCGACTGCGCCAAAGCCGAAACGGGCAGGGTGAGAATCAGGGTGGCGGCGCCGGCGACAATTCCGGCGCTTCGCGCTACGCGACGGAGCAGCGCCGCACGGGACCTGTTGGCGCAGCCGGTTGGATGACCGGGTCGAAACATGAGACCTCCGAATGAGAAGCTGGATTTCCTCGCACGGCAGCTACGAGCCCGTAATTGATAACAGGCGTGTAGCGAACGCGCGAAAACGCAGTCACGGTGGCCCTGACGCGTGATCGGTCGCTCGTGGCGTGGGGTCGACGGGGAATCGTCTCCCATCTGCCCGCGATTTGGCACCTGCCCGATCCGAGTGATAGGCTATCCCCGGATCGCGTCGGAACGACGGAGCGGTCTTCGCGGCTGTGGCGGCAGTCGTCACAAGCCAACGTTGGCGGAACCCAATGTCACCAGACGCACTCACTGCCTCGTTTGACGACGCGGAGCTAGGCCCGTTCGCCGGAGATCGCGGCGCGCTCGATCGGCTCTTCGTCGCGACCTACGATGAACTGCGGCGACTTGCGTCGGCGATTCGACAAGGGGATCCCAGCGCCACGCTGACGCCGACTGCGCTGGTGCATGAAGCGTGGCTCAAGCTCGCAGGCTCGTTGTCCATTGCTCCCGCTTCCAGGCTTCACTTCAAGCGCATCGCAGCGCGCGCCATGCGCCAGGTGCTGGTGGAGGCAGCTCGCCGCCGAAATGCAGAAAAGCGCGGCGGTGATGTGGCCATGGTGACGTTCGATGAGAACACTGCCTACCCGGCCACCTCCGCCGATGAACTGCTGATGCTGGACGCCGCGCTGCAGGATCTCGCCAAGGTGAATGCGCGCCAGGCGGTCATGGTCGAGAGCCGGTTCTTTGGAGGACTCGACGTCGCCGAAACAGCGCAGCTGCTGCAGGTCTCGGAGGCGACGGTCCTGCGCGACTGGCGCGCCGCGAAGGCCTGGCTTTCCTCGGAACTGCGCGGGGGCTAAGGTGCTGACCGGCGTCTATTGGGAAAGATTGCAGGCGCTTTTCCACGCTGCCGTAGATCGACCGCGTTCCGAATGGCGCCCATTCCTCGATGCCGAGGCGGATGGCGACGCGCGACTCGTCGATCGCGTTCTGGGGATGCTGAACGCGGACGCGGAGGAGTCATCGGTCCTGGACCGCGATTCCATCAATCTCGCCGCCGACCTGCTCGACGTCTCGTCGAGCGCCATTGGTCGCCGGATCGGCCCGTATCGCATCACCAGCCTGCTCGGCGAAGGCGGAATGGGAGTCGTGTATCTCGCCGAGCGCGCCGACCTCGGCACACAAGCCGCGGTCAAGGTGCTCCGCGACGCCTGGGTGTCGCCAAGCCGGCGCGAACGATTCGCCGCCGAGCAACGCACGCTGGCGCAGCTCAACCATCCCGCGATTGCGCGCATGTTCGATGCGGGCACGCTCGACGATGGCACTCCGTGGATCGTGATGGAGCATGTCGAGGGTGTTCCCCTGACCGACGCCTGCCGCGCTCGGGGCCTCGGTCTCCGCGAACGACTCCTGCTGTTCCGCACGGTGTGCGAGGCGGTCGTGCATGCCCACCAGCACCTGGTGGTGCACCGCGACGTCAAGCCGTCGAACATCCTCGTGCGCGCCGATGGCACCGTGAAGCTCCTCGACTTCGGCATTGCGAAGCAACTGGAGCAGGTCACCGAAGCCGATCGCACGCAAACCGGCCTGCGGCTGATGACGCCAGCGTACGCCGCGCCGGAACAGGTCCGGGGTGAGGCAGTCGGCGTCTACACCGACGTCTACGCGTTAGGTGTCGTGCTGTACGAGTTGCTCGCCGGCCGGCTGCCCCATCAACTCTCGACGAAAACGCCTGGTGATGTGGAGCGCGCCATCCTCGCGGTGGAACCGGATCGTTTGTCCGTGGCAGCCCGTCAGGGCCAGTCGGGAGTGGAGGCTGGTCGCGCGGCATGGCATGACCTCGACGTCCTTTGCGCCACGGCGATGCACAAGGAACCGTCCCGGCGGTACGCCTCGGTCGACGCGCTGATCCGGGACATCGATCATTTCCTGGCCGGCGAGCCGCTCGATGCCCAGCCGGACTCGTTCCGCTACCGGACCGCCCGCTTCGTGAGCCGCAACCGGCGCCTGGTCGCCGCCACGGCGGCCGTCATCGTGGTCATCGCCGCGCTGAACGTGTTCTACGCCATCCGCCTGACGAGAGCCCGGGACGCGGCGGTCGCGGAAGCTGCCCGCACCGGCCGTATCCAGCGTTTCGTCACGCAGCTCTTCCAGGGGGGAGACCAGGCGGCCGGCCCCGCTGAAAGCCTGCACGTCGTCACCCTGGTCGACCGGGGCGTGCAGGAAGCCCTCAGCCTGACGAGTGAGCCGGCGATCCAGGCGGAATTGTTCCAGACGTTAGGCGGAATCTACCAGAAGCTGGGACGGCTCGATCAGGCGGATACGCTCCTCCGCGCCGCCCTCGAACGGCGCGTCGCCCTGGCCGGAGACAGTTCGGCCGACGTCGCCGCCAGCCTCATTGCCCTGGGATTGCTGCGGACCGACCAGGCGCAGTACGCCGCCGCGGAGAGTCTCGCCCGCTCGGGTCTGGCGATCACGTCAGCTTCGTTGCCACCGGGGCATCCCCAGGTTGCCGAGGCGACTGAGGTGCTCGGTCGGGTCCTGTCTGAAAAAGGTGATTACAAGGCCGCGGTCACGGTGCTCGAGGATGCCGTGAGGCTGCGCGCCAGTAGTAGCAGTCAGGAATCCGCTGAATACGCGAGCAGCGTCTACGAGCTGGCCAATGCGAACTTCTACGCCGGCGACTACGACGTTTCGGATTCGTTGAACCGGCTCGTGCTGGCCATCCATCGCCGGATATACGGCGAGCGGCATCCGTCGGTGAGCGATGACCTCATCAACCTCGGCGCTGGACAGTTCGAGCGCGCGAATTACCCCGAGGCGGAGCGTCTGTACCGTGAGGCGCTCGCGATAACGCTCGCGCACTACGGCCGCGATCATTTCAAGACGGCGTCGAACCTCACAATGGTCGGCCGTAGCCTCCTGCTCCAGAAGAAGTTCGATGAGGCGGTGGAGGTGCTGAACCAGGCGCTCACCGTTCGCGAACGGGTCTATGGACCGGTGCATCCCGCCGTCGCATCGACCGTCAACGAGCTTGGCAGCGTGGCGCTCCAACGGGATCGGTATCCTGAAGCCGAGGCGGCTTACCGTCGCATGATCGACATCTATGCTCAGGTTTACAAGGACAAGCACTACCTCATCGGCATCGCCCAGTCAAACCTCGCCAGTGTCCTCATGGCGCGCCGTGACAACAAGGGAGCCGAGCAGCTCTTTCGGCAGGCGATCGCGATGTACAACCAGACGCTGCAACCTGGTCACACAAACATCGGGATCGCGAGGATCAAGCTTGGTCGCTCAATCCTCAGACAGGGGCGTTTCGCGGAGGCCGAACGCGAATCGCGTGCCGGCTACGAGATCCTCGCGCCGCAACTGAATCCGACGGTCAGCTGGCTGGTCTCGGCGCGCTCCGATCTCGCGACCGCGTATGACTCACTGAAGCGTCCGTCCGACGCCGCCCGCCTGCGCGCCGAGATCGCGTCAGTGGAAAAGCAAGCGTCAGCGAAGCAGAAGTAGTCTTCGTACTTCTGATGCCTGATGCCTGATGCCTGATGCCTGTTGCCTAGTTTGAACAGATCACCCATATAGACGGGCACTCAACCGTTTCAAACAGAGGTTTTTCTCGTGCGCAAAAGTTGGATCCTTGTTCTCGCCGCGGTCTCCGCGAGTACGGCCGAAATGGTTCAGGCGCCTCGCCACCTCAACCCGGTGGTCGACCTCCTTGCCCAGAAGAAGGCGGTGTTTGGCCTGTACACGCCCGCCAACCGACGGCCCGGTCGAGGCGGCGCGGTGCCGGCTGATGCGCCACCACCAAAGACTCCGGCGCAGCTGGCGCAGGATGCGATCGCGAACGCGAACGCCGACTACCTCTTCGACGGCAGCATGGAGGGAGACTTCGACCGCGGCTTTGCTCCCTTCACGGAATTCATGAAGGGGATGGCCGATGGCGGGACGCTGAAGGCGGGAGAAAAGCGCCTGTATCAACCGCTGTTCGTGAAGACGCATGAGATCGCGCCGGATCCGGTGCTGGCCAACGAACGAATCGCGAAGCAACTCAACCTCGGCGTCACCGGCATCGTGCTGGTCGACGTGAAGACCGCAGACGAGGCGCGTCAGGGGATCGCCGCGATGCGCTTCAAGTCGCAAGGCGGAACCCGTCCTGACGACGTCGGCAATGCGCCGGCGTTGTGGGGCATGACAGCACAGGAGTACAAGCAGAAGGCCGACGTGTGGCCGCTCAACCCCAATGGTGAGCTCGTGAACTTCACCATCGTGGAGAGCAAAGAAGGTCTTGCCAAGGTGCGGGAGATTGCCGCGGTGAAGGGAATCGGCGTGCTGTTCCCGGGCGCCGGCACGCTGCGCGGCGTGTTCTCGACGACAGATGCCAGCGGCCAGCGTGTCCTCGACGAGGCGGCCTGGGAAGGCGCGATCCAGCAGGTGCTGTCAGCCTGCAAGGAATTCAACGTGGCCTGCGGCTATCCCGCGAGCGCAACGGATATCGAAAAGCGGATCCAGCAGGGCTTCAGCGTATTCATCATCGGTTGGGGCGAGGCCGGATTCCGCGCCGTGGACATCGGGAAAAAGGCAACCGGACGTTAGACGTTCCGCGCACTCGACATCCCCTTACGTTGTCGGGATGTCGAGTGACCCCTTAGCCGCCCCCCGCCCGCTACCGCTTTTGCGGGCCATGGTCGACGCGCTCGACCATGAACTGCTGCAGCTGGCCGCGCGCCGCATGTCGATCGTGTCGGAAATTGCCGCGTACAAGCGACAGCACCATCTCCGCATCCGGGATCCCGAGCGCGAGCGCGACATCCTTGACGATCGGGCGCGCCGTGCCGAGGAAATGGGCCTGCCGAAGGGCGAGATGGAAGCGCTCTTTCGCGTGTTGTTGAGAGCCAGTCGCGATCACCAGGCGGCGTTGCGCACGGAGCTGCCGCAGGAGACACCGTCGCTGACCGTCGCGGTCGTCGGTGGGCGAGGCGCGATGGGCGCGCTCCTGGCGCGCATGTTCGGCGACCTCGGGCACAGTGTGCTCGTCGCCGATCACGAAACGGATCTCGCCCCCGGCGATGCAGCCGAGGTAGCCGATGTCACCGTGATCAGTGTTCCCATCGACGCCACCGAGCAGGTGATTCGCGAGGTCGGCCCTCGCCTCCGTCCAGAATCGTTGCTCATGGACGTCACCAGCGTGAAATCGGAGCCGGTACGCGCGATGCTCGCGTCAACGCGAGCAGGCGTGGTAGGCACGCACCCGATGTTCGGGCCGTCCGTGCACTCGCTCCAGGGACAGCGTGTTGTTGTGTGCCGCGGGCGCGGCGACCACTGGGTGCAGTGGGTGTCGGCAATGTTCACCGCGCGCGGACTGGCGGTCGTCGAGACCACGCCGGAGCACCACGATCGGATGATGGCGACGGTCCAGGTGCTCACGCATTTCCAGACTCAGGTCCACGGGCTTACCCTCGCGCGGCTCGGCGCGCCGCTGGCCGAGTCTCTGCGGTTCACCTCGCCCGCGTATCTGATGGAGTTGTATATGGGAGCGAGACACTTCGCGCAGTCGGCGGACCTGTACGGTCCAATCGAGATGAACAATCCGGACACGAAGAGCGTGACGGCGACATATCTCGAATCGGCCCGCGAGGTGGCGGATATCCTGGCCAGTGGAAATCGTGAGCGCTTCCGGGCGATGTTCCACGAAGTCCAGGCGTTCATGGGTCCGTTCACGGTCGAGGCTCTCGAGCAGACGAGCTACCTCATCGACCGGCTGGTGGAGCGAACGTGAACCACGCCGAGTGCGTTTGTGTATACACCGGGGCAGTTCTGCTTTCGTGAACGCAATGGTGCCTCCTTCCTCGCCTAACAACCTTATCCGACTCGTTTCATGACATCCCGAGCCGCTTTGTTTCTTGGTGCTGGAATCCTCGCCTGCTGGGCCATCACGGCATCCCTGGGTCTTTCGGCGCAGGGCGCGACGCAGGGTGATCGTCCCGTCTGGCCGGAAGAGGGACCGTTGAAGTGGGCTCCGCGGCCGACCGCGACGGAGATCACCGCCAACGACCTGCGGACGCGATTGTACCAGTTTGCCGATGACTCCATGGAAGGGCGTCGCATCGGGGAACGGGGAAACCTCAAAGGCACGGACTATATCGCGCGTGAGTTCGCCAGACTCGGGTTGAAGCCCGGTGGCGACAGTGGAACGTGGTACCAGGAACTCCCCTGGGGTCCGATGGGATTCGATCGCGTTGCGTCGCGGCTGATGATTTCGGGACAACCACTCGCCGGCGGCACCGACTGGATTCCCTCGACTCCCGTCGCGAACGCGATCGGCGGGCGTGCCAACTTTGGCAACGTCACCGCGGTTTTCGCCGGCCGGTGGGGAGACACACTGGCCCTTGATCCGGCGAAATTTCGCGGTCGGGTCGCGGTCTACCTTGGTGGACCGATGGCCTCAGGCGGGCGGGGAGGACGAGCGGGCGCGTCGCCGCAACGCTGTGATTTGTTGCCCGATCGATTCGGTGCGGCAGCAGCTGTAATCGCCGACGCGGCTGCCGCGGCCGGACGAGGAGGACGGGGAGGCCGCGGGGGCGGCGGCACAACCGCCGCTGATACGATGGATTCCCGCGCCACCGCCGCCGGAGCCGTGGCGCTGCTTTTCATCGGTCTGGAATCCACGGCGTCCACAGCGATCAACGCCGCGTTCGCGAGGCGCA
>CAZSNV010000123.1:0-13378 GCA_964608035.1 uncultured Gemmatimonadaceae bacterium | reverse complement strand
GGTGCACCTCCCTCAACCGCGTGGGGGCGGAGCTGCTGGGGTTTGCGGGGGGAGAGGTCGAGGGGAGGGACATCCACGGGCTCGTCCACCACGCCCGCCGGCGGTGAGCATCGGCGTTACCAGCGTCCATTGAACGCGATGAATACCTGCCGTCGCCCGGACCGTCGTCTCGCATAACGAGCGACCGCTCGGGTCGGTGATGCTGACCTTCGCGTCGCCGGTCGCGCCAGCCTTGATGTGGAACTGGATGGCGGTTCCGCGCTGCGGATTTTCACCCTCGAACTGCTTCTCTCCGCCAGTGGAGATATCGAGACGGATGTCGCTCAGGTACGCCACCGCCGGGCGAACGTCGAACAGCATGGCATCGGCCGCCGCCACCGGCGCGTTCATCTGTTGCAATGGCGTGATGTCGTCGGCAATCCAGATGCTGCGGCCGTGCGTGGCGACGATCAAATCACCATCGCGCGGATGCACGAGGATGTCGTCCGTCCGCACGGTCGGATAGTTGTTCATGAACCGCTCCCAGCTCTTACCGCCGTCGAGCGAGATGAACAATCCGAACTCGGTGCCGGCATACAGCAAGTCACGGTTCTTCGGGTCCTCCCGCACCACCTGGACAATTCCATACTGCGGAAGTCCGGCGCTGATGTTGGTCCAGGTCCGGCCAAAGTCTCGCGTCACATAGACGTAGGGCTTGAGGTCGTTGCTCCGGTGCCCGTCGATCGCCACGTACGCCGCGCCCGCATCGAAGTGCGACGCGTCGATGCGCGAGATCCAATACGGGTTGTCGCCGCTGAGCGCGCCATTCGGCAGGCCGGTGATGTTCTTCCCCACCTCCGTGAACGTGGCGCCATTGTCGCGACTCACCTGCACGAGTCCATCGTCGGTGCCGGCCCAAACCACACCGGCCACAGCGCGCGATTCCGACACCGCGATGATCGTGCTGAATGTCGAGACGCCGTCGTTCTTGGAGAGCTGCGTCGTCGTACCGGCGGCGCCCATCACCGCGATCGTGCACCGGTCGACGCTGCGTGTGAGATCCGGGCTCGCGGTCCACATGTCGCCCTGGTTGTCGGAACGGAACAGCCGGTTGCCGCCCATCCAGATGGTACTGGGGTTGTGCGGAGACAGGAGGATTGGCGTGTTCCAGTTCCAGCGATAGACGTCACCGGGTTGTGCGTTCACCACGTTAGGCGTCCCCCCGCCACGTCCGCCGCCGCCGCCCCCACCGCCACCTCCGCCCGCACCGGCGCGACCGCCAGCAGCCGGCGGGATGATGCGTCCATCGACACACGAGCCCGGCGCCGGTGCGGCCGGCGTCGCCTGAGACGGTGGAGCCACGGGACGTATACTGACCGTTCGACCGGTGCGAAGATCGGTGCGCACGGTCCGGCCATCCTGCGCCTCCGAATAGACCGTGTTCCGATCGGTCGGGTCCACCGCGGTCTGGAATCCATCCCCGCTGTTCTCGAAGCTGACGCGGAACCAGTTGTGGTCGCGGATCCCGATCCGGCTTCGAGTGGCGCTCGGACCACCCCATCCGTCGTTGTCCTGCATACCGGAGAACACGTTGTACGGCCGGTGCATGTCAGCAGTGACCCAATACGGCAGACCGGTGGCCATCGTGCGGATGTACTCCCACGTCGCGCCCTGATCCCAGCTCACGGCAAACCCGGCGTCGGATCCACGCATGATGTGGTTCGGATTCGCCGGGTTGATCCAGTACGCGTGCTGGTCCACGGTCTGGTTGCCGAACCCGAGTCCTTCGTCAATCGTGACAAACGTCTTCCCGCCGTCGAGCGACTTCGTCCCGCGCACGTTGGCCAGATAGACGACGTTCTGGTTCGTCGGGTCGATGCGGATGTTACTGAAATACATCGGACGCCCGTTGCAATTACTGACGAGGGTCCACGAGCGCCCCTTGTTCTCCGACCGGTAAAGGCCCGGGCGAGCGCGGCTCAGTGCCGGTGGACGGAGCGTGTCCGAGGGAGGCGCAGCACCACCGAACCCTCGACCGCGTCCTCCGTTGTTGCACCAGTCATAGCCGCCACGGCCGGCGCCCGCGATGACAGCCGACGAATCGCCGCCGTCGGTCTCGATCTGGGCATAGACAACGTTCGAGTTCGAGCGCGCGACGTCGACGGCGATCCGGCCATAGGTGCCTGGCGGTAATCCAGCGCCCGTCAGCTTCGTCCACGTCCGGCCGGCATCCTCGCTCTTCCACAACGCGCTGCCCGGACCGCCGCCATTGAAGCAGCACCCCGTGCGCCGCCGCTGGTAGCTGGCCGCATAGAGCACGTTAGGATTCGCCGGATCGATCGCGAGATCGGTGAACCCGGTGTGTTCGTCGACGTACTTGATCTTCGTCCAGTTGCGGCCGCCATCCGTCGACTTGTAGATCCCGCGATCGGCGTTAGGTCCGAACAAGGCGCCGGTCGCCGCGACGTAGACGACGTTGCTGTTCCGCGGATCCAGGACAACGCGAGCGATCGTCTGGGTTTCCCGCAGCCCGATGTGCGCGAAGGTCTTCCCGCCGTCAGTCGTCTTGTACATCCCGTCGCCGAACGTTGAGGTCTGGCGATTGTTCGCCTCGCCGGTGCCGACGTAGACGATGTCCGGGTTGTTCTGGTCCATGGCGATGTCGCCGATGGACGCCGACCCGTATTCCTCGAACACGGGCGTGAACGTCGTGCCGGCGTTGACCGATTTATAGACGCCGCCAACCGCATACCCGATCCAGATGATCCTCGGGTCCTTCTCGGAAACCGCGATGTCGTCGATCCGGCCTCCCATGCTCGCCGGTCCGATGGACCTGAACCGGAAGTTGGCGAGCAGCGGATTCGCCGAGCGATTGATCATCGTGGTGTCGCGCGGGTTGACGTTCCCCTGGGCGGCGAGATGAGTGGCGCAGAGACAGGCGACGGCAAGCGGGGCGAGCAGGCGGGCAGCGTAAGGCACGACGAAAACTCCTCGATGTTTGGTGCGTGCCCCGAATGTGTGCGCCGTGTCGCTCGGAGGGGAGGCGTCATTCGACAATCGCCGTCCGCTATCCCGAAGGCGCCGAAAGGCTTGAATCCTTCAAACCTCTCTTCGGATACCGGCCTCTGCGTGCGGAATCTTTGGCCGCCCACGCCCGTACTTCTAGAAATCAAGGCCGCCTGGACGGACAGGAACGCCGCGACGACGGGAGATCAGATGCTCGAGGATATCCGGTACGGTGCGCGAATGCTCGTGAAGCATCCTGGTTTCACGATCGTGGCAGCGCTCTCGCTCGCCGTTGGCATCGGCGCGACCACCACGGTCTTCGGCTTGCTGAACGCGATGCTGCTGCGGCCACTGCCGGTCAAGGACGCGGCCACCCTGGTCAGCGTCCACAAGCCCGGGAAGGACGGCACCACCATTCATACGATTTCGCACCCGGACTACTTCGAGTACCGAGTGCTCGCGGACGCCCCGGCCTTGGCCGTCCCGGCCTTGGCCGTCCCGGCCTTGGCCGTTTTTTCCGACGTCATCGCCTGGACCGAAGCACCCGCCAGCGTCGAGCTGAACGGCCAGGTTGAACAGACCTACGGTATGCTGGCCTCCGGGAACTACTTCCCGGTCCTCGGCGTTCGACCCGCGCTGGGCCGGCTGTTCACGCCCGAGGAGGATAGAACTCCGGGCGAGCATCCGGTCGTGGTCCTCAGTTTCGCTTTCTGGCAAGGCCGCTTCGCCAGCGACTCGTCAATCGTCGGCAGGAGCGTCGCGCTGAACGGCCACCCGTTCACTGTGATTGGTGTAACGCCCAACGGCTTCACCAGCACGTACGGTGCGTTCGCCCCTTCCTTCTACGCGCCCCTGATGATGCAGGGGCAACTCATCGCGAAGCCGGATGTCGCGACCAACCGGGGGCATAGCAACCTGAAGGTGACGGCCCGCCTGAAACCCGGGGTCACGCTGGAACAGGCGCAAGCCGCGCTGAACGTGCTCGATAAGCAGCTCGAAGCATCATACCCACAGATCGGAGAAAGCTCGCTGCGTCCGAACCTCGGCGTTGAACTTGCCCAGGTTGGGGCATATCCGCCGGACATGCTCATCGGACTGCTCGGCGTGGCTGCGTTTTTGTTAGGCATCGTTGGCTGCGTGCTGCTGATCGCGTGCGCCAACGTCGCCGGCATGCTGCTGGCACGCGCGACGGTCAGGCGCCGCGAGATCGCGGTGCGACTGGCCGTTGGCGCAACACGCGGGCGATTGATCCGCCAGTTGCTGACCGAAAGCAGCCTGCTCTTCCTGACCGCCGGCACACTCGGCGTGTTGCTCACCGTCTGGCTGACCGGCCTGATCTCCGCCATCCCGATGCCGGTTGCCATTCCCTTCGCACTCGAGGCACAGGTGGACGGGCGCGTCCTGGGCTTCACCCTGATCCTCGCGCTGGTGACGGGTGTTGTCTTCGGACTTGCGCCGGCGCTCGAGGCGTCGCGCACCGATCTGCAGTCGGCCCTGAAGGACGCCACGTCGGCGGGAAGGTTCAAACGGTCGCGCTTGCGCCACGGCTTCGTCGTCGCCCAGATCGCACTCTCGCTCGTGTTGCTGATCGGCGCCGGACTGTTGGCGCGCGCGCTGTCGTACGGCCAGACGGTTTATCCGGGCAGAGCGCCGGAGACGGTGTTCACGGCTACGGTCGACCCGGGGCTGCTGGGGTACGACGTGCCGCAAGCGCGTGTGCTGTTCCAGAGGCTGAACGACAATCTCCAGGCGCTGCCCGGCGTCGAAGCCGTCAGCATGGTCCGGGGCCTCGACATCGGCGATGGATTCGCCCGCACCGAACTCGCCGTCGAAGACGCCCCCGAACTGGGCAACATGGAGATCGAAACCAACACCATCGCTCCGGGTTACTTCCGCACACTCGGCGTTAGGCTGATCAGTGGCCGGGACTTCGCGGCGGCGGATCGCGAGGGAGCACCCCGTGTCGTGATCATCAACCAGGCTATGGTGCGCCGGTTCTGGCCTAACGCGAGCCCGCTGGGCAAGCGCGTGCGCTTCGGGGAAGACAAGTGGGCCGAGATTGTCGGAGTGGCTGAAGACGGGCGCCATCGCGTCGCCGGCCAATCGTCGCCGCCGTTCGTCTACGGTGCGTTCCTGCAAAGCTCGAGCGATAACCCGGCCATGACGCTGCTGGTCCGCTTCCGTGGCGACAAGGCCAGTCTCCTGGCCGACGTCCGTCGCGCAACCAGGGAACTCGATCCCAGGCTGCCGCTGCAATCGCCGATGACGCTGTCCGCGGCGGTGGAGACGGTGACACTGCGCTGGCGTGTCGCCGGCTCCCTGGCCCAGGGGTTTGGCCTGCTCGGCCTGGCGCTCGCGGCATTGGGCATCTACGGACTGGTGGCGTACACAGTCAGCCAGCGCACGCGTGAGATCGGCGTGCGTATCGCGTTAGGCGCCACGTCCGGCAATATCCGGAGTCTCGTCGTCGGGCACGGCGTGAAGTTGGCCCTTCTCGGGGTGGCCATCGGTCTGGTGCTCTCGTTCGGCGTGACGCGGGCACTGGCCGCATTCCTGTTCGGCGTCAGCGCGTCGGATCCAATCACGTACGTTGGCACCGCTCTCGTGCTGGCCGCGGTGGCAATGGCTGCGAGCTACATCCCCGCACGGAACGCGACGAGGACGGACCCGTTGGTGGCGTTGCGGCAAGATTGAACAGCGAGATGGGAGATTTGAGACGGGAGATAAACTGCCACTACCGATTGCCACGGCAATTCCGTGGGAATCCGTTGTGGCAGGTAATCTCAATTCTCCCATCTCCCATCTCACGTCCAGAACATCTCCGAGGACCACTACTTGAAGCATTTACCGCCGTCCCTGTTCATCTCAGCCCTGCTCGTCGGCTGCGCCACGACCCCACGCGACGTGTCCATCAGCGATGCCGACCTCGCAATAACGCCTGTCGCCGTGGTCGACGTCGAACAAGCCAGAGTCGTTCCGGATCAGGCCGTACTGATCAAGGGCAACCGAATCGTCGCGGTCATGCCGGCGGCCCGCGCACGGATCGCGAGTACCGTCCGCATCATCGACGGGACAGGCAAGTACGTCATCCCTGGGCTCTGGGACATGCACGTTCACCTGACCGGGAGCGGGAACCCGCTCCAGGTCGAGATGCCGCTCTTCGTGGCGCACGGCGTGACCGGTGTGCGCGTGATGGGTGCCGACCGTCCGAGTCCCGTGCCGACATCGACGCCAGGTCTCGACCTGCACCGCGGGTGGCAGGCGCGAATCGCAGCCGGCACGCTGGCTGGTCCGCGCCTCGTGGCATTGGCCAGTTGGATGGTGAATGGCCCTGCCGGCATCACGGATTCCATGCCGGCCTTCTACAGGGCACGCACACCCGACGAGGGGCGGCAGCTGGCGCGGTACTTCAAGGAACGCGGGTTCGATTTCATCAAGATCTACAACGGCGTTTCGCGCGATGGCTATCTCGGGCTCGCCGAGGAGGCTCGCGCGCTCGGCCTGCCCTTCGGCGGCCACGAACCGGCCTCGCTGAGCGCCATCGAGCTGTCGAACGCGGGACAGAAGAGCATCGAGCACTCGCGCATTTTTCTCTTCAATTGCTTTGCCGGCGCCGACTCGATGCGCAAGGGCGAGCTGAAGGTATCGCCGACCATCCAGCGCCGTCGGATGGTCGACGAGTACGATCCGCGAACATGTGCCGACGTGTTTCGTGCCTTCGCGCGCAACGGCACGTACATCACCCCGACGCACGTCACGCGCCGGATGGACGCGTTCGCCGGTGACTCCGCGTATCGAAAGGACGCCCGCATGAAATACATCCCGCTGCAAGTGCAAACGGGCTGGCTGATGGATGCCAATGGCATGGTCGCCTCGGATTCGTCCGCCGCCGGGCGCCGCAGCTTCATGGACTTCTATAGAAAGGGGCTGGCGCTCACCAACGACGCGTACCGAGCCGGCGTGCCAGTGATGCTCGGCACGGATGCCGGTGACAGCTTTGTGTTCCCGGGTTCCAGCGTGCACGACGAACTGAGTGAGTTCGTCAAGGCGGGCCTGACGCCGGCCGAAGCACTCCGTGCTGCAACCTTGAGCGGCGCTCAGTATCTCGGCCGGACCACAGATTTCGGAAGCGTGCAGTCAGGCCGGTTCGCCGACCTCGTGCTGCTGGACGCGAATCCTTTGGACGACATCGGGAACACCCGGCGCATTCATGCCGTGGTGATGAATGGCCGGACGTTTACCCGCGCCGCACTCGACTCGATGCTGGCCAGTGTCGAAGTGGCGGTGCGCCCCGACGCGCAGACGAAACTGGTGGCCGCGTCGATCTCGGGTGATACGCTCGTGATAGCACAGGCGCTCGCGGAAGGAGCCAGGATCGACTCACTCGCTGGTGGCCGGCGTCCATTGAACTGGGCGGCCATCAACAATCGCGGGGCGGCGGTGAGACTTCTGATCGCGCGCGGCGCCGGCCTCAATCTCCGCAATGCGACCGGATTCACACCGTTGCATCACGCGGCGGAAGCGGGTTCGCTCGACGCGCTCGCGATCCTCATCGCGGCCGGCGCGGATCATACGATCACCAGTGCTCGTGGGGTGCTTCCGGTGGAGACAGCGCGCACACGGGGTTTCCAGGCGGCCGTCAGGATGCTGGAGGCGGCGAAGAAGCCATAAAGTTCAGATGTGAGATGTGAGATGTGAGATAAACTGCACCGGGATTACCACAGCAATCCCGCGGCAATCTGGGTTGGCAGGTTATCTCACTTCTCACATCTCACATCTAGTGGTTGCGCGCTTAACGCCGAACCGCGAGGAGCGCGAAGAGCAACGTTGCACCGCCGACCCCGATCCACAGGATCAGGCCGTGGAGGAACGGGCGCAGTCCGACCGCGCGTAGTTGTGCGCGCGTCAGGTTCGCCCCGATGAGGAACAGGGTGAGCACCAGCGCGGTTCGACCGCCCCGGGCACCCGCGTCAAACCACCCGATCGTACCCGGCGACGCGAAGGATCGTGCAACTGCCGCGAGGACGAAGAATCCGATAAACCATGGAAGGACGACGGGTTGGCGTGCACCAGGGGTTGATGGTCGGCGCAGCAGTCGTGGCGCGAGCAGCGCCAACGGCAGGATCCACAGCGCGCGCGCGAGCTTGAGGATCGTGGCTTCCTCCAACGCGAGCGGTCCATAGCTGGCCGCCGCCCCAACCACCGAACTCGTGTCGTGGATGGCCAGTGCCGCCCAGATCCCGAACTGATGCTGGCTCAGGTCCAGCAGGTGGCCGATCGGTGGAAAGACGTACAGCGCGACGGAGTTCAGCACAAACACCGTGGCGAGTGCGACGCTCATCGCCTCCCGACTCGCTCCAATCGCCGGTCCCAGTGCGGCGATGGCACTCCCTCCGCAGATGCTGGTGCCGGCGGTGACGAGCATCGTCAGGTCGCGCTCAACGCCCATCCACCGGCCGAGCTGAATTCCCGCGGCAAACACGGCCACGATCAGCACGACGGTCAGTGCCACGCCCGTGGAGCCGGCGCGTATCAGGCTCTCGAGGGAGATGCCAAGTCCGAGGGCGACCACGGCCACCTGAAGGAGTCGAGATCCAAGCACCTCGGTCACGCGAGGCCACGGGTTCCCCAGCGAGAGTGCGAGGATCGCCCCTCCCGCCAGCGCGAGAGCGGGAGTGGCAAGCGCCGTGAGCGAGCACAAAGCACCGAGCCCAAACAGCCCGGCGCGCGCCAACTTGAGAGGTGAGATGGGAGATGGGAGAATTGAGATAACCTAGCGACTCCCCGTTGAGCGCGACTCTGCGCATCTTATCCGCGTGACCACGCCCACCGACAGCGACCTCACTCCCCGATCAGATGAATCCCCCATCTGGAGGGGTTCGCCCTCACAGTGGTTGAATCTCGGTTGGTTCGTGGCGTGCCTGTTCGGCGCGGTCGGGTTCATCGCTGCGGCCGCCGTTTTCTCTCAACCGATCCTGGCCGCCGCCGCGGTCATTCCCCTCATTTTCGCGCTTTGGAAGGCACTCATGGTCCGCACAACACGGATCGATGTCTCCACCGAGCGCATCACGACGACGGTCGGCATCTTCTCGCGGCACAAGTGGGACATCGAGCTCTATCGCGTGAAGGACACCACGCTGCACGAGCCGTTTCTGCTGCGGCTGGTCGGACGGGCGAACATCCTGATCATCTCGTCCGACCGCTCCTCTCCCACCGTCGCGTTGCGGGCCCTGCCTAACGCCGAATGGCTCCGACAGCAGATCCGGACGAACGTGGAGCGGCTGCGGCTGAAGCGTGGCGTCCGGGAAATGGACATCGAGCACTGAAAAAATCAGATGTGAGAAGTGAGATGTGAGATAGCCTGCCAATGCCGATGGACACCGGTCCGCGGAGAACCCGACGGGTGAGCGCTATGTCCGCGCGATTCCCTCGAAGATCTCGGCGACCCTGCACCTGAAGCCTGGAACAACGTCATCGCCGTGCAGGACGTCGTTCTCCTGCAACCAACGCACCGGTTGCGCAGCATTCAGGATCATCACCGTCCGGCGGGCGGGATCCACCACCCAGATCAGTCGAGTGCCGGAAACTGTGTAGTCGGCGAGCTTCTCTTCGAGCTCCGACGCCGACTCACTGGGAGAGAGGACCTCCACCGCAAGATCGGGCGCGAACCTCAGCAGCCCCGGTCCGATGCCCTCGGGTGGGAGGCGATCAGCCCGCACAAAGGAAAGGTCGGGCACTCGCACGGTGCGAGGCAGTTGCGTGAGGATGTACCCGAAGCTATCGCCGAACACGCGACCCAAGCCATTCGCCTTCACGTGGTTAGCCAGCATCAGTACGAGGTTGATCGCGGCCGTGCCATGCGGAGCACCAGGCGGCGGCGTCACGCGCAGTTCACCACGCACCAACTCGGCTTTCCCGTCGGGAACCGAAGTGACGAGGAACTCTTCGACCGTCATCGGCATGGGGGACGACCGCGCTGGCAGGAGGAGTGAAGGACGCATCGTACGCTCCGGTCGGGACTGAAGTGCGCCGGCGCGTTCGACACTGAACCGTACGCTCGGCGGCGCTGGCTGTGCAAGGCAGCATGCGGCAACCTGCGTCCCCGGCGGCCCAGCGCCGTCACCATTCCAGTGCAGCACGTGTGATGCGAACGCATCGGACTGAGGCGTGGTGACGCCGCGGTGACGTCTCAACCCGATTGTGCTCGGCACCATGGCGACGAAGCGTTATACTCGGCCCATGACGTCCCCCGCGCTGCTCACAGCGGACGACCTGATGCGGCTCCAGCCGCCTGACAAACGGACCGAACTCGTTCGCGGCCGGATGATCGTGCGCGAACCGGCGGGCTTCCGGCACGGCGACATCGCGGTCAACCTCACCGTCGTTATCGCGCAGTTCGTTCGGGCCCACGACTTGGGCCGTGTACTCGCTGCGGAAACGGGATTTGTGCTGTTCACGAATCCGGACACCGTCCGCGCACCGGATGTCGCGTACGTCCGCCATGATCGGATTCCTGATCCGATGCCGCGAGGCTATGCGCCATTCGCGCCCGACCTCGCTGTCGAGGTGTTATCACCTGATGATCGCCCGGGCGAGGTACTCGCCAAGGTCGCCGACTGGCTGAAGGCGGGCACGCGACTCGTCTGGGTCGTGGACCCCGACCGCCGACTCGCCCGCGCCTATCGCGCCGATGGAACCGTGGTGGAACTAACTGAAACAGGTTCGCTGGACGGCGAAGACGTTCTGCCAGGATTCAGGTGCGTGGTGGGTGACGTTCTATAGGATTTCGGATGGCGGATGTCGGATATCGGACAACTGCGAGGCGATTGCCGCTGAGATTCCGTGGCAATCGGCTGTGGCAGTTTATCTGACATCCGCCATCCGCCATCCGCCATCCGTCAGGGTTGTATGACTTTTTTGACCTGATCCTTCCCCTTGTCTTTCGCCGGAATCCCCTTCGCCATCCACTCCGGCATCGGCGTGCCCTTCAACTTGTTGTCGAAGAACTGCTGCATCCGCATCGCGATGTCCTTCTGGTTCGCGCGGCCCTGCGGATTGTGGACGTCGTTGTTGTAGTTGATCAGGTACGCCTCCTTGCCCAAGCGGCGCATCCCGACGAACAGCTCGATCCCCTGCCACCACGGTACCGCGTCGTCCATGTCGTTCGACATGATGAACAGCGGCGTCGTGACGCGCGGCAGCGAGAATTGCGGTGAGTTCTGGATGTAGAGGTCCCGCGCCTCGAACAGCGACTTTCCGATACGGCTCTGGCCCGCCTCGTACTGCATCGACCGGTTCACGCCGCTGCCCCATCGAATGCCGCCGTACGCGCTGGTCATGTTCGTCACCGGCGCGCCCGCCATCGCCGCGCTGAACATCTGCGTCTGGGTGATGATGTACAGCGCCTGGTAGCCTCCCCACGACTGCCCCTGCAGCCCGAGCTTCTTCGGGTCGATGTAGCCGCGCTCGAGCAGCTTCTGCACGCCGGGCACCACCGACTTCACCGCGCTCGGCCCCGGGTACCCCATCTCATAGTGAATGTCAGGCTCGAAGACCAGGTATCCGTTCGAGACGTAGTGCGTGGGATTGATGACATTGCGCCCGTTAGGCGGGATGTAGCTGTACAGGCCGTCCGACAGGTCTTCATAGAAGTACGAGATCATCGGGTACTTCTTCGACGGATCGAAGTTCTCTGGCTTGTACAGGAGGCCCTGGCGCGGCACGCCGTCCATGCTCGTCCATGTCACCAGTTCGACCGTGCCCCAGTTGTAGTCCTTCTGCCAGGGGTTCGCGTCCGAGACTCGCGTCAGCGACGTCAGGCTCGGCCCCACATGCAGGTTCGGGAAGTCGACGAACGTGCCCTTGGTGACCAGGTAGGTCTCGGCGTTCTTCGCCTTGGACGGAGCGCCATAACGCACGTCGCCCATCACGACCTTTTCCGGCAAGCGACGCGCATCGAGCCGCGTTTTATAGAATCCGCTCGCCTTCGTGTCCTCGTCGAACGCGCTGAGCCAGATGGGCTGCGTCGTGTCTACGAACCGCTCGTCCTCATCGCGGCCGAGGTCGAGCAGCCGAAGCGTCAGGTTCTCGCGACGCCCCAGCGAGTCCGTGAGAATGACGGGCGCCCTGGCGCCCGTGGGATCAATGTCCCAGACATCGAACCGGTCGTTGATCAGGACCGAACGATCGTCCTTCGTCCAGCCGGCGATGCCCCACGCGCCCGGGTCGTCAGGCGTGCTCCACGTTTCCTGGTCGAAGTTCACGTCCGTGGCTGCCGCCGTGATGTTGATGACCTTCCCAGTCGTCACGTTGTACGTGTGCCACTGTTCCTGGTCGAAGTACACGATGAACTTTCCGCCCGGCGAGAGCTGCGCGTTCCCGGTGATCTTCGTCGCGATCAACTTCCGCGTGCCGGTCGCCGGATCGACGTGATAGACGTCGTTGCCGCCGTCGCCCCACATCCGTTCGATGTCGTACGGGACGCCGGTCGATTGCATGCCGATCTTCCCGTCGTCGGAGAGCTGCACCGAAGGGAACGAATCGGTGGTCAACTGCAGCAGCTTCTTCGTCGCCGGATGGTAGATGGCGGTGTAGGTGCGGTTGCGAGCCTGGTTCGCCTGCAGCAGTTGCGTCGGCTGGAGCGCCGGGTCCTTCCAGTGCCAGAGGTCGAAGCGCGCCTTGCCGACCAGCGAATCCGCGGGGACGGAGTCTTCGGGCGGCGGCGCGATGGCAAGCTGCAGCGCGGTTCCGCTGCGCGTGAACGAGACGTTGACGTTGTCGGGAAGCCGCATGCCCTCGGGCAGCATCTCGGAGCGGATCACCGGCTGCGCCCCACCGGTCTTCACCGCACCCAGATAGATAATAGAACGCGCGTTAGGCCTGCCGAATTCATCGCGGTCCGTCGCGAAGACGAACTGCTGCTGAGCGCGGTCGAAGGAAAGCGCGCGGTAGTTGCCGGGGCCCGTGAGCACTCCCTGCGTCGCGCCCGTCGTCAGGTTGCGAAGGTAGACGCCGTCCTTCGTGCTGTCGGCGCGCGACGCCACTGCGTATGCGAGCACTTTCGCGCTGTCGTCGAACTGGTAGGCCACGACATCGGCGATGACTTCGTCGGCGCCCGTGTCGAGGTTGCGCAGCGTTATGGGATTGCCGTAGGTCCTGCGCGACCCAGCCGCGCCGCCAGCACGCCCACCACGACCGGTCCCGGCGCCCGCGGCACCGCCGCGTCCCGCGCTGTCAGAGCTCGCCGAATCAGCCGCCGCCGTATACACCATCCATTTGCCACTCTCTGCCGGCAAACGGTAGGATCGCATGGTCGGCATCGGAGTGATCTTCCCGTCGGCCAGGCTGACCATCACGATGCTGTTCTGGTTCGCGCCGCCGCCCCCGCCGCCCC
>CAZSNV010000122.1:0-13590 GCA_964608035.1 uncultured Gemmatimonadaceae bacterium | reverse complement strand
ATCCTCCGACTCGATGCCCCGCTCCTCGAGCATCGCCGCCAGGGCACGATTGCCGCTGCCATCGAACACGCCCTCGACGACGGCCCGGTCGGCCCCGCCTCGTACGACATCGGCGCTGCCCCGTTCGCCCAGCAGGAGACCTAACGCGCCGACGATGATCGACTTGCCGGCGCCGGTCTCACCGGAGAGGACGTTGAACCCCGGCGCCACCGGCAGCGTCACCGACTCGATGACGGCGAGGTTCCGGATACGGAGCTCGGTGAGCATCACGCACGGGTGTCGTCAGGCGGGAGGCCCCACCCGAGCTTCCTGCGCATTCGCGTGAAGAACGTCATCTCCGGGAACCGCACCAGGATGACGGAGCGCGTCGCGCGGCGGACGATCACCGACTCGGCTCTGCCTAACGTGGCGCCCACCTGGCCGTCCACGGTGACCAGGCGGTCCGTGCCGTCATCGTCGGCATGGACGATGATCGTGACATCGGGGCTGACCACCACGGGCCGGATCGAGAGCGCGTGCGCAGAAATCGGGGCGATGATGATCGAGGGATGCTCGGGAACGACCACCGGCCCGCCAACCGACAGGTTGTAGGCCGTCGACCCGGTCGGCGTCGACATCACGATCCCATCGGCGGCGTAACTGGCCACCTCCTCGCCGTCCACTTCGAGCCGCAGCCAGATCACGCGTGCCTTGCCGCTCTTGTGCAGCACGATGTCATTGAGCGCATACCAGCGTCGGGGATCCTCGAGCATGCTGGGTCGTCCCTCGAGCATCATGCGCGTCTCACCCCGATAATCGCCGCTCACCAACCGGCTCACGGCGGTCTCCAGCTCTTCCGGACCGCACGCACTGAGAAAGCCCAGTCGGCCGAGGTTCACACCCAGCATGGGGATCTCGCGGCCGCCGAGGAACCGGGCGCCACGCAGCAACGTGCCGTCACCGCCGAGCGTGACGAGGGCGTCGACGTCCTCAGGAGCCAGCGCCGGGGCGTTGTGACCCGGAGCCAGATCCTTCAGCGTGCCTTCGAGGTGAAAGTCGATGCCTAACGCCGGCGCCAGTGCAAGGAGCCGCTCGAGCATACGACCGAGATCGGGATAGTCTCGGTTCCCGATGACGCCGAGCCGGATCACCCCGCGACTGCCTCGCTCTCGTGCAACGCCCGGACACGTTCCGCGATGCCAGGGGCGTCGAGGCCGGCCATCGCGAGCTGCCGCGCGCGCGCCGCGGCCGGTATCACGCGATCCGGTACTCCGTGGACGACGACGCGAACCGCAGGTTCGAGTCGCTGCACAACAGTCGCGATGTACGCACCAAAGCCATTGACGACCGTGCCTTCCTCGACGACGAGGATTTGACGATGCTCGGCGAGAATGCCGGAGAGCGTCACAGCGTCGTACGGTTTGAGGAACCGGCAATTCACGACGGTCGGATTGAAGCCTTCGATCGCCAGGGCTTCCGCAGCCGCCAGCGCGGGATTCACCATGGTCCCCACCGCAAGGATGGCGATTTCGCTCCCACGCCGGGGCACGTCCCACGTGCCGTAAGGAACGGCTTCGATCTCGGACATTGGCGGCGGCACATCCGGCGCTGTCTCGCGCGGATAGCGAATGCTGAACGCGCCGGCGGTGTGGTTGGTTGCCGTGCGAAGGAGCGCCAGCATCTCCGTCGCGTCCCGTGGCGCCGTCACGGTGACATCGGGCACCGCCAGCATGTAGGCGATGTCGTACAGACCCATGTGGGTCTCGCCGTCTTCACCGACCAACCCCGCGCGATCGAGGCAGAAGATCACCGGCAGGTGCTGAATGGCGACATCGTGGATGATGCTGTCGTACGCGCGCTGCAGGAACGTGGAGTAGATCGCCGCGACCGGCCGCAAACCGCGAGTGGCCAGTCCCGCGGCGAACGTCACGGCATGCGCCTCGGCGATTCCGACATCGAAGAATCTCGTCGGGTGCGCCTTGGCGACCGCAGACGTTCCCGTGCCGCTGGGCATCGCTGCGGTGATCGCCACGACATCGGATCGCTCATACATGAGCTCACTCAACCCGCGACCGAACACCGTCGTGTAGTTGGCATTCCCGGATGCCGCCTTGACCTGTTTTCCAGTCGATGGGTCATGGCCAGGCGGGAGCGCGTGCCACTTCTCGATATGTTCGCCCGCCGGGAATCCTTTTCCCTTCTGCGTCAGAACGTGCACCAGACGCGGCCCGGACATGCCGCGCACGGCCGACAGCGTGTCGACCAGGCTGTCGATGTCGTGGCCGTTGAGGGGACCGAAATACCGGAAGCCCAATTCCTCAAAAAGCACACCCGGCGTCAGGAAAGACTTGACGCTCTCTTCCCATTTACGGATGAGGGTATTGAGCGACGGATGCCCTTCGAGGACCCCGCCGATCTTCGCCCGCAAGCGGTTGTACAGTGGATTTCGTTGGATGGAAACCAGGTACTTGGAAATGGCACCCACGTTAGGCGCGATGGACATCTCGTTGTCGTTCAGGATCACGATCAGGTCGCGGCCCGAATGCCCGGCGTTATTCAGGCCCTCGTAGGCGAGACCCGACGTCAGCGCGCCGTCACCCAGCACCGCGACGACCTTGTAGCTGTCGCCGAGAAGATCGCGGCCGGCGGCGATGCCGAGGGCGGCGGAGATGGACGTCGCCGCGTGGCCGGCGCCGAACGTGTCGTAGTCGCTCTCGCTGCGCTTGAGGAAACCCGAAAGCCCGCTCTCCTGGCGCAGCGTCTCCATGCGCGTATTGCGCCCGGTGAGGAGCTTGTGCGGGTAGCCCTGATGCCCCACGTCCCAGACCAGTTGGTCGACCGGCGTCTCGAAGACCGTGTGCAGCGCCACCGTCAGCTCCACGACGCCAAGGCCGGCGCCAATGTGCCCGCCGGTCCTGGAGCAAACGTCGATCAGCCGGTCGCGTATCTCCTGCGAGATCTCGCGCAGCTCGTCGCGAGAGAGCGCCTTGAGATCGGCGGGGGATTCGATTCTGTCGAGGATTGCCATGAACCGCTGGTTGGCTGTGACGAGTGGAATCTAAGCCTCAGGACTGGCGCTCGACGACATGCCGGGCGAGCCGCTCCAGGTCCGGCGTCAGGCGTTCCACCGCTTCCATTGCGCCGCAAGCCTCGTTGACCAGCGCCGCCGCCCTGCGCCGCGCCTCGTCTATCCCCATCACCAGGGGATACGTGCTCTTGGAGAGTACGACGTCCTTGCCCGCCGTCTTCCCGAGCTGGTCGCTCGTCGCCGTGACGTCGAGCACATCGTCGGCAATCTGGTAGGCCAGCCCGAGCGCGTCGCCAAAGTGCGTGAACGCCACCAGGAGCCGGTCTTCCACGCCCGCGGCCATCGCCCCGATGCGCGCCGACGCCGAGATGAGGGTGCCAGTCTTGGCGCGGTGCACTGCTTCCAGGTCGTCGAGGCTCAGGCGCTGGCCCTCGGCCAGCAGGTCCAGCAGTTGGCCGCCGATCATGCCGCCGGCCCCCGACGCGGTCATCAGCTCGCGGACGATGCGGCCGGCGAGCACGGATCCGGTGCCAAGGTCGCGGGCCGCACGGTGCGCGCATCGTGCCGCCAGTGGCACCATGGTGACGCCGGCTGCGGTGGCCGTCGCGACGTCGAAAGCCCGGTGCACCGTGGGACGACCGCGCCGGATGTCATCGTTGTCCATGCACGGCAGGTCGTCGTGGACGAGCGAATACGCGTGCACCACTTCGACAGCGGCGGCAAGCCCGCTCGCGTCCCCCAGACCGCCCGCGGCGCGATACGACGCCAGCACGAGAAGTCCGCGAAATCGTTTCCCCTGTCCGAGCAGGCTGTATCGAATGGCTTCCGCAACGAGCGGCGCGACTCCCGTCAGATCGCCGGCGCAGCAGGCAGCCAGTGCCGACTCGACCGCCTCGCGATCAGGTACCTCCAGCGCGACCGGCGACTCGTCAGGCACGCAGGTCCGTCGCTTCCAGGATGCCGTCCGTCCGCTCGCGCAGCACCTGCACCGCGGCCTCGGCCTTCGACAACTCGGCCGACGCGTCCCGAAGGCACGCGATGCCCTCTTCGAACAACTTGAGCCCTTTCTCGAGGCTCATATCGGTCGACTCGAGCGCTCGTACAATCTCCTCCAGCCGCTGAACCCTCTTCTCGAAGCTCATTCCGTCTCCTCCTGCGGCAACGATTCCGTCCGTTCGGTCCGCGCGTGAATCCGTCCATCGCGGAGGCGCGCCACGAACGTGTCACCTGCTTCAACAGCGTTTACCGAAGTCACCGGTGCTCCCTCGCCGTCGGTGAGCACGGCGTAACCGCGGGCGAGGGTTGCCAACGGGCTGAGCGCGTGCAGTCGTCCGGCCATTCCCTCGAGAACCAGACGCCGGCGTTCCACGGGATGCGATGCGGCCCGGGCGACGGCAACTCCCGCTGCTGCGAGACGTTCTCGCGCCCCTTCCAATCGGGCCAGGGCTGCATCCCTCAAATCGGCGCCGAGTCTTCGAACCTGCCTGACGAGATCTGTCAATCGTGGCGCGGCTGCTTCCGCAGCCGCGGAAGGCGTGGCCGCGCGCAGATCAGCGGCCAGATCACACAGCGTGACGTCAACCTCATGGCCAATGGCGGCGATCAATGGAATCGGCATGCCAGCGGCAGCGCGCACGACACGCTCGTCGTTGAACGCCCAGAGGTCTTCACGGCTTCCGCCACCGCGCCCGAGGATGACGACGTCGGCCTTCCCCCAGCGCGCAACGCGGTGCAACGCAGTCACGATCGAGCCCGGCGCGTCCTCACCCTGCACCGTCGCATGCGCCACCACGACGCGCGTGATCGGACAACGACGGTGGACGACGGACACAATGTCGTGCAGCGCGGCGCCATCCGTGCTGGTCACCACCGCGATGCACGACGGGAGCAGCGGGAGTGGTCGCTTTCGGTCGAGCGCAAACAACCCCTCGGCTTCGAGCTTCTGATGAACCTTCTCGAACGCCTTCCGCCACAGGCCGTCGCCCGACGCCTCGATTCTCAGGATGCGCAGCTGCAGTTCACCGCGCGCGGGAAAGACCGTGAGCTTGCCGAGCGCCGTGATCGTCATGCCCTCGTCAGGCGCGGCGAGGGCGCGCCGTGCGTCTGTCGCCCACATGACGCAGCGAATCTGCGCCTCGGCGTCTTTGAGGGTGAAATACCAGTGGCCCTTCCGGTGCTCCTTGAGTCCCACGACTTCGCCGCGAATCCACAGTGGCTCGATCGCGCCCTCGAGAATGTCCCGCGTCGCCAGCGTCAGTGTGGCAACCGAGATTGCCGATTCTGGCGAGAGTCCCGGTTCGGCTGACTGACCAGCCGGACGACGCGCACGACCTTCTGCGCGCGGCGGCGGTGGGGAGACCGGCGCCGGAATCAGATCCTCGTCGAACAGCGCGAGGATCTCCTCGGGGGGAGGGGGGCGGTGACTCGAGGGCACAGCATAAGTCTAAACGACGCTGCGTGCTTATTGCTGCTTACTAGTGCTCGTACTGCGTGCTGGTGCTGGTGCCCAAGCGCCAGCAAGCAGTACTAGCAAGAAGTAAGCAGCACGCAGCCGTTTAGACGCCGGCCTGACGTGCCGCCCGCACGGTGTTTTTTAGGAGCATGGCGATGGTCATCGGTCCAACACCGCCCGGCACCGGCGTGATGTGCGAGGCAACCTGACGCGCGCTCTCGAAGTGCACGTCGCCGACCAGCCGGTAGCCCTTCGGCGAACCTGGATCGTCAACACGGTTGATCCCGACGTCGATGACCACCGCGCCCGGCCGGATCATGTCGCCGGTGAGCATCTCCGGCTTGCCAATCGCGGCGATGATGATGTCGGCGCGCTTCGTGTGAAAGGCCAGGTCCTTCGTGCGACTGTGGCACACGGTGATGGTGCAATCCGCTCCCTGCCCTGACTGCACGAGCAGGGCCGCCATCGGTTTGCCGACGATGTTGCTGCGCCCGATGATGACCACTTCCTTGCCGCGCGTGTCGATGCCGTAGCGCACGAGCAATTCCTGAACGCCGGCCGGCGTGCAGGGAGCAAAGCCGTCTTTCTCGCCGATGAGCAGCTTGCCGACGTTCACGGGGTGGAAGCCGTCGACATCCTTGTGAGGCGCGACGCGCCTGACGACGGTGTTGGCATCCATGTGCTTTGGCAGCGGACTCTGGACCAGGATGCCGTGGACCGTTGGGTCGGCGTTTAAGCGATCGATCAGGGCTTCGAGATCGGCTTGCGGCGTTGTCGCCGGAAGTCGGATCGTCTCGCCCTTCATTCCCGCTTCGATCGAGGCCTTCTCCTTCGACTTCACGTAGCTCTGACTGGCGGGATCTTCGCCGACGATGACGACGGTCAGGCCGGGCGTGATGCCGCGCGCCTTGAGTTCGGCGGTCTCTTTCGCCACATCGGCGCGAACCGCTTTGGCGACCGCAACACCGTTGATGACAGTCGCCCCGGTCGTCTCCTTCATCGTGTCAGCGTGCAAAGTCCACGGCCCTCGTTTCCCTGATGACAACGACCTTGATCTGACCCGGATACTGCAGTTCCGACTCGATGCGTCGCGCGATTTCATCGGACAACGACGTCATGCGGGCGTCGTCAACATCTTCGGGCGTGACGAGCACGCGGACTTCACGACCGGCCTGGATCGCGTAGACCTTGTCCACGCCGCGATAGCTGGACGCGATCTTCTCGATTCCCTCGAGCCGCTTCACGTACGTCTCGAACGCTTCGCGACGGGCGCCCGGGCGTGAGCCCGAGATGGCATCCGCCGCCTGCACGAGCACCGACACCTCACTCTCGTGCGGTACGTCGTCGTGATGGGCGGCGATGCAATTCACGATCATCGCGTTTTCGCCGTATTTCGTCGCGACCTCGACACCCAACTGCACGTGCGTGCCCTCGTGCTCGTGCGTCAACACCTTGCCGACGTCGTGCAGCAACGCGCCGCGCTTGGCCATGGTCACATCGAGCTTCAGCTCGGCCGCCATGATCCCTGCCAGGTGGGCAACCTCTTTCGAATGGTCGAGGATATTCTGGCCGTAGCTGGTCCGGTACTTCATCCTCCCGATCAGCTTGATCATCTCGGGATGCAAGCCGTGAATTCCGGTCTCGTAGGCCGCCCTCTCGCCGAGTTCGATGATCTGCGCTTCGACCTCTTTCTTCGATTTCGCGACGACTTCCTCGATCCGGCCGGGATGGATGCGCCCATCGGCCACCAGCTTCTCCAGCGCGAGGCGTGCGATCTCGCGCCGTACCGGATCGAAGCACGACACGACCACGGTGTCAGGCGTGTCGTCAATCACGACGTCCACGCCGGTCGCCAATTCGAAGGCGCGGATGTTCCGCCCCTCGCGGCCGATGATGCGACCCTTCATTTCGTCGCTGGGGAGTGAGACCGCTGATACGGAGATTTCCGAGGTGTGCTCCGAGGCGATTCGTTGAACCGCGAGCGCCACGATCTTCTTGGCCTCACGCTCGGCATCGCGCTTCGCCGATTCACGAATCTCGCGGAGCCTGTTGGCGCCATCGGCTTCCGCCTGCGCTTCCATTCTCTGCATGAGCTCGGCTTTTGCCTGCTCCTGCGAGAGACCGGCGATCGACTCCAACCGGCGCTTCTCCTCGGTGGTCATGCGGTCGAGTTCCTGCTCACGCTCCGTGACGAACTTCTCCTTCCGGCCGAGCTCTGAGGCGCGCTTCCCTATCTCCTTGTCGCGACCCTCGACCAGTTCGAGCTTCTTGTCGAGCTGGTTTTCCTGTTCGTCGAGCCGGCGCTCTTCTCGCTCGATCTCCTCGCGGCGGTGGCGTGCTTCGGCCTCCCAGGACTCGCGAAGCTTGATCTGCTCTTCCTTTCCTGAGATGACGGCGGACTTGCGAGTGGACTCTGCTTCCCGCTCGGCATCGCTCAGGATTCGCCTGGCCGTTTCCTCAGCCGTCGACTTTGAAGCCGCCTGCCTACTCACTTCACTGGAGCGCCCTTGCCGGCTTCCAAAAAAGAAAAAAGCCGCGGAGGCGAGCAAGACAGCAGCGCCAGACGCAGCGTAGAAGATCAGGTCCATATTTATGCTCCACCGCAGCGCAAGCGCAGCGAATGAGGAAGTACCACGGCGGAACTGGACGGCAGTGGTGCTTGCAGCGGACCGGGCGGGCGCCGACGCAGGGCGTGAACCGGGTCGCGCTAAATCAAGCGGCTGCTTGGACCTGCGCCGCAACGCAGAACGTTTCGAAGCTACGCGCCGAAATTGGAAAAGGCAATCTGGACGCGCTCGCTTTGGACCGGATCTGACTCGCCCCGCCTCCCCAAGTGAGTATCTTTGGGCCGCTCGAACCCCGGGAGTCATCGATGCATAAGCCGTCTCGCCGCAACTTTATCTCATCCGTTGGCGCTCTGGCCGGCGCTTCCTTGCTGCCTGACATCGCCGATGCAGCGCAGAGTCCCCAGGGCTGGGACCTGACCTTTGTCGACGGCTTCACAGGGAAACACCGTCAGGTCTTTGACCTGATGGACACAACCATCGGATTGCTTGTCGTGAAGAACTGGCTCGACGCCTGGCAGACCGTCTACGGTCTCAAGCACCCTGACGTGAACGCGATCGTTGGTATCGCCGGCAAGGGATTCCCGATCAACGTGAGTGACGCGACGTACGCGAAGTTTCCCATTGGGGAGCTCTGGCAGGTCACCGATCCCACCACTGGGGGCAGGCCCGCGACGAAGAATCTGTGGTTCGCCGGAGACCGGCCCGGAATGTTTGCCGGAGCCGGAGTGAAGCCCCTGCAGGATCGTGGCGTGCTTTTCTGGATGTGCAACTTCGCCCTGAACGCCGCTGCCGGGCGGATTGCGACCGCAGTCCAGAAGCCGCAACCGGAGATCTATCAGGAACTTCGGGCTGGGCTCAATCCGGGAGTGATCGTCGTGCCGGCGCACACGATGCTGGTCGGCATCGTGCAGGAGAAAGGCTTCACGTACGAAGTCGTTTGAGGAAACAGGAAAACAGGAAACGGGAAACAGGGAAGGAAAGAGGGCCCGAGCTAGCTCGGGCCCTCAATGTTTGACGTTCGTCCCTTCCCTGTTTCCTGTTTCCTGTTTCCTGTTTTGTCTCTACTTCTTGGTCATCGTCAGGCCGGCGACATGCGCGTCGGTGTTGTGGCCGAAACGGATGCCGTAGATGCCGTCCGTCGACTTCAGCCTGCCCGCAGCAAGCAGGTCCGCCTTCGGGTAGCTCGCGACGACCGTGCCATTGATCGCGCACTCGACCTTGTCGGATAGAACGTTGATCGCGACCTCATTGGTCACCGGCTGACCCTTCCCCGCGGCCTTCTTCACGGCATCGTTCATCTCGCCACGGCCGCCATTCATGGCAAATGCGGCAGGGCCGAATCCGCGAACGATAAAGTTCCCGGCGCCATAAGCCGCGCAGTACAGATACGTCTGCTCCTCGGTGCCCATGTTGTTGCCGCCGATCACGATTCCATAGGGGTGCGGGTGGTTATTGAGCCCCATGTACTCGCGCTCTGTGAACGACGCCTTCACGGTGTAGTTGCCTGACGCCGTGTTCGCCGGATTCCAGTACACGACCTGGGGGCCGGTCGTCACATGGAGTCCCTGGCCCATGGTGACGAGCTTGGAGTCCTCGAGCTTTGCGCCCTTGGCAGCTTCAGAGGCATCGATCTTCCCCATCCATCCTGGGGCGGTGATGCCACCACCAGCCACGGGGCGGGCGGCGTCCTGCGCGACGCTGACGGCCGGTGCGACTAGCGTGGCGGCAAGGGCGACTGCGATTCCATGACTGCAACGCATGATCAATCCTCTCATCGATAAGGGTGTAGGGCTCCGCAAAGTATACTTAGCTTGGGCCGGTTCGGTTACCCCGGTCGCGCCCGGTTGGTGCCAAGGACTTCCACGGGTCGTCCCAGCCCATCAAATGCCTGATTGCGACGTTCCTCTCGCGTGGCGCTTCCCGAACCGACAAGATTTCGACCACCCTGGCAGGAGGAGTTGGTGGCCCGAACGATTGGCGGCGTGGTTGCAGGATTCGTCACTGCGTTCGTGGTTGTGCTCGCTGTCGAAATGATCGGACTTCAGGTTTTTCCTCAGCCGGCTGGGATGGATCCGACGAATCCCGAGTCAGTTCGGCAGCACCTGTCGGAGATCTCAGCAGGGTCTTTTCTCACCGTGCTCGCTGCCTGGACACTCGCCGCGTTCGTGGGACCGGTCGTTACGAGGAGAATCGCGGGCGAGGCACCGCGATGGCCAGCCCTGACCGTGGCCGCGCTCTTTGCGGCGCTTTGCCTCTACAACCTTATCATGATTCCCAGCCCGGCGTGGTTTGGTCCGGCGGCAGTATTCGTTGTCGGTTTCGCTTCCATGCGGGGTCTGCGGAGCAAGGTGTGGGCGCGCCCATGAGTGTCGGTGATCGCCGCACGTTCCTATCGCGGTTGGGTGCAGCGGTGACCGCTGTCGCCCTCAACCCGGCGTCGGCACTGGCGCACGCGCGCCGGACGGCTCTGGCGCACGCGCGCCGGACAACGAATCCGGACTTCACCTTCGCGCGCCTGCGATACGACTCGGGCGACTGGGACTACAACCCGAAAGTCTGCTCGAATGTGCTCGACGCGGTCGTGCAATACACGACCATCCCCGTGCACCAGCAGGAAGTCGTGATCACGGCCGACTCGGCGGAACTCCTGGCGTTCCCGTTCCTGTTCATGACCGGCCACAAGCTCGTTCGCTTCAGCGAGAAGGAGCGGGCGGGTTTGTCGAAGTTCGTCGAAAATGGCGGGCTGCTGTTCTCCGACGACTGCAATCACGACGTGAACGGCCTGTACGCGAAGTCGTTCGAAGCGGAGATCGGTCGGATCTTTCCGGGGGAGTCTGTCCTGCCAAAGATCCCGAACTCACATGCGATCTATCGCGCGTTCTTCCGGTTCGCCGAGGGGCCACCGCAGACGAGCCATGAGCTCAACGGCTGGGGCGACAACATCGTGCACGACTATATGCGTGGACTGGAGCGGCGCGGCCGGCTGGGGATTGTCTACTCCAACAAGGACTACGGGTGCGAGTGGGATTATGACTGGCGGAACAAGAGGTTTCGGCGCGAAGACAACACTCGTTTTGCAGTGAATCTGGTGGTGTATGCGATGAGTTAGGTCAGAGGTCAGAGGTCAGAGCTCAGAGCTCAGAGCAAAAGACTGAATTGCTCTGGCTCTGACCTCTGAGCTCTGAGCTCTGAGCTAGTACTCAGTCGAATGCCGCTCCAGTCATGATGTTGCGGATGAGGAGCCAGGGCGAACCGTGAGAGATGGCGTTCGTCTGCGTCGGCTGGCCTTTCGCATCGCCGCCGGTGCCGAACATCTGCCATTCCTTCGGTCCCGTAGTCGCGTCCAGGTTCGCCCAGAAGTCGGTCGTGATGGCGTTGTAGGTCACGTCGGTGACCATGCGGGTGATCTTTCCGTTCTTGATCTCCCAGAACACGTGCCCGCCGAACTGGCCGTTGTACCGCTGCTGGTCAATCGAGTAGCTGCCGCGCCCGTCGATCATCACGCCGTTCTTCACGTCGGCAATCATCTGCTCGCGTGTTGGCGCGTTCTCGGGGCCGGGTTCGAGCTGGATGTTAGGCATCCGCAGGAACGGGTAGTCGCGCCACGAATTCCCGAACGTGCAGCCGCGGCTGAAGTTCTCGCCCATGTAGTGAGCGGTCTCGCGGTTCGTCTGCAGGCCCACGAGCGTGCCTTCCCTGATGATGTCCCACTTCATTGTCTTCACGCCGTCGTCGTCAAAGCCGACGCTGCCGAGCCCACGGGTGGTCTTGTCGGCGACGACGTTGAGGTGCTTCGACCCGTACTTGAGCTTCCCGACGTCGGTGAGCTTCACGAAGCTGGTTCCAGCGTAGTTGGCTTCATAGCCGACCACCCGATCGAGCTCGGTGGCGTGCGCGACGATCTCGTGAATCGTGAGCGCCGCGTGCGAGGGCGACAGGATCAGGTCGCGCAGGCCGCTGCTGCCTAACGCCTTGGCCGAGCAGTTCTCGACCGCCTCGCTGGCTACGCGTTCGGCCGAGGTGAGGAAATCGCACTCGTCGATGATTTCCCAGCCAGCCATCCCGCCGACGCCCGGGTAATTCCGTGTCTTCGTGACATCGCCAACGCGCGCCGTGACGCTCAGGCTCGGCGTGGTGTTGAACAGCTCCTGCTCGATGAACGAGCCTTCGCTCGACGCGAAGTAGCGCCATTCGTAGCTGCACTGCGCCGACACGTTGACCGCCGTGACGCCCTGCACTGCGCTCGCCTTGTCGGCGACCGCCTGCGCCCAGGCCTGCTTGTCGGTCTGGGACACGCTCATCGGGTGCTTCGCCATCGGCGTGATGAAGTTCTCGACATACGCCGGCACTGGAGCGAGTCTCACGTCGGCCTTCTTCGCGATCGCGCTGGCCCGCGCCACTTCAACGGCCAGGCGGGCAATGCGCCGGATTTCGTCCTCGGTGACGATCGGGCTGCTGGCAAATCCCCAAACGCCGCTGTGAATCACGCGCACGCCGAACCCACCGGGGCGCCGATCGGCATCGACCGGAATCCCCTGCGCCCCGCCGCCGCGACCACCACGACCTCCGCCACCACCTCCGCCACCCCGCCCGCCTCCGCCCGCCCCACCAGCGCCACCAGCGCCGCCTCGGCCCGCCGAACTGAAGTTCGCGGTCGCGCCGGGGAGGTTGGACGTGAGGGTGAACCGTACGTCGGCGTAGCTCGCACCAGCCGCCTTGGCTTCAGCAAGCACGATGTCGGCCATGCCCTTGAAACGCGTCTCGAGAACGCGGCCCTTGGGCGAAGTCGCCAGGATGTTGCCGATGAGGTCGCGCGAGTAGAGGGCGACGGCGGCGGATGATCCGGCGGTCTTGATGAAGGTTCTTCTCGATGTCATACGGGCAGCGGTCAAAGGGCAGCGATTAGCGATCACCGATCAGCGAAACTCAGTCACGATTCACGATTCACGATTCACGATTCACCTGTTCAGAGAGCAGGCGAAACGCTCGTCATATAGAACTCCTCTATGCGGACCGGGGGCACCAACGCCGTCCCGAGTCCGTCGTACGATTCGCCCGTATGCATCGGCACCGGTTTGCCGACCAGCGTCAGGTTATTGAAGCCCACGATCGGCGACATATTCCAACGGAAGTTCTGCACCGGTCCGACGATCTCGCCGTTCTCGATGAGGAACAGGCCGTCGCGCGTCATGCCGGTGTTCAGCAGTGGCTGGTCATCGGACGGGACGCCCCTGATGTACCAGAAGAACGTCACCAGCAGCCCTCGCCGCGTCTGCTTGATCATGTCTTCAATGGAAAGATTCGATCCTTCCTGCGAGAGGCTCATGTTAGGCGTCGCGCCCTGATTGGCGCCCAGCGCTCGCAGCATACCGTTCTCGACCCACGTCACCGGCTTTGCCGGCTTATTGTCGTTCAGGATCGGCGTCTGCCGAAGGATTGCGTTGCCAACATCACTCTTCAGCGTGAAAAGTTCGCTGAACATCTTGTCGCCGATCTTCTTGTCGGCCATGTAGCGACCCACGGTATTCAATCCGGCAGCACCACCGCCGCCACCACCACCAGCC
>CAZSNV010000121.1:0-13707 GCA_964608035.1 uncultured Gemmatimonadaceae bacterium | reverse complement strand
GCGCAGGACCCGAACGGCGCAGGACCCGAACGGCGCAGGACCCGAACGGCGCAGAGCCCGAACGGCGCAGGACCCGAACGGCGCAGGACCCGAACGGCGCAGGACCCGAACGGCGCGAACTGCTCAACTGCGCTTCAGCTGAACCAGGCATGCCGTGTAGCCGCTGGCGTTATCGTGATGCGGGAATGAATTCAGCGGCTAAGCACTGCGCTGCTTGGGCCCCTGCAGCTGTTTGCTGCCCTGCACTGTTTGCTGCCCTGCGCTGTTTGCTGCCCTGCGCTGTTTGCTGCCCTGCGCTGTTGGGTGCCCCGCGCTGTTTGGGCCCTGCGCTGTTTGGGCCCTGCGCTTTTTGGGCCCTGCGCTTTTTGGGCCCTGCGCCGTTTGGGCCCTGCGCGGCCCTGCGCCGTTTGGGCCCTGCGATTCTTGTTCCCCAGGGGTCACTGCCGAACCCGCCAATCGTCCTTATTTACTGGCTCTGACCGGAGTGCCGAGTCACGAGTCACCAGTCACGAGTCACAAGACCATGCCCCATACCGACGCAGTCGTCGTTCTCACAACCGTGGCCAATCCCATCGAAGCCGAGATGCTGATCAAGGGTCTGCTCGACCGGCGGCTCATTGCGTGCGGCACCATGCTCCCGGGTGCGCGCTCGATCTACCGGTGGGAGGGACGCCTCGCGGATGAGGCGGAGACCGTCGTGCTCCTCAAGACCCGATCGGCCATGGTGCATTTGTTGGAGACGGCCTTCGCGGAGCTGCATCCGTACAAGGTGCCGGAGCTGCTGGCGCTCCAGGCGACATCGGGTCTCGAGAAATACGTGGCGTGGATCGGCGCCGAGACTTCGCTGTCGCTCACGTGATGCGCGCGTTGAATCGTCAGCCGATGAGGCAGCGGTGAGTCGGCGCGGGATGGTGGCAACTTCGGTGCTGGCGGCCTGGGCCGTCGGACTGGGTCTTCTGTTCGCGCGCGAAATGAATCCGTCGGCCGCGGCGCGGTTGGCTGACGTGGCGCTCCGGGTCGTTCCAATCACGACGTATTACGTGGTCGAGGACCCGAGGGTCGAGGATGAGGGACGGCACATCGGATTCGCATCGATCGCGATCGACACGGTACCCCACTCGCTCCAGGTGACTGAGTACCTGGTGACTGAGCCGACCGCCGGTGCGCGACGCACCGAGCAACTGACCGTCAGACTTTCTCGCGGCCTTTCGCTGAGAGAGTTCGAATCGACGCGAACTCTGGGTGCGGACACGACCCGCGTCCGCGGTCAAGTCATCGACTCAGCGTTGGTCTTCTCCGCGACGACTTCCGAGTCGACTCCCATCACACTGCCGGCGTTCACCGGAGTCATTGGTGCCACCGTGACGTTGCTGCTCGACGAACCCCGGGTG
Source organism: uncultured Gemmatimonadaceae bacterium (assembly GCA_964608035.1). GTDB lineage: Bacteria > Gemmatimonadota > Gemmatimonadetes > Gemmatimonadales > Gemmatimonadaceae > JABWBJ01. The sequence continues at coordinate 12,316 of CAZSNV010000121.1, read as the reverse complement.
GGCGCGACCAGCACCCTCCGCAGCATCGACCCCGCCACCGGCAGGTCGTCGGCGCGCGCGATACGCATCGACGCGGAATCGCTCTTCGTCGTGGTGGACAGCGCCGTCGCCGACTCGTCAGGCAGGTGGTTCGCCGTGCATAAGGACACGGTGCGCGCCTGGCGTCTGGTCGCGACCGACACGCCCGCGCTCGACGCCTGGATCGATGCCCAGGGGCTGGTCGTGGAATCGCGACTCCCGAATGGCCTGCTGCTGCGCAGAACCGCGTTCGAACTGGCGTTCGAGAACTGGCGGCATGCGCATCCGAATCGAGCCGTCTCAGCGCGCAGTGACGGCAATGTCATCTCGGGCACGTGGCTGGCGAGTGGCGCCACGCGTCCCACGCAGATGCTCGACTCGCTCCGCGTCCGCCTGGGCGCGTCCACCCCCCGTGAATTTGCCGCCCGTTACGGCCGCAACTACCGCGCTGGTGGGCAGATCTCCTACGGGCGAGCCGACGAGAACCGGCTGCGCTCCCGCTACACACTCCCGGCGACCGCCTCGTGGCAAAAGGTGTTCACGAGGGAACTGTCGCCCGGACCATCCATCGAAAGCGACGATCCGTCGATTTCACGCCGTGCGGTCAGGCTGGCGGCAGATGAGCGCGATCCCGGCGTGGTGGCGCGGCGGATCGTCGAGTGGGTCCACGACTCGCTGCGCGCCGAAGCCGGCGCCCTACCACTCGGCGCGTTAGGCACCATTGGACGCGGAGCGGGCGATGCTCGCGAATTCGCGCTCCTCACTACAGCGCTGGCGCGTGCCGCCGGCATTCCGGCGCATCCCGTGAGCGGACTGCTTCAGCACGAAGGCCGCTTTTACCTGCACGCCTGGACCGAGGTCTACCTCGGACGCTGGGTTCCCGTCGACGCCATGCTCGACCAGTTCCCCGCCGACGCGTCGCACATCCCCTTCATGACCGGCGCCGCCGATCCTGGTTCCGACCTGGCCCGCGTTCTCGGTCGCCTGCAACTCACCGTCGTCGGCGCGGTCAGAGTGCAGTAGCTCTCAGATCAAGCCTTCAGCCTTCCGCCTTCAGCCTTCCACCTTCAGAGAGATGATCAGCCTCGAACAGCTCACCAAGAAGTACGGTTCGTTCACCGCCGTGGACGCGCTGGATCTCGAGGTTCCGTCCGGCCAGCTCTTCGGCTTCCTGGGACCGAACGGCGCAGGAAAAACGACGACGCTGCGCATGATTGCCGGAATCCTGCGACCGACCGCGGGCCGGGTGCGCATCGGCGGGATCGACGTCGTCAAGTACCCTAACGAGGCGAAGGCAAGGCTCGGATACATCCCCGATCGCCCGTTCATCTATGAGAAGCTCACCGGGATGGAGTTTCTGCGGTTCGTTGCCGGTCTCTATGGCCAGCAGGGCGCCCAGGTCGAGCATCGCGGACGCGAACTCCTCGGCTTGTTCGACCTCGAGGACTGGCGCGACGAACTCGTGGAGTCGTACAGCCACGGGATGCGCCAGAAGCTCATCATCTCGGGCGCCTTCGTGCACCGGCCAGAGGTGATCGTGGTGGACGAGCCCATGGTGGGACTCGATCCCAAGGCGGCCCGGACGCTCAAGGACCTGTTCCGTGAATACGTCCGACGCGGACACACGATCATGATGTCGACGCACACGCTCGAGGTCGCGCAGAACCTCTGCGACCGGATCGCGATCATTGTTCGCGGGCGTATCGCCGCCGCCGGTACGATGGACGAACTGCGCCAGCACGCCGAGTCGGGCGTCGAGGGATTGGAGGAGATTTTCCTGAGGTTGACCGGAGAGACGGCGGCGCGAGATCTGGTCGAGGTTCTGGATGCCTGAAGATGCCGAGTCCGGTGTGCTGGTTGCTGATGGAACGGCCAAGGCAGAGGCGAGGCCGGCCGGGATGACGCTTGTCGAGCGGCACGCGCGTGCGGCGAACGCTGCTCACGCAGCCGGCGCTCAGTACACGCCGGCTGGAGGGCGACTGGTCTCCTCGGCACTTCGGACTCCCTTCTTCACGCTGCTGAGTCCCAAATGGCTCACCGCGCGAGCGAGGACCGTCGCCGGGGAACGGGGTCGCGGCGCCCGCTGGACCGTGCTCGGCGTGGTCGGGATCGTGTTCTGGGCAATCGCGTTCGGATTGCTGTACCGCGTGCTGAGCTATTTCGCGGGCGTGGAGGAGATCGGCGCCCTGCTCGCCGGCCGGCTGCTCGGACTGCTGCTTCTCTCGTTCGCCGCCATTCTCCTGCTGTCGAACATCATCGCCGCGCTCTCCAGCTTTTTCCTGGCCCGCGACCTCGACCTGCTCGTGTCGTCTCCCGTGGACTGGCTGTCGCTGTACGGCAGCCGCCTCTTCGAGACGGCGCTGCATTCGAGCTGGATGGTGGTCCTGCTGGCGCTGCCGATGCTGACGGCCTACGGTCTCGCCTTTGACGGCGGCATGCGCTACGTGCTGGCGGCGCTGGCCGGCTTCATTCCGTTCCTGATCATTCCCGCCGCGTTAGGTAGCGCCGTCACGCTCGTCCTGGTGAATGTGTTTCCGGCCCGGCGCACGCGCGACATCCTGTCGGTGATCGGCGTGCTGGCGGCGGCCGGCCTGGTGGTGCTGTTCCGGCTCATCCGTCCCGAACAGCTGGCGAGGCCGGAGGGCTTCCGGTCGCTGGTCGAGTTCATCTCCGTGCTCCGCGGGTCCTCGTCGCCGTTCCTCCCCAGCGACTGGTTGCAGCGCGTGCTGATGGGATCCCTCACCGGACGCGGCGATCCGCTGCCGCTCTACCTGCTCTGGTCGACGGCCGCGGGGTTCGTGGTGCTGGGCGCGCTCCTCCACTGGCGGTTCTTCAGCATCGGCTTCACCCGCGCCCAGGAAGGCGCGCAACGATTCGCCCGCGACGGCGCCGGCACGCGCGTGGTGCGCAAGCTCCTCCAGCCGTTAGGCACGCTGCGCCGCGAACTCGTGCTCAAGGAGTTGCGGGTCTTCTTCCGCGACTCGACCCAATGGTCGCAGCTCATTCTATTGGCGGTCCTGGTGGTCGTGTACGTGGTGAACATCCGCTACCTGCCGCTGACGGGCGATGGCATGACGTTCCTCATCGTGAACATCATTCCGTTCATGAACCTGGCGTTGTCCGGCTTCGTGCTGGCGTCCATCGCCGCCCGATTCCTCTTCCCAGCCGTCAGCCTCGAGGGACGCACGTGGTGGTTGCTGCGATCCAGCGCGATGTCGATGCGGGACCTGCTGTGGGCAAAGTACTGGACCGGCACGCTTCCACTTCTCGTTCTCGCCGTCAGCATCGTCGCGGTCACCAACATCCTGCTCCAGGTGAGCCCGTTCATGTTCGCGGTCTCGGTCGGCACGATCACGCTCATGACGTTCGCCATCGCCGGCCTCGCGATCGGCTTCGGCACGATGTATCCCCGGTTCGAATCCGAGAACGCGGCGCAGATCCCGACGTCGTTCGGTGGGCTCCTGTTCATGATGACCGCCATCGTTCTCATTGGAGCGGTCCTCGTGCTCGAGGCGCGGCCGATCTACACGTGGCTTGGCGCAAAGGCGGTTGGAGAGGCTGCCGACCCAACGCAACTCGTTGCAGGGCTCGCCGCCGCAGCCGGTGTGTGCCTCCTGGCGACGTTCATTCCGCTGCGACTCGCGCAGCGACGGCTTGATGCAATAGAACGGTGACCGAGGTCAGAGGTCAGAGGTCAGAGCAGTCGATTCCCGATCAGGTTGTGAGCGACGCGCCGCACTTCGAGCAGTAGCGAGCCTCCGCTTCCGGGCGCTCGCCGCATTTTGGGCAACTCGGCCGCGGCGCGTAACGCCACTTCCGCACCAGCGCCTCGGCTCGTGCGTTCGCGTCGACAAGCGTTGCGCGTTCGTCAGGCAGCGGTGCTTCGGCGTTTGCAACGACGCCGTCGTCGATCTCGCCGCGCCACCGGGTGAAATCCGCTTCGCTCACACGCCCCATGGCATGATCCAACTCGAGCTCGGCGAGTTCTTCGGCGGCGGCCACGCTGGGGCGTGTGGTGACCAAGGTCTTTGAGTCTGCCGAGCGGCCCACCAGCACCCGCCGACGAAGCAGCGGCCACAGGACAAATCCCGCGACCACGATCCCGATCAGTCCCAGCACGAGCGCTTGATTCATGTCATCAATCGTGATTCAGGCGCAGAAAGGGCGAGCATCGCGGAAAAGCCAAGCAGGACGACGCCGATTGGCCAGAGGATGGGCGCCGGCAGGAAGGTAACTCGTACGCGCGCGACATCGAGCGAGTCGGTCTCGGTCAGGAGGACGCGCATCGCCTGCGACGCTCCACCGATCTCCCTCCTCAACGAGATCGGCGTCGTCAGGTGCTGCCCGTTGCGGCCGTGGTATTCGCGGACCTCCGGCGTCATCAGTCCGATGCGACCAGTTGGTGATCGGGCCTCGACCGCCAGCGCCGTCACGTCGACGCCGTCTGCATCGAACCGCGAGACGCCCTGGTTGACCAGGTGCCACGTCCGGCGGAACGAATCGGTTACGCCGACTGTCGCACCCGGAGCAAGCGAAATGGTCGATCGTGACGCGAAGGCATGCGCCGCGAACGACATCGTCAGGCAGAGCGCACCGGCATGCCCGGCTAAGGCCGCATATCTGGCGTGTTGACTTCGCTGAACGACGTCCGCTCGCGCAATACGAAACAGGAGCGACTGCACGCGCCGGTGCAGAAGAGCGCTGGCCACCAACCAGAGGATCAGCCCGGACGACGCGCTGCCGAAAACGACGGCGTCTCTCGGACCAATGCCGAGCTGACTTCGCGCCAATTGTTCGCTGACCAGGGCGGCCGAAGCGGCAATCCATGCTCCGAGCAATGCGGCTCTGTGTCGGTGCGGCGGCGCACTGTTCGACAGTCTCCAGGCCACGACCACCGCGAGTCCGACGACGGCGATCAGGGCAAACAGCGGAGCAAGTGCCGCAGAGGTTGACTGCACGAAAGGAGGAATGACCGTAGCGACGGCACCGGATTCGGGAGCAAACCAGGCGGAGAGGCCAAGAGCGAAGAAGGCGGCCGCTGTCGTGGCGCCGGCAAAGCGCGCACGGCCGTCACCCTGTCCGGAGAATGTCGCCCAGACCAATAGAACCACGGCAAAAGTCAGTGCCGCTCCAGGCAGGGTCACCCACAGGACGGCCAGGCGGAAGAACGGTCCAGTGTCGATGGGCACATAAGCCGTGAGCAGTCCACTGGATGAGGAGTTGCCCGCCACGGCGCCGGCGATGGCGCACCAGGCGACCACACCCGCGGCTGCGCCCGCGAGGAGCAGTGTCTCGACCTGAGGCGTTACCGGACCGGGATCGCGCCAGCGCGACAGCAGCGTGCCGGTTGAGAGTCCGACCAGAACGATCGCCGTCCAGATCGCAAGGACCGGCAGGTTCGCGTCAGCGATCCACGCCATGGATCGCCGCGCGCGTTTCCCGATTCACGACTTCGCTATTCTCCGGCGCGCAGCGCCGCGTTCCGCACCTGGGCCATGATGCGTTCGAGGTCGGCCTCGACCTGCGCCCGCTCGTCAGGCGGCCACGGACCAGCGTGGGACCTCAGCTCGCGGATCTGCTGAATCATCTCGTCGATGAGTGACCGGAACAGCGGGTCATGGCGGCGCTCGGCGCCCTGCTCACCGCGGGTGTCGCCCTCACCCGCCATAATAGGCGTCGATGGCCTTCTGGATCTCCTTTGGCGTCTTGCCTTCCGCCGTCATCCGGGCCGTGATGATCGCCTCGTTCATGCAGACATCACAATGCGACGCATGATCGGTCTCGAAACACTCCACCAGGGCGCGGTGACCGATGTTCTCCTTGCAGCGACAGTAGCAATAGATGCTCTCCAGCACGTGCGCATACTTCTTGGCGGCTTCGTAGGCGCTGCGCACTTTTGGGTCGGAGAATCCGGCCGGATCGAGCACCTTGTTGACGCCGGCGGCGTCGGCTTGGGTCGCGGGGACGGCTTGGAGCGTATCCGGAGGCTGTGGATGACGCGAGGCGTCCTGCGCGGTACACCCCAACAACATTACGGACGCGAGCACTAATGAATGACGGTGCATGTGGATAGCGGGATGGGGGATGTGGGATGTGAGATAAACTGCGAAGGCGATTTACTCAGGAACTCTATAACACGCGTTGCATCAAAGGTACGGTGCCAGGAGCAGCAACGCTGTACATGCTAGCCGCTTCCGTCTCTTGCCCAGGTCAACGTGGCGCGCACGGCGCGACGCCAGCCGGCCAGGTCGGCCGCGACCGTGTCAGCCCGGCCGGACGGCTCGAACCGGGAGAAGGATCGTCCAGCGAGGAACTCACCCGGGTTGGTCCACACCCCGGCTGCCAGGCCGGCCAGTCCCCCGGCGCCTAACGCGGTGGTCTCCACGATGTCGGGGCGCTCGACCAGGAGCGAAAGCTGGTCGGCCTGGAATTGCATGAGCCAGCCGTTCGCCGCGGCGCCGCCGTCGACGCGCAGGCGAGCCGGCCGGCCGAGCCCGTGCGTCGTCATGGTCTCGACAACGTCGCGCGTGCCGTAGGCCATCGATTCAAGCGCAGCGCGCACGATGTGTGCGCGCGTCGTCCCGCGCGTTAAGCCGACGATGGTCCCGCGCGCGGCAGGCTCCCAATGGGGCGCGCCCATGCCCACCAGCGCCGGCACAAAATACACGCCGTCGTTGGACGACAGCGAGCGGGCCAACGCTTCGGTTTCGGCAGCCGAACCAACCAGCCCCAGCCCGTCACGCAGCCACTGCACGGCCGCGCCGGCGATGAAGATCGAGGCCTCGAGTGCATACGTTGCCCGGCCACGCGCGTCACAAGCGATGGTCGTGAGCAAGCCGCCTCCGCCTGCCGGTCGATTTGCGCCGGCATTGAACAACAGGAAAGCGCCGGTGCCGTACGTATTCTTTCCCTCGCCGGCTTGCCAGCACCCCTGTCCGTACAGCGCGGCTTGCTGATCGCCGGCAACGCCACGAATCGGGATGGACGACCCGAACCACTCCGCGGCGGCGACACCAAAGTCGCCTGACGACGGCCGGACTTCGGGGAGCATACGTCGCGGCACGCCAAACAGTTCGCCAAGTTCGGCGGACCATTCGAGTCGATCGATGTCGTACAACATCGTGCGCGACGCGTTAGTCGGATCCGTGGCGTGCACCGCCCCGTTCGTCAAGCGCCAGATCAACCACGCGTCGACGGTGCCGGCCAGCACGTCCCCGGCAGCCGCGCGTGCCGCGAGATCGCGGTCGCGCAGCAGCAGCTCGAGCTTGGTGGCGGAGAAGTACGGGTCGATCACCAGACCGGTGAGACGACTGATCCGGTCAGCTTCCGGAGCGAGTTCGGCGCACCGGTCGGCGGTGCGCCGGTCCTGCCAGACGATGGCAGGACCAATCGGCCGACCCGACTTCCGGTCCCAGACCACGACGGTCTCGCGCTGGTTCGTAATCCCGATGACACGCGGCGTGACGCTTGCCCGCTCAATTGCCTCGCGACCCGCCGCGACCGTGCGCTCGAGGATCTCTTCGGGATCGTGTTCGACCCAACCGGGACGCGGGTAATGCTGCGTTATTTCGCGATAACCACGGCCGGCGATGCGCCCGTCCTCACCGATGACGAGGCAGGTGGAGCCGGTGGTTCCCTGGTCGATGGCGAGAACTGACATCAGCGCTGAGCGCTGAGCGCAGAGCGCGGAGCTGGTGCTGAACGAAGTCTCATCTCTCTTCGAAAGAATATGGAGGTGAAATGACCCCTCGATCCGTGATAAACGAGGTCACAAGTTCCGCCGGAGTGACGTCGAAGGCGGCGTTGCCGACAGCGGCCTCCTCGGGTGTCACGCGGCGGCCGCCTAACGTCGACACTTCGCGCGGATCCCGTTCCTCGATCGTGATCTGATCGCCGGAAGACAGGCTGGCGTCGATCGTGGAAGACGGCATCGCGACATAGAACGGGATTCCGTGATGACGCGCCAGCACCGCGAGCCCGTACGTGCCCACCTTGTTGGCCACGTCGCCGTTGGCGACCACGCGGTCGGCGCCAACGATGCAAAGATCGACTTCGCCCGCGCGCATGCGCGACGCCGCCGCGCCATCGGTGATCACCGTGACCGGAATGCCGGCGCGCGCTAGTTCCCACGCGGTCAGCCGGCTCCCTTGCAGCAGCGGTCTCGTCTCGGTCGCCAGCACACGGACACTTCGCCCGCGTGCCACGGCCACGTAGACGGGCGCCAGCGCTGTTCCCAGACCACCCGTGGCCAACGCGCCTGCGTTGCAATGCGTGAGGACGCGAGCGTTTTGCGGAAGAAGGTCCGCGCCAGCTTCTCCGATCCGGAGGCACATGGCGCGATCCTCGGCGAGGATGGCAGTTGCCTCCTGCCGCATAGCGTCAAGTACATCCGCGTTCTTGCCAAGCGTCCGCTCGGCGCGATCGAGGACACGATTCATCGCCCAGGCTAGGTTGACTGCGGTCGGCCTCGTCGCGGCAATCTCGCTCGCCGTGCGACGGGCGCGCGCCAGGAACTCCTCGCGTGCCTCGCTGACGTGGTCGATGAGCGATACCGAAAGTCCCATCGCGCCGCAGATGCCGATAGCCGGCGCGCCGCGCACCGCCAGCGTCTCGATTGCTTCACGAATCTCGTTCAGCGTCGTGAGGTCACGCTCCACGAAATCGTTGGGCAACCTGCGCTGATCGATGATTCGGATGGCGTCACAGTTGGGCGACCAGCGAACCGATTGGATCGCACTAGAGTCCAAACCATCACGCATTGCCGTCGGGAATCGGGGGTCGCCAGCAGCAAACAGTAAACAGCAGTCAGCACAGACGGCTTCGGGCGGTGTTTCTCAATCAAAGAGACGAAAGCAGTTGGGGCTGATCAACGCTAGATTGCAGGCCACGATGTCCTACGAGAATCTGCGCATTTCCGTGGCCGGCCGTATCGCCAGGCTCACGGTTCACCGCCCCGACAAGCTGAACGCGCTCAACCGTGCCACTATTGAGGAGCTGGATCGCGCGATCGACGAACTGACTTCGTCACCCGAGGTCGGTGGCATCATCGTGACCGGCGCGGGACGCGCGTTCGTGGCGGGCGCCGACATCGCCGAGTTGGCGGCGCTCGATCCCGCCGGCGCTTACGCCCTTTCGCAGCGCGGCCAGGAGGTGTTCGCGCGGTTCGAAGCAAGCTCCAAGCCGGTCGTCGCCGCGGTGAACGGGTTCGCGTTAGGCGGCGGATGCGAACTGGCGATGGCCTGCCACGTGCGGATTGCGGCCGACGCGGCGCGGTTCGGCCAGCCCGAGGTGAAGCTGGGGTTGATCCCCGGTTACGGCGGCACGCAGCGGCTGCCGCGACTGGTCGGTCCGGGGCACGCGGCGCAGTTGCTCCTCACTGGTGAGATTATTGACGCAGCAGAGGCCTCGAGGATCGGGCTCGTGAACCGCGTCGTCCCGATCGACGAATTGTTGTCGGTGACGGAGGCGCTGCTGCAGCAGATGATCGCCAATGCGCCGCTGGCGCTGTCGCGAATCCTCGACGCCATCCGACGCACCGCCGACGCGCCCACCACGGCGACGTACGCGCTCGAGTCGAGCGCCTTCGCCGAACTGGCCGGCACAAAGGACGCGCGCGAAGGCACCACCGCGTTCCTCGGAAAGCGCGCGCCACACTTCAGCGGGCACTGACGGCTGGTGGAACTCACCGCCGCGACTCCGGGTGAGGCGCTCGCCTCGCCGAGACTCAAGACCGCGACATTGCGCCGCATCACGGTGCGGGATTTCCGGAACCTGGCCGAAGTCTCCGTCGACGTGCCAGAGGCCGGCCTCGCACTCGTTGGCGATAACGGTCACGGCAAGACCAATCTCCTCGAAGCCGTTTACTACCTCCATCTCTTCCGGTCGCTCCGCGGTGCCCGCGACGTCGAACTGGTGCGCTTCGGCGCGGCAGGATTTCACGTGGCAGCCATTGCCGACGGCACGCGCTGGAACCGGCTTGGCGCCGGCTTCGAGCGGGAAACAGGACGGCGGCGCATTCTGCTCGACGGTGTTCCGTGCGAGCGGATCAGCGAAGCACTCGGCGCGCTCCCCTCGGTCGCGTTCTCACCCGCCGACGTCCTGCTCGTTGCCGGAGGACCCGCCGCACGACGGCGCTGGCTCGACGTGACGCTGGCTTCCACGTCACCGCGCTACCTGACGGCATTGCGCGACTATCGAGCCGCGCTCGCCCAACGCAACGCTGCCCTCCGGGCGCGATCGCGATCGTCGCCCGCCGCGGTCTGGAACCCGGCACTGGCCGCTCACGGAGCGACGCTCACCATCGCCAGGGCTTCATTCCTTGCCTGGGCCCGGCCGCGCGCTCTGGATCACGGCGCCGCGCTCGGCGAGAGAGGCGCGGTCGAGCTACGGTACCGCACCGGCGAGACGCTCCCTGCTGACGCGACGGAGGATCAGGTGCGCGACAGCATCGCCGCCGCCCTCGCCGCTGGCGCCGAACGCGACGCCGAGCGCGGCATGACCCATCATGGCCCACATCGCGACGACGTGGAACTGCGCCTGGACGGTGTGTCATTGCGGCGATTCGGCTCGGCGGGACAGCAACGGACAGCAGCCATTGCGCTGCGACTCCTCGAGTGCGCGTGGCACCGCGAGCACGGGGCCGGCGAACCGATCCTGCTGCTCGACGATCCCGTGGCCGAGTTGGATCGGGGACGTTCGGCGAGAGTCCTTGCGCTGCTCACGTTGCAGGCAGCGGGTCAGGTCCTCCTGGCCGTGCCGCGCGAAGACGACATTCCGGCCGCGTTAACCTCGCTTTCGCGCCGCCGCGTCCGGGACGGCACCGTGGAGCCGTACCATGCCTAACAAGTCCAATAAGCGTCCCGAACCGCTGGCGGCCACCCTGCGCCGCTACCTCGACAAGCAGGGACTCGCCAAGCGTGTCGGACAGGCGACGGCGATGGAGGCGTGGCCGTCTGTGGTTGGGCCGGCGGTGGCTGCCGCGGCGCGACCCCTTTCCGTCACCTCGGACGGCACCCTGATCGTCGCGGTGCGCTCTTCGGCCTGGATGAACGAGCTCTCGTTCATGGAGCGCGATCTGCTCGAGGCGCTCAACCGAGCGAACCCGGCCGCTCCCCTGTCCAGAATCCGGTGGCAAATCGCCCCGTAAGACCTTGAACTTTCAAAGGTTAGGATTCGCCAGCGAGGTTGATTTCAGCGCCTCTGATGGGTTAGTTTTCAGCCGGCTGATCAAGGCCCTTTCGCCGTTTCTTCGGCCCGTTTTTTTGCCCGAATCCCCCGCCTCATGACGCAGCAGTACGACGCCGGGAATATCCAGGTCCTCAAGGGACTGGAAGCAGTGCGCAAGCGCCCCGGCATGTACGTCGGTTCCACGTCGTCGCGCGGACTGCATCACCTCGTATACGAAGTCGTCGACAATTCCATCGACGAAGCGCTCGCCGGCTACTGCGATCGGATCCAGGTCATGATCCACGCCGACGATTCGATCACCGTGGAGGACAACGGTCGCGGCATACCCGTCGACATTCATCCGACGGAAGGGATTCCCGGCGTCGAACTCGCCATGACCGTGCTGCACGCTGGCGGAAAATTCGACAAGGACTCGTACAAGGTGTCAGGCGGCCTGCACGGCGTCGGCGTCTCGGTGGTGAACGCGTTGTCGGAAGTGCTCAAAGTGTGGGTCAAGCGCGATGGCAAGGAGCACTACATGGACTTCGCGCGCGGCGCCACCACCACCCAGCTCAAGTTGCTGGGAAAGGCGGGCGCGAAGGAATCCGGCACCAAGGTCTGGTTCAAGCCGGACCCGCAGATCTTCACCGAGCTGGCGTTCGACTACGCTACGATCGCCTCACGACTGCGCGAACTGTCGTTCCTGAACAAGGGTGTCAACATCTCGCTCACCGACGAACGGCAGGATCCCGTTCGCTCGGAGACGTTTCTCGCCAAGGGCGGCCTCAAGGAGATGGTGCAGTTCCTCAACTCGAAGCTCAAGCCGTTGCATCCCGAGGTGATGTACCTCGACATCGAAAAGGACGACATCGGCATCGAGCTGGCCCTGCAGTACAACGACGGCTACAACGAGAACGTCTTCTCCTTCGTGAACAACATCAACACCCACGAAGGGGGCACGCACCTCACGGGGCTCAAGGCCGCGCTCACGCGCACGATCAACAACCACGCCAGCAAGGGAAACTTCCTCAAGAAGGCGGATTTCACCCTGAGCGGCGACGATGTGCGGGAAGGACTGACGGCGGTGTTGCACGTGAAGATCCGCGAGCCGCAGTTCGAGGGGCAGACCAAG
>CAZSNV010000120.1:0-13767 GCA_964608035.1 uncultured Gemmatimonadaceae bacterium | reverse complement strand
CACACTGGTCCGACGACCTTTCGCGCACCAGCGGCACGAGGACCTGCCCTGCCGCGGCTGTCACGGCGCCGGCGCCACGCACCGCACGACGCGCGTGCGCGCCCCGAGGGACTGCGCCGCATGTCACCATGACCCGGCGCGGGCGCTCTCCTGCACGAAATGCCACGGCATCGACGCCATCCCGGCCAAACGGGCGGTTCGCTTGACCCTGAATCTCAGAGTGACGGAATCGCCGCGCGTCCGTGAAGTCACGTTCCGGCACGACGTCCACGTTGTGACGAGCGCAGGACTGGGCTGCAAGGATTGCCATGCAACCGAGGTGACGCTGCAACGGAACCGCGAGTGCGGGTCCTGCCACGCGTCGCACCATGCCGGCAAGGCAGATTGCGTGAACTGCCATGCGCCGCCGCGACAAGGCGCGCACGACGTTTCCGTTCACCTCACGTGCGCGGGCGGGGGCTGCCACGCCACCGCCACGTCGCCGACTCCCACGCTTTCGCGGACGCTTTGCCTGTTCTGTCACGCGGATCGTCGGGACCACGAACCAGAGGGCTCGTGCGCGCTGTGCCACAGGATACCGGGCGCAAAGGGTCTGGCAGTGAACGGCAAGGCCGCCATGTCGCGCGCGGTGGCCCGGCCATGAGGCGTCACTGGTGGTTCCGCGTCGCGGTCCTCGCCGCGCTGGTGCCGGCATCGCCGAATGGCGCGCAGACCGTGCTGGCATCGGGGTCGACGAGCATTCGGTACATCGAGCTTCGTCCCTTCGTGCGCGATAGCGTGCCGACGGGCGTGACGGTCGGCGACGGGCTGCTGCGCCAGCTGCCGGACGGGCGTGTGGTCCGCTGTCTTCCCGGCGACGCCTTCTGCCGTGACGTGCGCCCGGGGACGCCGGTGTCGACGCTTCCGGTCATTCACGACCTGAACCTGAGCGCGTTCGGGTTCGGGCGTGGCCTGCGCCTGTACACGCACCTCCGGGGGCGGTCGTCGTTAGGCGAGGACCGCGGGCTGTGGCCGCAGGCGGCCGATCACTTCGAGGTCATGGCGCTATACGGAGAGCTCGAGCGGGACAAGGTGCGCATCCGCGCCGGTCGCCAGTGGAAGGTCTCTGGTCTTGGCTATTACAACTTCGACGGGCTTGCCGTCGCGCTGCGGCCCAGCACAACGACCTGGATCGAGGCCTACGGCGGGCGGTCACTCGTACGCGGCTTGAACGAGGCCCGCACCGGGGGCGCGCTCGAATCCATCGAGGCCCTTTCGCTGCCTGACGCCGGTGTCCTGTTCGGCCTTCACGCCCGGTACCGTCCTGGCCCGCGGCTGGCATTGAGCGCGGCGTACCAGGTCGACGTGCGCGGCGATCGCGCCGCGGCGTACTCGGAACTCGCCATCGCCGATGGTGTGCTGCGGATCGGCCGCGGCTCCGTGGAGAGCTCCCTCGAGCTGGACCTGGCCGGCATGGCGCTCAACCAGGCCCGCCTCACCCTCCGATCGGCGCCCCTCGGACGCACCACGATCTTCGCGGAAGCGCGCCGGTACCATCCGTACTTCGAGCTCTGGACGATCTGGGGCGCCTTTTCCCCGGTGGGTTTCGATGAAGGGCGAGGCGGTGTCACCTGGACGACTCCGGACTCGCGCTTGTTAGGCAGGATCGAGGCGTCGTGGCGGCGGTACGGTGACGCAGCCACCGACGCCCCCGACGATTATCGCACCACCGGATGGGGCGCCGGAGCAGGCGGAACCTGGATGCCTTATCGTTCCTGGACGGTGGATGCCTTCTACCGACTGGAGTCCGGCTTCGGGGCATCCCGCTGGGAGGGACAGACGGGAATCCGTCGCGCGCTGGCCGGGTCAGGATGGTTCGCACTGCAGTGCGTCGCGTTCCAGCGCCTGTACGAGTTCCGGCTCGACAAGTCCACGGTGGTTGGTCTCGGCGGTGAGGGATCGGTCCCGATCGGCGAGCGCGGGCGGGCGTTTGCGTCGGCGATGGTCTACCGTCAGCATGGCGGTGGTCCCTCCGCAATGGACTGGAATCAGCGACGCGCCAGCCTGCGGTTCGAGTGGGCGCTGGGGAGCGATCCCGGCGTCGCGCCCTCGGGAGCGGCTCGATGATACCACGCCGCGCGGTGATGGTGACCGGGATCCTTCTCTCCCTGACAACGGCCGGCCTCGTTGCCGCGTCGCAGGGCTCGCGGATCTTCCCCCACGAGAAGCACGCCAACCTCTTTCCCGTCTGCGAGGGATGCCACGCCGGCATCCTCACCGGTTCGGCCGAAGAACTATTCCCGCGGAACGAGGACTGCGTTCGCTGCCATGATGGAGTACGCGAAAAGCGAGTCGAGTGGCGCGCGCCGAGCCGGCGCAACTCGATCCTTCGCTTCTCGCATCTGGATCACCGCGCCGAGATCGCGCGGACAGGCGATTCAGCGACCTGCCTGACGTGCCACGCGGTGACGGATCCTCCGCGGCGCATGGTGGTGGCGGGCCCGGACCCGAATCGATGCGTGCAATGCCACGCGCATCGAAACGAGGCACACATCACGCCGACAGCCGCGTGCCGCAGCTGTCACGTGCCGATCGCCGATGCGCCATGGATGTCGGGGGAACGCATCTCGCAATTCCCGAAACCGGCGTGGCATGACGCGCCGGATTTTTCCGCGACGCATGGGAAGGTCGCGGATGCCCAGTCGGCGTCGTGCGCCATCTGTCACGCGCGGGAAACTTGCGAGCGATGCCACGCCAACGCCGAGCGCGTGACCCTGATTGCCGGACTGTCGCGCGACCCGCGAATCGCGTCGCTCGAGAGCGGCCGTGCCGCGAAATACGACTCGCCCTCCTCACATCGGGGCAAGGATTGGCGCGACGACCACGGCATGAGCGCGCGCCAGTATTCCGGATCGTGCGCGAACTGCCACACGCGGTCGAGCTGCGAGACATGCCATGCCGGAGGAAGTGGCACGTCACGAACAGCCATACTCACGCTTCCCGGTCCGGGCGTGCGAGCAGAGGTGGGAGTCAGTCCGTCTCGTATCACCGTGCCGGTGCATCCCGCTGGCTTTCCGTCGCGACACGGTTCCGTGGCCGCCAGCGGCGCCATGAACTGCGCCCAGTGCCACGCCGAGAAGGTCTGCGCTGGCTGTCATTCCGCGGCGGAATCCAGGCGTTTCCACAACGCGAACTTTGTGGAGCGACATGCGGTCGATGTGTTCACGAACGCGGCGGACTGCCAGACGTGCCACAACACGCAGCGCTTCTGCCTCGATTGCCACCAGCGAACCGGCATCGCGGCCGGAGCGCAGATGAACGCGGCATTTCACAACGGCCAGGCGACCTGGATCCTCTCGCATGGACAGGCGGCGCGGACGGGCATGGAATCGTGCGCCTCCTGCCACCGCCAGAACGACTGCGTCAGGTGTCATTCCGCGACTGGCGGCTGGGGTGTGAATCCGCATCGGCCAGGGTTCCAGGCGAGCGCGCTCGGGGCGAGGAATAGCGCGTCGTGCCGCTGGTGTCATCTCGGCGCACTGCCGGGCGGAGGGCACTGACATGGCTCACCATCGACCCGGCGCATGCGTGGATCGGCGCGACTTCGTGAAAGTCGCCGCGGTCGCGTCGGTGGCGGCCATGTCGCATCCCGTGCGCGCCGATGGTCAGTCCGGTGCCAGCGAATGGAAGCGGACACCCTGCCGGCTGTGCGGTGTCGGATGCGGGCTGCTGGTTCGTATCCAGGGCGGCCGCGCCGTGGCCGTGAAGGGCGATCCCGAGTCGCCCGTGAGCGGCGGCATGGCCTGCGTGAAAGGCTATTACTCGGTCCAGGCGCTGTACGGCCGCGACCGCCTAACGCGCGCGCTCGTCAGGAAGAATGGCGCGTTGGCGCCGGTGCCCATGTCCGAGGCACTCGACCTGGTCGCCGAGCGAATCCGCGACACCATCGCGCGCTTTGGGCCGGACGCCGCGGCGCTGTACGGCTCGGCCCAATGGACCGCAGCGGACGCATTGATTGGAGCTCGCCTGTTCCGAGGGGCGCTTGGCAGCCGCAGCGTGGACACGAGCGCCCGGCTGTACACCGCCAGCGCGGATGCCGGGTACGCCGGCTCGTATGGACTCCCCGGTGCTCCCGGCAGCTACGAGGACCTCGATCACGCCGACGTCTTCGTGCTCTGGAACGTGAACCTGGCCGAGTCGGACCCGGTGCTGTTCTCGCGGATGCTCGAGCGCCGGCGCACGAGTCCAGCGGTCCGGATCATCGAACTCGCCACGCGCACCACGCGCACGAGCTACGCCGCGGACCGCTCTCTTCTGATCGCTCCGCAGTCCGAGCTCGCCATTGCCAATGCGATCTGTCAGGAGATCGTCGCGCGGGGAATGGCGAAGCGGGACTTCGTCGATCGCCATGTGGCCTTCAAGCGCGGCCCCACAGGTATCGGCAACGGGATGACCGACGACGTCCTGCAACCCGATGCCGGCACGGGTGCGCACTGGGAGGACTTTGTCCGCTTCCTCGGCGACTACTCACCGGAACGTGCACAACAGATCTCCGGCCTCGCGGCGGAGGAGATCAGCTGGATTGCGTCACTGTACGGAGATCCGTCACGCGCCGTGGTGTCAGCCTGGGGCGCCGCGGTGAATCAGCAGGGCCGCGGGACCTGGGTGAACAACGTCCTGCACAACATTCACCTCATGGTCGGCAAGGTCGCGGCTCCGGGGAACGCGGCGATCTCGCTCACCGCACAACCCGGCGGAGCCGCCCTGGTCGCCGACGAGTTCGGGCACCGGCGTGGCGCGGGGGATGCGGAAGGTCGTGCGCGGATCGCGCGACCGGCGCTGTCGATCTTCCGCGCGCTCGATCGTGGCGACGTGCGATTCCTCTGGATCCAGGCGACCAACCCCATGGTGAGCCTGCCCCATGCATCGCGCTTCCGCGCTGCTGCACGCCGCGACGGGCGCTTCGTCGTGGTGTCCGAGGCGTACCCAACCCCGACCACTGATGTGGCAGACGTTGTGCTTCCTGCGGCGATGTGGTTCGAGCGAGACGGCGAATTCGTGAATGCAGAACGCCGAGTCCAGCACTTCGATCAACTCGTGCGCCCGCCGGGCGACTGCATGAGTGACGCGCGCCAGATGATCGAGGTCGCGCGGCGACTGGGTTACGAGGCGCTGTTCCCCTGGGCGCGTGCCGGCGACCCGATCTGGGATGACGTCGGTCGTTTGCATACGCAGACTTCTGACGCGATGCCCTCGCTGGCGGCGCTGCGAGCGGAGCCGGGAGTGCAATGGCCGGCGCCTAACAGTGCTTCAACACGGTGGCGCTACAACTCGGCGCACGATCCGGCGGCTGACCGCGCGCACGGCGGCTTCGACTTCTACGGACATGAAGACCATCGTGCCTGGATCTGGCTGCGCCCGCATGAGCCGCCGGCGGAGTCTCCCGATCGCGAGTACCCGTTCTGGTTCAGCGCCGGCAGCGTCGTTGAGCACTGGGGGACGGGCTCGATGACCCGGCGCATTCCTTCGCTCCATCGCGCGCTCCCCCAGTCATACGTCGAGATGAACCGCGCGGACGCGCGCACGCTCGGTGTGCGCGATGGCGACACGGTCCGCCTGACGAGTCGGCGAGGGTCGGTCGAACTGGAGGCACGGATCGACTATCGCGGGCAGCCGCCGCGAGGTCGCCTGTTCGCACCGGCGTTCGACGAGGGTGTGGCAGTAAACCTGCTGACGATCGATGCGTGCGATCCGATCTCCGGCCAGCCGGATTACGGCGCCTGCGCTGTTCGTGTGGAACGCCTGAGGGGGAAACCGTGAGTCGCCAGGACTCTCCGCGCCCCCCGGTCGCGCAGCGCCTGGTGGTGATCGGCACTGCGGTGGTTGCGATGGGCGTCGTGTTGCTTGCCATTCAGCGCACGGCGGCCAGGCGAGCCGTCGAAGTGACGCGCGCTCCCGAAGCGATCAAAGCACAGACCGACGATCCGATCGTGACTGAAGCAATGGTCTTCCGCACGCGTCCCGGAATGCTCGCCGTGAATCCGGACTCGCGTCGTCGGCCTGATGCACATCCTCGCACGTTCGCCACATACCGGCTGCTGCGCTCGTATCCCGGCGCGCCACCGCGTGTCCCCCATGGACTCACGGCAGTCGAGTTCCGCACGAACCGCTGCAACACCTGCCACGAGCGCGGCGGGTACTCGCAGCGTTTCGGCGCATACGCACCGGTGAATCCGCATCCGGAGTGGACGGCGTGCCTGCAGTGTCACGCGACCAACGACCTTCTGGTCGGGCTTCCCTTCCCTCAGGCCAGCCCCGACGACGCGTGTCGACAGTGTCATTCCGGAGGGCCGGTCCGCTTCGAGGAAGCTGGACTCGACTGGCGGCCGGCCGCGTGGCCCACGGTCGGTGATCGACCATCGAGCGGTGTGCCGGCGATTCCGCACGACCTCCAGACCCGGGGAAACTGCCTTTCCTGCCACATGGGTCCGGGTTCGGTTGCAGAGATCCGCACCACGCATCCCGAGCGATCCAACTGCCGCCAATGTCACGTTACGGCCGGAGACCGCAGTGGCGAGTTCGTTCGCCCGCCCAGCCAGGGAACCGGAGTGGTCCCATGACCCGCCGCGCGACGATTGCATCAGCGTTAGGCGTGGTCTTCTCGCTGGCCGTGCTTTCGTGCGCCGGCGAGCAGTCCGGCGAGGTGCGGGCGCTTCCGGAACTGCATGATGCGGACTCGACGGCCACTGCGATGGGCACTGCTGCCGGGGGACGCCTGGGTGCCGCGCCCGGCACGGACACCACTGACCGCATACAGCCCGGCCAGCTGCGTACCGTCGCGACAGCGCCCGTCATGAATTGGACAGGTCCGGGAGGAAAGCCCTTCGAAGTGCAGATCCGCACCGAGGATCCGTCGAGCGCGAGCGCGCGACGCTTCGGCACCATCACCCTCCGCAACTCGGCCCGCGTGCGTTCGCCGGATCTGGGTCAGTATCCCTGCACGTCGTGCCATCTGGGACGCGGCATGATCCTCCGGGACGAGCGGATCAGGGACGCCCACCAGAACATCAAACCGAGTCATCCAGCGCAAACCGGCGCGACATGCGCGACATGTCATGCACCGGACAACGTCGAACTCCTGTCGCTGAAGAATGGCGAGCGTGCGACGCTGGATCACGCATACCGGGTCTGCGCGCAATGTCACTTCAACCAGGCCGAGTCGTGGGCCGGCGGGGCTCACGGAAAGCGACTCGATGGATGGCAGGGACGGCGCGTCGTGATGAGCTGCGCCGACTGCCACGACCCGCATCAACCCGCGATCGAGTCGCGGATTCCCTTCCGCGCTCCGCAACTCAAACGCCCTCCCTACCGCCGACCATGATCACCGATCGCAGCAACCGGCCCGATGAGGGCGAGGATGGAACCATCCTCCAGAAGCGCATCGATCGGCGTCGAGCGCTGGGGGTTCTCCTGGGCGGCGCCGCCGTCGGTGCTCAGGCCATCAGCGCGTGCAGTCCGTTGACTCCAGCTACGGATGAAGAACGCGAGGTGAAGCTCCTGCAGTGGCAGGAGTACATCAAGCGCAACTACTGCTTCATGACGGACGAGGAGCGCACCGACACGATTGCGCGCCTGGAACGATTGGCAAAAGTGAAGCGCGGAATCAATGTGCGGATCCAGGCCACGCCCGCGCAGCCCGGCGTGATGTTCGGATACGCGTTCAACATCTCCAAGTGCAAGGGATATCGGAGTTGTGTCGAGGCCTGCATCAACGAGAACAACCTCGATCGGCGCGCCGGCACCCAGTACATCCGCATCTTCGAGATGGAAGGCGGTGAGGTGAACCTGGACGAAGCCGACGCGACGTTCCAGCACGAAGTCCCGGCGGAAGGTCACTTCTACATGGGGACGCAGTGCTTCCAGTGTGCCGACCCGCCGTGTGTGAAGGTCTGTCCGGTCGGAGCCACATGGCAGGAACCCGACGGCATCACGGTCATCGATTACGACTGGTGCATCGGCTGTCGCTATTGCATGGCTGCCTGCCCGTACTGGGCGCGCCGATTCAACTGGGCCGCGCCCGAAGTCCCAGCGGCGGAAGTGAACACGAACCAGCACTACCTCGGCAATCGCGCGCGCAAGAAAGGCGTGGTGGAGAAGTGCACGTTCTGCATCCACCGCACTCGAGTGGGCCGGCTCCCCGCATGCGCCGAGGCCTGTCCCACCGGCGCGCGTGTCTTCGGCAACCTCCTCGACCCGGATTCCGAGATTCGGTGGGTGCTCGAGCACAAGCGGATCTTCCGGCTCAAGGAAGACCTGAAGACCGAGCCGCGCTTCTGGTACTTCACGGATTGAGGCGCCCGTGCATCTGAAAGCCTTCGCGCTCAGCGCCATCGATTCCGCCACCAACGGCGGCCGACGCTACCACGTGTGGATGGGAAGCCTGACGCTGGTCATGCTCGTCGGTGCTTTCGCTTACTCCGTGCAGTTGCGTGACGGCCTCGCCGTGACGGGCATGAACGATCACGTGAGCTGGGGACTCTACATCTCCAACTTCACGTTCCTGGTGGGCATGGCCGCGGCGGCCATGATGCTCGTGCTGCCGGCCTACGTGCTGCACGACGTGGACTTCAGCCGGGCCGTGCTCATGGCCGAGGCGGTGGCCGTCGCCGCGCTGGTGATGGTCCTGTCGTTCGTCGTCGTCGACATCGGAAACCCGTTGGCCGCCTGGCACCTGATGCCGGGCATCGGCTACCTCAACTGGCCGCGTTCGCTCCTGGCGTGGGACGTCATCGTGCTGAACGGCTACCTGGCGCTGAACCTCATCATTCCGTTCTACCTCCTGTACAGCCGCTTCACGGGTCGCACGCCTAACAAGCGCCGCTACCTGCCGTGGATGTACATCGCCGTGATGTGGGCGGTCAGCATCCACCTGGTGACCGCGTTCCTGCTGGCCGGGCTGCCGGCACGGCCGTTCTGGAACACTGCCCTGCTCGGTCCGCGCTTCCTCGCCTCCGCGTTCACCGCCGGGCCCGCGTTCGTGATCCTGCTCCTCTGGTTCATCAAGCGCGAGACGCACTACGACATCAGCGAGGGCGCAATCTCCAAGCTGGCGCTGATCACGACCGTCGCGGCGCAGATCAACCTCGTGATGCTGATCTCGGAGCTGTTCTACAAGTTCTATTCACCGACGCACCACGGCATCAACGCGCGCTACCTCTTCTTCGGGCTCGGCGAGCACCGGGCCCTCGTCCCGTGGATCTGGGCGGCGATCGCGCTCAACGTCGTCGCCACGGTCGGTCTCATGATCCACCCGGTGCGACGCAACCCGCGGCTGCTGATGCCGGCCTGCGCGATTCTCTTCGTCGCAATCTGGGTCGAAAAGGGATTCGGGCTCGTCATTCCCGGGTTCATCCCATCGCCGTTAGGCGAGATCGTCGAGTACACACCGACGCTGGTCGAGGTCGGGGTGACCGCCGGCGTGTGGGCGCTGGGGTTCTTCGTCCTGACCATCCTGGTGCGGGTCGCCCTGCCCATCGAGATGGGATCGGTCCGCAGTCCGCACATTGAGAAAGACGGTGCCCAAGTGATCCGTCCACGCTCGGCAGGAGGGCGATCGGTAGAGCGACGCCCGGTTCGCACGCGCTGACACACGCCGGCGTGCTGCCGGCAGCATTTTCCTGGAGGAAACCATATGGTCAGACACTCACCGACCGACACGCGATACTCGTTCGCGGCGCTCGTGGCGGGATTACTCATCGGCGCGGTGGTGGCGGCCGGCCTCCTGCTGGCCGCGGTCCCGATACCACCGAGTCTCGGGCTGGGCGCGGCGATCGGCCTCTTCGTCGCCGCATCGGTGAAGTACACCGACCAGTGGGAGAAGGCCGTGCTGATGCGGCTCGGCCGGTACCGCGGGCTCCGCGGGCCGGGCTTCTTCGCCGTGGTCCCGATCATCGACCGCGTCAGCTACCACATCGACCAGCGCATCCGCACGACGGCATTCGGCGCTGAGTCATGCCTCACGCGTGACACCGTCCCGGTGAACGTGGATGCCATCGCGTTCTGGATCGTGCGCGACGCCGAGCGCGCCGCTCTCGAAGTGCAGGACTACGATGAAGCCGTGGTCCTGTCGGCGCAGACCGCGCTCCGGGACGCCATTGGCAAGCACGACCTGGCGGAGCTGATCCAGTCCCGGGTGGAACTCGGGCACGGATTGAAAGTCGCGCTGGAGCAGAAAATGGAGAACTGGGGCATTCAGGTGCAGTCGGTTGAGATCCGCGACGTGATCATTCCCGCTGCCCTCGAGGACGCAATGTCCCGGCAGGCTCAGGCGGAGCGCGAGCGACAGGCACGCATCATCCTTGGCACTGCCGAGACCGAGATTGCACACAAGTTCGTCGAGGCCGCGAACGCCTATCGCGACCATCCGGCGGCGATGACCCTGCGGGCGATGAACATGCTCTACGAGAGCATCGTGAAGCGTGGATCGCTCATGGTGGTACCGTCGGGGTTGGCGGACTCGCTGAACGTCCCGTCGATGATGGGCATGATGGGCGGGGCTAGCCTGGTGCCGCGCGACCCGGACGGCAAACCGGAGACCGAATCCTCAGGGACGACAGTCAAAAAGGAGGGTTCGTTCGAGAAGAACCATGCGGTTCGGGCGGGCTCGGCCTAAACCAGAACGCGGGAGGTCGTAGAAAGCAGCTTGGTTTTCGGTCAGCGGCTGCAACAGATCGGGTGTGGGTGTGCGTATTTCCTCGTTCCGATGTCGGGTCATTTCCGGCTTTCTGATGAGGGGAAACACCACAAAAACCCTTGCTGGGACCCGACTTGCACACCACTATAGAGGGGGTTTCCCCGATCCACGCACTGCCTGACCGGGAGATGCAGGGATGAAGTTGTTCTTTGCCGCCGCAGTTGCCGGGGGGGCGTTGGCCCTCGTTCCGTCGGTCCGAAACCTCAATTCCGCCCCATCTGGCGTCGCCGCGCTGGTACCAACCGTGGCCGCCGAGTCGGTTTCCGCTGCGCGTCCTCACGCTCCCCCGAAGACGCCGCGAGTGGGCAGCACGATTTCGAATTCGGCGCTGACCCAGATTGTTCGGCAGACCTGCGCCTCCTCATGTCATAGCGACGAGCGTAAGCTCGGCAGCCTGACGCTGGAGCACTTCGAGGTCACCGGCGCCACGGCATCGCCGGCGAACACGGAAGTCGCCGAGAAGATGATCAACAAGCTCCGCACGGGCATGATGCCGCCGCCCGGACGTAAGCGTCCCGGAGGAGATACCCTCACAGTCCTCGCCTCGACGCTCGAGTCGCTGATCGACAGGGCTGCCGTGATTCGACCTGAGCCTGGCGTTCGCACGTTCCAGCGGCTCAACCAGGCCGAGTATCAGTATTCGATCAAGGCGCTGCTCGACCTCGACGTTAACGCGGGATCATGGCTGCCCCTTGATACAAAGAGCGCCAACTTCGACAACATCGCCGATGTGCAGCTCCCCTCGGCGACGCTGCTCGATGCATACCTCGACGCGGCCAGCGAGATCAGCCGGCTGGCGGTGGGTGATCCCAAGGCCAGCGTCGGTTCGTCGAACTACAAGCTCGCGCGTCTCGCTTCCCAGTGGGATCAGGCCGAGGGAGCACCGATCGGCACGCGTGGCGGTGTCTCGGTCAGCCACACATTCCCTGCCGACGGCGAATACGTCATTTCGGTGTCGCTGCACGCCATCCCGACCGGACAGCTCTTTGGTTCGGACGCGCCATTCGACGAGCGCATCGAGATCTCGGTCGATGGTGAGCGCGTGGGCATGATCGACGTCGACCGCTGGATGTCACAGGCCGATCCGAACAACATGGAGCTGAAGACGAAGCCGGTTTCGGTGCGGGCAGGCGCGCACCGTATCACCGCCGCCTTCGTTCGCACCTTTGAAGGTCCGGTCAACGACAACATCGCGCAGATCGGCCATTCGATCGCCGACACGCAGATCGGCTCAGAGCTCGGCATCACCAACCTTGCGCACCTGCGCGACATGACCGTCACGGGGCCGTACAACCCGACCGGCGTGTCCGAGACCGCGAGCCGGCGGAAGATCTTCATTTGCCGGCCGACGACGTCTGAGGAGGAGCGTCCGTGCGCTGAGCGCATTGTCTCCGGGATCGGCGCCGCCGCGTACCGCAGGCCGCTGCTGCCGAAAGACGTGAATGGCCTCATGAACTTCTTCGACAAGGGGCGCGCCGAGGGTGGCTTTGAGCTCGGCGTGCGGATGGCGCTGGAAGCGGTGCTGGCCAGCCCGCATTTCATCTTCCGTGTGGAAGAGCTCCCCGCGGGAGCACGCCCCGGTCAGCGTTATGCAGTCAGCCCCAATGATCTGGCGTCCCGCCTGTCGTTCTTCCTCTGGGGTGCTCCGCCTGACGAGTCCCTGGTCACCGCGGCGCGCAACGGCACGCTGGCCGAACCGGCGGTGCTCACCGCACAGACGCGGCGCCTGCTCGCCGATCCGCGGTCAGAAGCGCTGGCGACGCGATTCGCGGCGCAGTGGCTGCGCCTGCAGGACATCGAGAAGGTCCATCCTGATGCGCTGCAGTTCCCCGATTTCCACCAGCAGCTCGGCGACGCGATGCGTCGCGAGACGGAGCTGTTCTTCCACAGCCTCGTCCGCGAGAACAAGAGCGTCCTCGATCTGTACACGGCCAACTACACGTACATCAACGAAGAGCTGGCCAGACACTACGGCATCCCCGGCGTCGCCGGTCCGGAATTCCGGAAGGTGCTGTATCCGGACGATCGGCGGAGTGGTCTCCTCGGTCATGCGAGCGTGCTGACGCTGACGTCGCACGCCAACCGCACGTCACCGGTGCTGCGCGGCAAGTGGGTGATGGAGGTCCTCCTCGGATCGCCGCCGCCGCCGCCACCACCCGATGTGCCCGACCTGGACAAGACGGGCGAAGCGAAGGAAGGCCGGATGCTGACGACGCGTGAGCGCATGGAAATGCACCGCGCCAATCCGCAGTGCCGCTCCTGTCACGTCTTCATGGACCCCATCGGTCTCGCGCTCGACAACTTCGACGTGACCGGACGCTGGCGCCTCCGCGAGAACGGCTCGCCGCTCGACACGCGCGGTGACTTCTACGACGGCACGCCGGTTTCCTCACCGGCCGAACTGAAGCAAGTGCTGCTCAAGCGGCCGATTCCGCTCGTCCGCACTTTCACGCAGAACCTGATGTCGTACGCGTTAGGCCGACGCATCGAGTACTACGACCATGCGGCGGTCCGGAAGATCACCGTCGCGGCTGAAGCCGGCGGCTATCGCATCAATGACTTCATCATGGGCGTCGTGTTGAGCGATGCCTTCCGTATGAGACGGGTCGCCGACGCATCGGCGGCCGGAACAGGACAGCAGTAATCCACCCAAGGGAGAGTGCATGCATTTCCTGACTGGAAAGCCGATTCCCCGCCGTACGTTTGTGCGCGGCATGGGAGCGACCGTGGCCCTGCCGTTCCTGGACGCCATGGTGCCCGCCGGACGGATCTGGCGCGCACCGGGCAATAACACGCGTCTCGTGGCCATCGAGATGGTGCACGGCGCGGCCGGCTGCAATGAGCTCGGCGCCAAGATGAACCTCTGGTCGCCCCCGGAAACCGGGCGCGCCTTCAACCTCGGCACCAGCGCGCTCAATTCGCTCGAGCCCTACCGCGACTACCTCACGATCATCAGCAACACCGATGCCCGTGAGGCGGAGCCGGTCACGCCGAAGGAAATCGGCGGCGATCACTTCCGCTCGAGCGCGGTGTTC
>CAZSNV010000119.1:0-13892 GCA_964608035.1 uncultured Gemmatimonadaceae bacterium | reverse complement strand
GTACGACGAGAATGCTGTCGTTAGGGCTCGTTGGGAATATCAACGTTTGCTACTGACAGCCGGAGGTAGTTGGCTCGCTGTCGCTCGCTTTTGTTGAACGGCTGCAGCAGAAACTTTTCCGTTAGCTAGCGGCAACAATCTCCGAGCGTTCTTTCACGCGATGGACAGTCTGCGTTCGCTATGCTTGCATGTCTCCGGCGCGTCAATTGACCCTGACGCGCTTACGAGGACGCTCGGCGTAACTCCGACGACGAGCCGCTTGCTGGCGTCGCCGGAAACTGAGTCAATCGGTTTGTGGATTCTCGACACGCGTGGTCACGTTCTAAGTGACCGTTTGGTAGACCACCTCCGCTGGCTGGAGAACCGCGTAGCTAACAGAGAATCCGAGCTTCGGGCGCTGCGAGAACACAGCGAGGTGGAATTGCTCGCCGCTGGAGCCTCGGACTCGTGGGATTGGACGGGCATGGAAGGCGACGATTTGTCGACGCGCCTCGGTCTCCAGTTGGCATTCGTCGTATTTCGACCGGGTCCACGCGAGATCCGGATCACGGGTGATCCGTAACGAAGTACCGCCGCTAGCTGATTTCCGTTATGCCGACTCTTTGACTTTCGAGCCGTGCGCGAGAGGCCAGAGCAGCGACGGTGGCCGTCGCGACAGATAGACTTGCGTGCGCCTAGCAGCTCGACGCGGCCGCTGCTGACACAATCGACTTTCCACCAAGGTGCCTCATGTCGCGACTGATCGTACACAGTTTCACTATCTCGCTCGACGGCTACGGAGCTGGGCCGAACCAGTCGAAAGAGACTCCGCTAGGCGAGGGAGGCGAGGAACTGCATGAGTGGCTTGTCGCAACGCGGTTTTTCAAGCAAATGGGTGGGCGCGAGGGCGGGGCCACCGGCATCGACAACGATTTCGCTGAGCATGGTATGGCGAACATCGGCGCGTTCATGCTTGGTCGCAACATGTTCGGTCCGATACGCGGCCCCTGGCCCGACGAATCGTGGCGCGGATGGTGGGGGAAGAATCCTCCGTATCACACACCGACATTCGTGCTCACGCACCACCCGCGCCCGCCGCAGGAAATGGAGGGTGGCACCGTCTTCCACTTCGTGACCGACGGTATTCGTGCCGCCCTGGACCACGCGCGATCCGCAGCCGGAGACAAAGACATTCGACTGCTCGGGGGTGCCGCGACCATTCGGCAGTATCTCGAGGCCAGCTTGGTCGACGAGATGCACATAGCGGTGTCCCCGCGTCTTCTCGGCGCCGGGGAACCCCTGTTCACCGGCCTCGATCTTCCCAGCCTTGGATACGGCAGCCTCAGGTGCACGTCAGGCGAGAAGGCCGTGCACTACGTCATCACGCGTGGTTAGCTGCGGCTCCGTTGATATCACTGATATCGTGCAAGTGCACGCGCTAAGTCACTTTGCGTAGACAACTTGCGAGCATCGGCATAACGATGGTTGCTGTTGACAGCCGGGCTAGGGAGGCGGCGGCGGGCCGCCGCCTCCGATTTCTCGGAACGCATGCGGCGGCGATTGTGGCGCTGTCGGCACAGTTGCGCGCGCATCGCGCACTGACCTAACGCCGCCTAGCCTTGAGCGGTATTGTGAGCAATGCTGGCCAGCGCGACAGCAAACGGCGCACGATGCCAACGTGCCGATGTGGTGGCACGTGGAGTCGTGGCGAAACGTGCAGTCGTTTCTTGCAGAAGCAGCACTTGCACTCGCGCAGCCGCTTCAGCCCGGTGAGTTGGAGGCAGAACGAAAGGACTTTGTCGGGCCATCGTGGACGAGATTCGGCGTGCGGAGAGTCGCTATCACGGACCGATCCCAGCGGACGTGCACGCATTCCTCGAGAAGTATGACGTGAACAGCCGGGATGATGGGTAACACAAGTGTCCGGGAACTTAGGTAACACTCGGGTTAGCCGGAGATGATGCAATCCTGCTCGTCGAACGTGGCCAGCAGGATCGTAGAGTCGTTCGTGCAACCGCCGGGGCGCTACTCCTCGCCTGGTGGCCCGCCTGTGCGCGCGACCTGATCAGACCTGATCCTGCCTGCATCGAACCGTCGAGCTGAGCCCAGCATCTTGTCGATCGTATCGTCGAAGTCTGCGCTCGGCTTTCGCTGAAAGCGGAGCGGGTTGATCCGGGCCACCACGAACGCCTTGAGGTACGGGCTGTCCATTCCCTTCGCCTTGAGCCCCGCGACCGCCTGGTTCACCAGCTCGTTGAGCTCGAGCAGCTTGTCGGCGCGAAGTCGTCGCTCCATGAGCGCATCGGGAAGCGAGCGGCGCAGGAACCGATCACAGCGACGGAGGACCGGATGATACGCGCTTCCAGAGAAGCGCCCATTCTGCTGGTAGCACAGGCCGAGCGTCACCAGCGCCGCCTCCTCGAACTCCGTCTCGAACTCGACCTCGGGCCGGTCGTCCATCACCGCCAGCGCCTCAGCCAGGCGCACCACCTCGAGCGCGCGCTCGCGCAGGTTGTGCGCCTTCTCCGTGTTGAGGAGGAGGATGTGATGCGCCACCTCGGGTTCCGGGATCACCAGTGCCACGATCGACTTCGCTCCCAGTTCGCGCATTGCCGCGAGCCGGTGATACCCGTTAGGCGACCAGTATAGCCCGTCGCCGGCCGGCACGGCGATCACCGGATCGAGGTACCGCCCGAGCTTGTCGATGGCGCGGGCGACCCGCCCCACGTGCGCGTCCGACAGGTCGCGCTGGAAGGGAGTCGGCTCGACACGGTCGATGGGCAACGCGGCAAGGAGTTGCCAGTGTCCGCCGAGGGGGTCGCGATAGGTCGCGAGCACAGAGCCACCGTCCTCTGCGATGGATCGTGAGAGTTCTTCGACCGACGCTGGGGGCATGGAGCCACTGAGACGTCGTGCGTCGAGACCGCGCGAGGCGGCCTGGGCGGCGGCGCGTTTGCGCTTCTTTGCGGGTGGCACGAGTGGAAGGTGGGACGCAAGCCTCTGAACGGCAATTGTCGAAGCATTCTCTGGAAGCACTTGCCTTTTGGATGAGGCGGAGGCTAATGGTGTTTCATCACACCGCTGCAGCTGCAGAGGGTGTCCAAGCAGTGAACACCTATCTCGGGTCAGGAATGGCGGCACCTAAATGGCACAGCTTGGGGGCCTGGGCGGCGTGGAGCCCGGCTGGCGCGGCCTTTGGCATGGCGTTAGGCATCGCGGCGTGCTCCGATGCCAGCGCGCCGGGAGACGGCGGTCGATTCACCTTCCGTGAATCCCTCACGACGGATCAGATCCATCTCCAGATTACAGACCCCTCGGGGCTGGCCGAAGCTGCGAACCTCCTCCAGTCGGGAGAATCCCGGTGGGTCCTGGGCACGATTCGGCGCGGCAACGGCGGATTCAATGCGCCCTGGACCTGGCACCTCGATCCCGCGACGATTTCGTTCGCCGAGGTCACGATCGAGGCCTGCCAGACGGCCGCGTCAGCGATCGGGGGTGACCTAGACTACTGGATCGGGTTCGGCCAGGTGTGCATCTGGGGCGTCGTCAGAGCGCGCGATCGCTGAGCCGTCCATCGCGGCCCCTTGGCGGGCCGGATCGTGAGACCCGAGTCAGGACTCGACGCGTGATCCCGTCGACGTCGACTACCAGGACGCAAATGAGCAGAATGTTGTGCAGGAAGAGCGTCTGCAGCAGGGGCCAGCTGAGCACGTGAAATGGCAGCATGACGCCCAGCCAGCAGCGTCGAAACCAGGTCGAGCTCAGGCACAACAGGCTGAGAATCTCGAAGATCGTGACGGCCGCGAAGCCAATCTGGAGTCCCGCGGTCCATAGCGGCGATTCGAGTGTCCACAGGCCGACCGCTCGCTGGAAATGATCCGGCGTGGCTGCTCCGTCGGCGACCATGCTCAGGATGGTGCCGTCCAGGAAGATGTCGATTCCGCCCGCGAAGAGCCGGCGCGCGCCGGTGAACATGTAGGTGGACAACAGCGTGATCGTCGCCGCGAGCAGCGCCGCCTGATACACCGGTCCCGGCGCCGGGGGCTCTCGCACGCGCCGGATCGCGAGGGCGTCTGCCGAGGGAAACACGGCCAGTATGTACACGGTGTACAACGCGACCAGCTCGGCATGGGTGACCTCGCCGAACCCGAAGATCATGCCCTGATACAGCGTCAGCAGGACGCACGCCGCACCCGCGATGACGCGATAATACCGTGTGCCTAACGCCGCCAGGACCAGCAGCACGAGGAGCGTCGCCCACCACAGTCGCAGCACCTGCTCCGTGTGCACCGCGCTCCAGAAGCTCACCGGCAACCAGCGCAGCACCCCCACGGGCTGGAAGTACGAGAACGGGACCGCGGCAAGGTCGGTGATCGGATCCTTCAGCAGGTCGGCGATCCACATCGCAAACACCCAGATGCGGAGCGCGGCCAGGTGCCGCGCCGTCGCATTCTCGTGGAGGAACCCGTTCCGGCTCACTGCACCCGGTACTCGCGCAGGAGTTTCCTGGAAATCGACGCCGGGCCCTTGTAGTCCCGGGCCGGTACGGTGACGCTCCACAGGCGAATGGTCCGCACGGATTCCGGTGGATGCTGCTCGGCATACGCCCCGGCGAGCGCCGCCAGCATGGCCTCGAGATCATCGATCGCCTGCGGAGCCGAGCCGGGCGGCGATTGCTCGATCGCAAACACGACCTTGTCGATGCGCGCGCGGAAGTGGCGGCCGCCCGCCGTGAAGAGTTGACCGATGAGCAGCCGCTCCTCCCGGCCGCTCGAGAGCTCGGCGAGGTAGTCGATGAACCGCGGATCGTCCGGACGGCGCTCCGTATACATGTCCCAATCCGCCAGCGGGTACGTCGCCTCTCCCCGGCTGACAACCTGTCCGCCAAGCAGCAGGACCGCGCCTCCCAGGCAGAACAGCATGTACCGGCGCGGAATCGCCGAGGCTATCGTCCGGAGGCGGGCGCGGACGGGCCAGAGGAGCAGCACGGCGAGTGTGACGTCCGCCCCGGCTTCCCAAATCGTCGAGTTGATCATTTGGCGTGGCCTGCCAGGTTGCGGGGAAGAGGATCGGCCGCCCCCGGTCGTGTCTACCGCCCGCGGATAGCGGCTGTCAAGGAGCCGGAGCCGCCGGGCAAGTGGCGCGAGCGCGAGAACCACGTATGATTTCAGACGGGCGACCAGATCCGGTGCCCGCAGTAACTACCTCAGCGCAGGTGGAGAAAATGACGGCACCATCGTGGAAGGCGAGCGGACAGTACTACGAAACGTGCAGTTGCGATTTCGTATGTCCCTGCACTCTTGGTCAGATGGCCGTCAACCCAACCCACGGGTCGTGCACGTTTGCCATGGCGTTTCAGATCGAACGAGGCAGTTACGGCACGGTATCGCTTGACGGTCTCGGATTCATTGTCCTCGGACTGACGCCCGAAGCGATGGGCAAGGGAAACTGGTCGGTAGGTGTCATCGCCGACGAGCGCGCCAGTGCCGAGCAACGGGAAGCCATCGCCGCGATCGCCAGCGGTTCCGCGGGCGGACCCATGGCTGCGTTAGGCGGTCTGGTCGGAACGTTTCTCGGCGTGGAATCGGCGCCGATCCAATTCGAGCGCAGCGGTGCCAAGTGGTCCGTCACGGCAGCGAGCCTGGTCGACATGTCTGCCGAGGGCGCCATGGGGATCAACCCTAACGCGACCGAGCCACTGCACCTGGACAACACCGGGCATCCGGCCGCAAATCGTTTTGCCCTCGCGCATGCGTTGAAGAGTCACGTCGACGCGCTCGGCTTGCGGTGGAACGACACGAGCGGAAAGAACAACGGTCAGTACGCCCCATTCAACTGGCGAAGTGCGTAGCCAGTCATCGGTCGCGGCTCTTCCCCGCCGCGACCGCTTCCTGATCGCAGGCTGCATTCTCCTGATCACCGCCCTGGCATGGGCGTATCTCGTCCATCTCGATCATCGGATGGCCGCGTCCGCCGAATCGGAGACGGCGATGGCGCAGATGGGAATGATCATGGACGCGCCATGGGATGCATCGGACGTCCTCTTCACGACCGTCATGTGGGCCGTGATGATGGTCGGCATGATGAGCGCAACGGCGGCACCCGTGCTGCTCCTGTTTGCTGAAATGCAGAGCCGACGTGCCCAACGCGGTGTGCCGCTGGCAGTGCTGCTGTTCGCGCTCGGCTACATCACGCTCTGGTTAGGTTTCAGCGTGTGTGCCGCGCTCACGCAGTGGGCGTTGCACGAGGGTGCGCTATTGTCATCCACGCTGGCTGCTGCGAGCCCACGACTCGGAGGTGCAATCCTGATCGCGGCGGGCGCGTATCAGCTGACACCGGCGAAGGGCGCATGTCTGAGGCATTGCCAGAGTCCCCTGGGCTTTCTGCTGGCCAACTGGCGTGAGGGAGCCAGAGGCGCCCTCCAGATGGGACTTCGGCACGGCAGCTTCTGCCTCGGCTGCTGCTGGGCGCTGATGTGCGTGCTTTTCGCTGTCGGGGTGATGAATCTCGTGTGGGTAGGCGCGCTGACCGCCTTCATCCTGCTCGAGCAAACCGGACGTATTGGCGCCCGCGTGGCGCGCGTTGGAGGCCTGGTCATGATCGCTTCGGGCATTCTCCTCGGTGCGAGTTAAGGCCAGGATCTGATCGAACGAGGCCTAACGAGTGCTGAACACGACGAGTTCCCTAAACGACGACACTAACGAGGCTGCGGTTCCCGCGCCGCCTGAGACGCCATCGACACCAGCGTCCAGTAGGGCGGGCGGTAGCCCTTCGCGGCCGTCCACTGCTCCACCTCGACGCCGAGCGCCCCCTTGAGCTCGGCGTGCCGCGCATTGTACGAACGGTTTCTGAGTGCCGCCGCCGGCGCCATCCCCTCAGGGATGGGCCCGACGCCACCCAACCGCTCGCGCACCCTGCTGTAGCCCTTGAGCAGCCGAGCCATCGGCAGCGCGTACCAGTCGAACTCCAGCGCGTCGCCGCGCTCGGCGCCTTCGAGCATCGCGTCCGTCACGGCGTTGTCCATGTGGTCGTCGAACAGTGACGCCGCGTCGCGCCATTCGGCCACCACGGCAAGCTGGGGATCGTACTCCAGGTCTGACGGCTCCTGGGTTTCGAACTGCCTGACGCCGAACGACGCCAGCCAGCGACGCAGCCCCGGCGCGGAAATCGTCGAGATGCCCGTCCACAAGGTGATGCCGTGCTCGCGGTACGCCGCCGACGCCACTTCGGAACAGAACAGCCGTGCGGGATCGGCGTAGTCCATAGTGAAGTCATACGGGATGTGCTCCGTGCGGGCCCGCTGGAGCATGCTGGCCGCGACGCGGTGGGGGAGCATCGGATCGCGCTGCAATTCAGGCAGGTCGGGTCGCGGCCGCAGCAGCATCACACGGAGCTTCTTGTCGGCGAGGTACTGATCCGCGGTGGAAACCACCACGCCCTGCTCGATGTGGGCCTCGATCACCGAGATCTCGCGACTGGCGGAGTCAACGTGCACGAGAGCGATGTGTGAGAAGTTCCCCGGGTAGTCGTTGCCGCGAGCGATCAGCGCCGAAGTCGGGTAGCCGCCGCGTGACACGAGGATGTCGCCCGAGTGCAGCTCGACGCCTTGCGACGTGGCTGATGGCGTCGCCGAACGTACGCTAGAGCCCACGTGAAGCGTGTGCACAATATCCTGATGCTGCAGCATGACTTCTTCGACGGCGGCGCGACTGCCGTAGAGCGACCGATACAACCGGTCGCGCACTTCGCGGGCTGTCAGGTCCCACTTAGTCGACTGCCACTTGATTGCTTCGCGCAGCCGACCCTGGAGCGCGACGTAGTCGTTCGCGAGCGCTCCACACGCGGCAGCCCGCGCCGCGAGCCTGAAAAAGGCGTCTTCGAGCAAGTCGAGTGATGCGGCCGTTGCCGTGGTCCGCTCCTTACGAAGCCTCGCCAACATTGCGTCGACCGAACGCGCCATAGACCGAGCGAAGCGCTCGTGGGTACAGCCGTCGGCCCGGTTGCTGGCGAAGCTGCTCTCGAGCGCACTCCAGACCGAATCGCGGCCCCAGACAAATCGCTGCGCGCCGACTGGTGCGTCGGCCACGTCGGGGGGCGGAGCAGGCCAGGCCAGGGCCGCAACCGTCGCAACGAGTGCGCCGACGCCGATGACGCGAAGTAGGTGGTGTGTCTGGTTCTTTGCGGACATATAACTGATCAAGTCTTGTCCATAGCCGTCCGGCCGAGGAATCTACCCCGTTTCGGCGATGCCGCGGATAGCCCAAGTTCCATCCTTGACACTCACCGATCACCACTCGCTTATGCACGCATTCCGGTATTTCCGCGGTTTGGTCGTGGGCGTCGCGCTCACAGCCCTGTCCATTTCGCCACTCCAAGCGCAAACCGCGCCGGGCCTTGATTCGTTGCTCGCCCCGCATCGATCGGCAATGGACGCGTTGAAAGTGCTCGATGGCGTGTGGCGCGGCACAGGCTGGACCCTCCTGCCTTCGGGCGGGAAGTGGTCGTTCTCACAAACGATCCGTGTGGGAACCATGGGTGAAGGCGCAGTGAGAGTCCTGGAGGGACGATCGTATGGCCCTCAAGGGCGACTGACCGCGACGAACTTCGAGATCATTTCATTCAACGCATCCAGCAAGAGCTACAGTCTGCGAGTGTATACCGAGGGAAGTATCGCCGACGTGGCGGTCGCTCCCACCGCCGGCGGGTTCACGCTGGAGTATCCGGCCGGCGACGCCACCGTTCGGTTCACGATCGCCGTCACGAATGGCGTCTGGAGCGAAGTCGCCGAACGAAGAACCGCGAACCGCGAACCTGTTCGGTTTCTCGAACTGGTGTTGCATCGTGTGGGCGATACGGACTGGCCCGCGGCCGGCG
Organism: uncultured Gemmatimonadaceae bacterium; assembly: GCA_964608035.1. Lineage (GTDB taxonomy): Bacteria > Gemmatimonadota > Gemmatimonadetes > Gemmatimonadales > Gemmatimonadaceae > JABWBJ01. Next base: position 5,039 of record CAZSNV010000119.1, on the reverse strand, counting down.
CTGTGCCGCCAGGCTGACCAGCCTACGTGGGTTGCATGGATTGAGGTTGATGAAGAAGCATCCAGGACGTCCCGAACTTGTCGCGAAGCATGGCGAAGCGATTGGCGAACGGTGTCTTTTCCATCTTCATGAAGATCTCGCCGCCGTCCGTGAGCAGCGCGTACACGCGCTCCGCCTCCGCCTCAGTATCCAGCGTCAGCGCGAGATAGGCACTTCGCATCGGTTCGCTCTGCGGAATGTCCGCACCCATTAGTACCGTCGCGCCGATCTCGATGCGTGCGTGAAGGATCTTCTCCTTCCAGTCGGCCGCCACGTTGGGATTGGGCTGTTCCCCATGTCGGACCACCCCGGTGATCCTGCCGCCAAGGTGTTGCTCATAGAAGCGGAATGCCTGCTCGCAGTTTCCGCGGTAATTCAGGTAGACGTCGAGTTTCATGGAGTCACTCCGGTATCGCCGCCGCCGGCCGCATTGCCGGCGGCGAATCATCCATTACCAGGCTGCCGGCTGGTTGACGTAACGCAGGGAACCCGGCGTCGTGAGCAGTTCCCCTGTCTCGAGCAGGGTCTTGAGCCCCGACAGGATCATCGGCCAGCCGCCGTACAGCTCCGCGTTCGCATCGGCGCGCAGGCGATCGTGCGTCACCGTCAGCCGACACGAATCGCCGACGGCTTCGATGTCCCACGTGACACGCGACGCGCCCTCGGCCTTGACGGCGTCACCCCAGAGCGCGCGGAACGTCTGCACCAGACGGCGCGGCGGCTCCACCTCGACGTTCTCTCCCTCGGCGATCAGGAAAGGCTCCCCCCCGGCGGCGTCCGCAGTGACACTGGCCTGATACGACGAGCCAGGCGTCCACTGCGAGTGCGTCGCGACGCCAAAGGAATATTTGGCGCGCATCTCGGGATCCGTGATCGCCCGCCACAGGCGTTCAGGCGTCGTCTTGATGTAGATCTCGTAGACCTTTTCCATTTCTTCCTCCTCGATGTCGGCCTTGAGGCCGGTGAGCAGCGCCGCCATGGGCGCGGCGTATTTGTCGATCCAGCGGTCGTGGATCCGGCGGATGGGAACGGCGTTCAGGAAGTGCAGCTTCTCGCGCCCGCGTCGCTTCGTGACCACCAGCCCGGCGTCTTCCAGCACACGGAGGTGCTTCATCACGCCGAAGCGCGTCATGGCCAGCCGTCGCTCCAGTTCACCCAGCGTCTGACCATCGCGCTTGAAGAGCTTGTCGAGCAGTCTCCGCCGGGTGGCATCCGCGAGTGCCTTGAAGACCGTGTCCATGGCGGACAATATGTGACCATTTGGTCACATGTCAAGGCGGGCCGGCAGGCTCGGCAAATGCTCCCGCGGCGGCACCTTTTTGATCGCGCAGCCGAACACTATTCCATCAGGCGGCTGGTTGGGCGCCTAACGCATGGCGGACGGGGAGCGACCACGCGCAGCGGGCGCATGGCATGGCTGACGCTGAAGTGCTACTTCGTCCAGATGAGGATGACGCCGCAATTGCCGTTGAGTGACTGATACTCCGGCGGTGCCTGGCCCGCGCGCGAATACACCTCGATTGCAGCGACGGAACCCGTCTGGATCAGGCCATCAAGACCGCCTACTCCCGGGCGCTCCGTCCCCAGTTTCGGTCGATCATAGAAGCCGGTCGGCGTAGAGAGTCTCTGTTGTGTGTAGGCCACCAATCGCATTCCATCCAGGTAGGTGGTCATGACACATCCGCCATCCTGCATCCCCAGTGGGGTCCTCAGTCCGTGGTTGTCGATGTGAATCCGGACGGACGGGATTCCCTCGAGCATCGCGGTGAAGTGAAAGGGGACGTTGCGTTTCTCGATGTCTTCGGCCGTGATGAAGTGTCCGGAATTGACACCCTTTTCGCGATCGGTCATCCGGCGGTAGAAGCCTGCGCGCTCGAGTTTCACCATAAGCTGCGGCACCTGCACCCGGGCGGTAGAGAGCAACTGCGCGTTCGGGATCAGCGCCACTGAAAGGGTCGTGTCACCGCCAGCGGCAAGCTGGACATCCGTTGGGAGATACCCGATGCGGCGAAACTCGAGTCTCGTCGCCTTGCCGTCATTCAGAGCCACCGAAAAGCGCCCCGAGTCGTCGGTGATGACGGTCGCGCGGCCCCAGCGGACGTTGACATAGGCCACGCGCGCGCCAGCGGTATCTGTGACGGCTCCGCGGATCACGCGCCGCTCGCCCTGGGCGCCGACCACCCAAGGTATGAGGGAAAGCAGTCCAGCCGTTAAACAGACGGCATGAATCCGTGCCATCGCGACCTCCGCAGGAATCGCTCTGGTGACGAGCCAGAGCGGTGCACTGCTATCCTGGAGCGTCTGGAAGGAGACTTCATGCCAGCAACGCCAGATACGTTGAAGTCTGGCGACGACAAGACGGCAAAGTAAGGGGCGCCCAATTCCCCCTCACGAGTGCGTAAGCCTCGGTTTGGTTGCAACATGCGGCGGGCCGATACGACAGGCGCGCGTGGCCATCATAACGCTCCATCTCCAAACGATGTGTCGATTCCGGTGTCCCCTGTTCGACGCTGAGGTGAAGGCAATCGGCGTGAACCTTTGTGGAGATTCCTATGAGAAAGCTCATTGTTTCCGAGTTCGTGAGTCTGGACGGCGTGATGCAGGCGCCGGGGGGCAAGGACGAAGATCGCGATGGAGGGTTCGAGCACGGTGGGTGGACGATTCCCTATTGGCACGATGACATCGGCAAGAGCTTCTTCGCGTTGATGAACGATTGTGATGCGTTTCTCCTGGGGCGACGCACTTATGTGACGCACGCCGAGGCGTTTGAACCGCTGCCTCCGGGCGACCCCTTTGGTGATGCGATGAATGCACCCAGGAAATACGTGGTGTCGAAGACACTCGAGCAGCCCACGTGGCGTAACACGACGATCCTCCGCGAGAACGTGATCGAATCGGTGCGCGCGTTGAAGGCGGAGCCCGGCAAGAACATCCTGACGGACGGCAGCAGCCAGCTCGTTCACGCCCTGGTCGCGCATGACCTGGTGGACGAATTACACTTGCTCGTGTATCCGCTGACGCTGGGAAGCGGCAAGCGTGTGCTGCCGACTGGAGTGTTCGCAACGTTTACCTTGCTGTCCGCGACACCATATCCGACCGGCGTGGTCGGCCTTCACTATTCCCGCCGGGAGAAACAGCGGGATTCCTGAGGTGACAGGGAGAGAACTGTGCTGGATCACGTGAGCCTGCGCGTTAGGGACTACGACCTTAGTAAGCGATTCTACGAGGCGACGCTGGCGCCCCTGGGCTACGTCCTCGCCATGGAAACCGACTCCGGCGCCGGCTTCAGGAAGGGCTTTATCCCCGCGTTCTGGATCAAGCGGGGCGACGTCACACAGGCCCAGGTCGCGGCGCCGGATGTGTCCGGCTGTGGCGGGCCAGCCCTGCATGTCGCGTTCTCCAGTGACGATCGCAATTCGGTCGATGCCTTCCACCACGCGGCCCTCAGCGCCGGAGCGCGCGACAATGGAGCGCCGGGCCTGCGTCCCAACTATCACGCGAACTACTACGGCGCTTTCGTTCTGGATCCAGACGGCTACAACATTGAAGCGGTGTGCCATAAGCCGGAGCCATGAGAGACTGGCTCCGCGGCCCGTGCGCGAACGGCGAACCGTGCCAGTGTACCGATGCAAAAGTCTCGTTCACCAGGATTCGTCGAAATCAGGAACTCGGATTTGTCGGAACGGGCGGATACGGCGGCCCAGCCAAAGTGCCACCGCCTGATCTCCCCGAGGCCCTCAGCTGGTGCATGATCGGTTTGATCCGTCCACTCCGGCGTATCCGATTTCCAAAACTCGACGAACCCACGGTTCGCATGAAGTGAAGACGATCGCGAACCCTCTGGTCTTGCGTAATCTGACAACCCGACTGGCGGCGATCATGCCCGACAGCCAGCGACGTTGGGGCACGCTGACCGCTCATGAGATGCTGTGTCACCTCGGCGATGCGGTCGAGATGGTCCTCCTGATCCGACCACGTGACCGCCCCGTCCTGCAACGTCAGCGGAGAATTGTCAGGGGGCTGGGGCTGTGGACGCCTTTCCGATGGCCGCATGGTTGGCGGACGAATCCGCGTCATGACCCACGACTCGCCGGCACACGTCCGTCGGTGTTCGCCGCGGACCTGAAGCGAGCGATCACCTCGCTGGAAGGACTCGCCGCGGCGCGTCCTGGTTCTCTCGACCCGGCCCACGGATTTTTCGGCATCATGTCAGTGCTGGACTGGCAGCGGTGGGCCTATAAGCACACCGACCACCACTTGCGGCAGTTCGGCGTGTGAAGGATCAGGAGGTTGTTGTCCCGCCTAACACGTGATGCGGCTGGCAGCGCCTGGTAGCCGCGGCGTCCGGCGGTTGTATCTTTGGAGTTCGAGCCGCTGGCAGCACTCCTCCAAGCCGGGAGAAGCATGGCGCTCTCTGAAGTCCAGCTCACCCACGTCGCCAGCGTTCCACTCGCCGTGGTGCGTCGTCAGGCGCGCGCCTCCGAGCTCTCAACTCTTGTTCCCGAGGGGTGCGGGATTGTCTGGTCGTATGTCCGGGCACAGCAACTCAAGGCTGGCCGCAACGTGGCCATCTATTGGGACGGGACCATCCGCCTTGAAGTCGGCGTCGAACTGAATGACTCGCTTCCGGTCGGAGGCGAAGTGGTACAGTCGGCGACTCCATCGGGCGATGCCGTATCGGTGGTTCACTTCGGGCCGTATCAGCAACTCGGCGCCGCGCACCGCGCGATCCGGGAATGGTGCGCCGCTCACAAGCGTCAGCTCGCGGGCCCGAATTGGGAAGTGTACGGTCATTGGCAGGACGAGTGGAATGCCGATCCGTCCAGCATCCGAACCGATGTCTTCTACCAGTTAGCGTCGGAAAGCTCGTCATCCCGCTCAGTCAAGCCGGTTCCCACAAAAGACTTCAACACAGAGGTCACGGAGGTCGCGGAGGCCACCGGCGAGGCAACGACTTTCGGAACCAGGTTGCCTCCGTGACCTCCGCGACCTCCGTGTTG
>CAZSNV010000118.1:0-14015 GCA_964608035.1 uncultured Gemmatimonadaceae bacterium | reverse complement strand
GGAGTACCGATAGAATGCAGAATGCAGAATGCAAAATGCAAAATGCAGAAGTGAAGGCGCCCCGGTCGAAACGATCGGGGCGTGTCCTTTCCGCAGGACTCGCAACGCACGACCTCGCCTTGCGACACCAGTAGGCGGAGCGTAGTGTCTCAATAACGACGCTGGGCGGACGTGCCCCCGGCACAAGCCCGACACAGCACTAGCCTCTTCCAAGGGTGAATTGAGCCATGTCCCCGTCGTCGTCCTGCGCCAACCATGACGCTACCGCTTGACCCGCTGGTTGAAGCGCTTCGACGGGCACTCGAGCCCGCGTACGACGTTGAAAGCGAGTTAAGCGGCGGCGGGATGAGCCGCGTGTTTGTCGCCACGGAACGGGCGCTCAACCGGAAAGTCGTCGTCAAAGTGCTCCCACCGGATGTGGCCGCCGGCGTGAACCGCGAGCGCTTTCGGCGCGAGATACAGCTCGCCGCACAGTTGCAGCACCCGCACATCGTCCCGCTCCTCTCGGCAGGAGACACCGAAGGCATCCTGTACTACACGATGCCGTTCATCGAGGGCGAGTCACTGAAGCACGCGCTTGCTCACGGAACACGGTTTGGGACTCGCGAGGTTCTCGGCATTCTATTGGACGTCGTCGACGCGCTGGCGTATGCGCATGCCCGAGGGGTCATGCACCGCGACGTGAAGCCGGCCAACGTCCTGCGAAGCGGCTTGCACGCGGTCGTTGCTGACTTTGGCGTCGCGAAGGCGCTGTCGGCATCGCTGCCGGCTGTGGGCATGACCACGAGCGGCATGGCCATCGGTACGCCGCAGTACATGGCTCCGGAGCAGCTTGCGGGCGATCCCGCCGCGGATCATCGCGTCGACATCTACGCCGTCGGGCTACTCGGCTACGAGCTTCTGACCGGAGCACCCACGTTCGCTGAACGTTCGCCTCAGGCCACTCTCGCGGCGCAACTCACGCGCAATCCGGCGCCGCTCGAACTGAAACGTCCCGATGTGCCGAGCCCACTGGCGCGGCTGCTCATGCGGTGCCTGGAGAAGGATCCCGATGATCGACCCGCTACCGCGCAAGCGGTTCGTGCGGCGCTGGATGAAATCGTCATGCCATCGGGCGACTATACGCCGCGCGCCCCGATTCGCAAACGCCGGCAGCGTTGGGTGGCACCGGTCGCCATCGGTGGACTGGGACTGGTTGCAGTCGTCGCGCTCGCAACGCGGATGGGGAAACGCTCGGCAGCAGATGCTGATTCGACGGTAGTGAATCAGCAGACTCCGGCGGCCAAGGGTGACACAACACCGGTTGCGAGTACCGCTCTGCCACCGCCTTCAACGGTCGTCACTCCACCACCGCAGCCGGCGAGGCCAGACTCGTCAGGCGGTCGTCTGGCCGTTGCGTCCACCGACGCTTCTCCGCTAGCGGCAGGTTCCGGCCGCCGGTCGAACGCCTCGCCGCCGCGCGGCGTGGTGGATTCTCTCGCCGACCTTGCGCTCCTGTTCAGGCAGCAAGCGCCACCGGAACCGATCGTGCGCCCCCCCCGTCGCCCAATTCGGTTTCGCGCGCGGCATTTGAGGAACGGGCGGCCAATCTCGGACCGAGGCGAAGGGCGCTTCTCGTCGCCAGCCCCGACTCGATCAGTCGTGCGCTGTCGAGTCGTCTGGCGCAGATGCTGGACGCCGAGCGATTTCAGGTGACGACGACGGAGGGCGAGGTGCGCGGTCAGGGCGCGCTCGATTCACTCGCGACGGCGGGTGGTCATGACATTGTGGTGCTCGCCCAGGCGCCGATGCGCCGGGACAGCACGTTCTCGGGACTACTGCAGCTGCGGGACCTCACTGCTCACGCGTCATATGCGAATAACGCGGCGTCGCGCCGGATCACCCGGGACAGCATGCGCATCGGGATCGACTCCACCGCTGCCAATGCAGTGCGGCGGCTGACGACGATGGATCGCGCGCCACGTGTTGGGGTCACGGACCCGGACGTGCGAGCGTTCGAGGAGCGTGCCCAGAATTTGGGACCGCCGCGACGCCTGGCGATCTGGAATCATCCGCCGCATGACAACCTGCAGGTGCAGGAGGCGGGCTCGCTGGTCATGGACGCACTTCGCGCTGCCGTGCGCGGTCTACCGCGGTTTGTCGTGGTACCGCGCGATTCGACACTCGAGTTGCTGGCCCGGTCGCGCAACCGCGAGACCGTTCTCGGGGCGCTGAAGGCTGAGCTGATGGTGTCGATTGCGGCCAGCTCCTCATCCGCCGCGGTGGACTCGGTATCGTGGGTCATCACCGTGCGCGACGTCGGTGCCGCGCAGCCGTACCTGGAGCGTTCATTTCGCAGCGCATCGGCACCGCTGGCGAGGCCTCTCGACTTTACGGCGGTCGCGCTATCCCGCGTGATGGCGGCGCTCGAGCAGATGGATGCCGCTCCGCGCCGGCGGCCTGCGTCGCCGTAGCTAACATCGGAACGGCGAAGGGCCCGAACGGCGCAGGGCCCGAACAGCGCAGGGCCCGAACGGCGCGGGGCCCGAACGGCGCGGGGCACGAACGGTGCGGGGCACGAACGGCGCTCTTGCCGTTGGCAGCCGGGGGTCATATATGTATGACTGATACATAACGGACTGCAACATGCTCGACCTCGGAATGAAAAAGGGAAGCGCGACGCTGCTGATCCTGTCGCTCATTGAGCACGAGGCGCGGCACGGGTACGATCTCTCCAAGCGGATCACGTCTCTTTCGCGCGGCGTGCTCAAGTTCCACGTCGCCAGCCTCTACCCGCTCCTCTACCGTCTCGAGGACCGGGGCCTGATCGAGGGGCGGTGGGTCGAGAAAGCGGGGCAGCGACGGCGCCGCTTCTATCGCATAACGGCTGCCGGCCGGAAGTATCTCAACGCACAACGCCGGAGCTGGGACGCGCTCGTGGTAGCGATCGGGCGCGTCACCGGGAAAAGCCATGCCTGACTTCCGGGAGGAGATCCGCTCGCGCCTCACCAGGCTGCACATTGCTCCGGCGCGCGAGGCGGAGATCGTCGACGAGTTGGCGCAGCACCTGGACGACGAGTACCGGGAAGCCCGCTCGAAGGGCCTCAGTGAAACAGATGCGTTTCGGGAAGCGGTCAATGTCCTGAGCGACGACACCCTCGCCCGCGCGCTCGCGGGAACGGGCCGGGTGCGGGCTCGTCAGGCAGTGCCTGTGGGCGCGGCGGCCGGATCGCGCCTCGCCAATGTCTGGCAGGACCTTCGGTTCGGCCTGCGCATCCTTCGCCTGCGTCCGGCGTTCACCGCCGCCGTGGTGCTGCTCGTCGCACTGGGCATCGCGGCAACAGCTACGATCTTCAGCGTCGTCAATACGGTTCTGCTCAAGCCCCTGCCGTTCCCGGGCTCCGATCGCCTGATCGCTTACTGGGGGAGCGCACCGGACAAGGGACTCCCCGAGGTCTACCTTCCCGACGGCCTCTTCACGTACCAGCGAGCGCACACGCAGACGCTCGAGTCGGTGGCGGCGTACAACAATGCGTCGATGACGCTGACCGACGGCGGCGAGCCGGCGCGCATCGACGGCGCCTGGGTCACGCACAACTTCTTCACGGTGATGCGCGTCCCGCCGGCGTTAGGCCGCACGTTTACCCTGGACGAAGAGCGGCCGAACGGCGGGCTCGTGGTGATCCTCAGTGATGCGCTGTGGCGGCAGCGCTTCGGCGCCGATTCCTCGATTGTTGGCCGTGCCATCCGGATCAATGACCTGCCGACCACGGTCGTCGGTGTGATGCCGGCCGGCTTCGAGTTCCCGGCGCGCAGCCGTCTCTGGGTGCCCCTCCGCCTCTCGGGGCAGGGATTCAACTGCTGGTGCTTCACGACTGTCGGCCGGCTCAGGGACGGCCTCACCGTGGAGGATGCGCGGCGTGAGATGGCGCGGTTGAGCGATGACCTCGCGATCAGTCGCCCGGACGTCTTCCCCAATGCGAAGCCTGGCGGATCACTGGTCGTGGCGATGCCGCTGACGACGCGGCTGGCGGGAGACGTCCGCACGCCACTGGTGGTGCTGCTGGCGTCGGTCGCCCTCGTGCTGTTCATCGGATGCGCCAACGTCGCCAACCTGATGCTGGCCCGCGCCGTTCAGCGCACGCGCGAACTGGCCGTGCGATGCGCGTTAGGCGCCAGCGCGCCCCGGATCCGGTCGCAACTCATGACCGAAGCCGGCCTCATACTGCTGCTCGGCCTGACAACCGGCCTGCTGGTCACCTGGTGGAGCCTGCGGCTCATCCGGACGCTTCCGGGCGACCGCATTCCCCGCATCGACCAGGTGACGCTCGATCCAACGGTGCTGCTCTTCGGGTTCGGAACCGCGACTGTCGCCGGCCTGGTGTTCGCGATCGTCCCCGCGTTTCGCGCCTCCCGGGTTGACCTCCAGTCGGCCCTGCGAGATGGTGCTCGCGGTAGCGGTGGTCCTGGCCACCGCAGGGCAACGGACGCATTCGTCGTCATTCAGATGGCGCTTTCGCTCGTCCTGCTCAGCGGCGCCGCGCTGTTGATCCGCAGCTTCCGCAACCTGATGGACGTCGAAACCGGCTACCGGATGGAAAATGTGCTGACCGCACAGATCGCGTTTCCGGGCCGGCGATATCAGACCGACACCGTCGTGCGGCAGTTCATGGACCAGGTCCTCGAGCGTGTGGCGGCGATTCCCGGCGTTGAGCGGGTCGGCGCGGTCAGTCGCCCACCGCTCGCACCGGGCAATCCGCAGGACAACATCATCGCCGAGGGACGCGAGCCGGGACCTAACGAGCCGACGCTGGTGGCCAATATCCGGTACGTCACGCCGGAGTACTTCGACGCCGTTGGCACGCCGATCGTGCACGGACGCCCCTTCACGAAGGCCGACGGCCCCTCGTCTCCGTCGGTGACGATCGTTGACGAAAGCCTGGTCCGCCGGTACTGGCCGGGCGAAAGCCCCATCGGCAAACGGATACGGCATGGTGGTGACCCGGCTCGCAACCGCTGGCTGACAATCGTCGGTGTCGTACCCAACATCAAGCACAACAGCCTGGACGAAGACGCCAGCCTCCAGGTCTACGAACCGTTTGACCAAAGCACGGTCTGGTCGATGTACTTCGTCGTGCGCGCCACGGGGACTCCGGAATCGCTCGTCCCCTCGATTCGGGGCGCCGTCGCCAGTCTCGATCCCGCGCTGCCGCTCTTCAACGTGAGCACGCTCGAGAAGGCGCTCGCCCGCACGCTCGTGCCGCGCCGCCTGACGAATGGTTTGCTCACCGGCTTCGCTGTCGCGGCCATTCTCCTCGCCGCTATCGGCATCTACGGCGTCATGTCGCTCAACGTGAGTGGCCGGCTGAGGGAATTCGGAGTCCGGCTGGCGCTCGGAGCATCTCCAACGGACGTACTGCGAATGGTCCTGCGAGGCGGGGCGCGTCTCGCACTCATCGGCGTCGTGATTGGCGCGGCAGCGTCGTATCTGGCGACGCCACTCCTGCGTGAGCTGCTCTTCCGGGTACCGCCGCGCGACCTGGTGACGCTCGCAGGAGTTGCCACCCTGTTAGGCGCGGTCGCGCTGCTGGCCTGTTATGTCCCGGCGCGGCGAGCGATGGCAGCGGACCCAACGGAGGCGCTCAGAACCGACTAGTCAGAGGTCGGGTCGATTCACAGGGTAAACGAGTTGGTCGACGACGCCTGACGAAGAATGCCACCCAGTCGAAGGGTCAAAAACAACGCAGGGACCGTCGCGGCAAGGCGGGCTGGCCCGCAGATTGCTGTCGAAGGCTGTCCCCTCCGGCAAGCGCACCTCAATGAACCTCCGTCACGTCCTCATCGTCGCCGCCATGGGCAGCGGCAGCCTGCTCGTGGCGTTCGGTCTGCTCCAACACTGGCGGAATGAGCGGCGATTAGCCGAGGTGGAGAAGGGAACGACTTCAGGCGCCCGGACAAGCGAGGCATGGCCCGTTCGCCGGTGGCACCTCGCTCTTCTCGCGGTGATCCTCTGCGTCGCAGCAATCCTGCGATTGTACGGACTCGAACAGCGCGGGATGACGCACGTCGAAGTGTACGTGCCGGGCATCGAACTGCCGGCAAACATCTCCGAGCCGCCGCCACGGACCAACATCAAAGACGTGGTTCTCTGGCACTGGCAAGGCGAGCTGCACCCGCCGGGCTACTACTTCTTCATGTTCGGCTGGACGCGCGCCTTCGGCACCGGACTGTTTTCGATCCGGCTGCCCTCGGTCCTGCTGGGCGTTGCTTGCGTCGCCCTGGTCTTTGTGTTCGCCGTTCGTCTGTTCGATCCAGTGACCGGACTCGTGGCCGCGACGCTGCTCGCCATCAACGGCCATCACATCTACTGGAGCCAATACGCCCGGATGTACATCATGGCGTGCGCGCTCGGACTGCTGTCGTCGATCCTGCTCTACGACTTGCTCCGAAAACCAGAACGCGCCCCGCTTCGAGAGGCGGCGTACATCGTGATAACCTGGTTGGCGCTCTTCACGCACGTGCTGTCGTGGGCGCTATTGGCGGCGCAGATCGTCGCGGTCATTCTGTTTGCTCGTGCCTCGTCAGGCGAATACCCACGGCTCCTCCGCACGCAGGCGATCGTCATCATGTTAGGGACGCCGCTCGTCGGACATGCGCTGATGCACTCGGGCGTGGACTATCTCGACCACGCAACGTTGCGCGGGCTCCGCAATTTCCTCGCGTTCGGCTTCCTCTTCGAGCCTGACGGCTTTTCGCTGCCGGAGCGGTCCGAACCTGTGTGGGCGGTTGGCGCCGCGCTGGTGGCGGCGCTCGCCTGCCTCTGGTTTGGCCTTCGCGCACACGCCGAGCGACACTTCACCGCAGAGGGTGTCGCGGCGCGGGGCGACACCACCGCGATTGCCTTTGGCGCGGCCTTCTGCACGTTAGGCCTGGCGCTGCTCTCGTGGATCCGGCAGGGATGGGTGGCCACTGCCGCAGCAGTGGCGATCGTGACATGGCTGGTCGTGCTCGCGCTTCCCCGGCTGTGGCCGCACGTTCAACGCCTCCGCGACCGTAGGCCGCGCCCGCTCCTCGCCGACGGCACCGCGTTCACACTGGTGCTGGCGCTGTTCCCGGTGGCGGCGCTGTCGCTGGTCTCGCTCCACAAGCCGCTGCTGGTCAGCCGCGGATTGGTGCCGTTTGTCCCGTTTCTCGTCGTCCTGTTGTCGGCGGGGCTGGTGGCCATGGCCCGTCACCGCGTGCTCGCCGCCGCGATGGCCACGGTCGTGCTCATCGTCCATGTGGCCAGCATCAACTTCTACCGCGCGATTCCCGCACCGAGAGACTACCGCGGACTCGCGGCTCAGATGAAACAGGAATTCCGGCCCGACGACATGGTGTTCGTCCCGCCCGGTCGCTGGCTGACCTCGCCGTTGTTCTACGACCTCCAGGGAACGGCGCCGCGCCTGGTCGCCGACTCATTCGAGGTGCGCATGCGGGAGAAGCCTGACGCCCGTATCTGGGTCCCGCTCTTCTCCGGCCTCCAGCCTGTCGACGAAATCGCCGCGGCCCTTCGCGGCCGGCGTGTGGAGAAGACGCTAACCGCACTCCGCGCCGAAGCGCGACTCTACGTCCCGGATTCTGCGACGATCCAGCGATAGGACGTTGACGGCGATATCGTGATGACTAATACCGCCAACCCGCCAGAAACGCGTCCCGGCCGGCGTACTGTTTGAGGAACGCCGACGCGTTGGTGGGAAAGTCCGAGGACTCGGTGTTCCCGCCGGTGTAAATGACCCGACGTGTCGCGTCCACGGCAATCGTTCGACCGAAATCGAGGCCGCTGCCGCCCACAAACGTCGACCGCATCACACTCGTCAGGCTCGGCGTCAGGACCGCGATGAAGGCGTCTTCGCGGCCGGCGAGAAGTGGTTGGGGCGCGCCGGCCATGGAAGGGAATCCCGCACCGTTGGTGGTGCCCGACACGACGACGTTTCCGCTCCCGTCCATCCCGATCCCTTCCACGACGTCTTCCTGGCTGCCGCCCAGATAGGTGCCCGCGATCAGCGATCGGCCGTCTGCCGAGAGGCGGGCGACAAATCCGTCGCCGCCGCCGGCGTCGCCGAGGCTTTTCTGGTAGGCATTTTCTGTCGTGGGCAAATCGCTCGAGTTGGTCCACGCGCCGAAGAACGCCTCACCAATGCTCGTGACCCAGAGGTTGTGCGTCTCGCCGGCGTCCGACCCGCGGCCACCAAAGTACGTGCTGAAGATCAGTGTCCCCTGAGGCGAGAACTTGGAGAGCAGCAAATCGCTGCCGCCGCCTGGCGCCACCGCTTGGTAGGCGCCCGGCGTCGTGGGCGCGTCACGCGAATTGAGCGTCTGCAGGTAATAGACGTCGCCCGATCCATCGAGGCGGATCGCCGGTCCCATACCGTCGTCACCGGAGCCGCCGATGAAGGTGCACCACCGCACCGAGGAAGCGCCCGCGGCGAGGCGGCAAACCGCGCCATCTGACTGGCCGTGATTCGTCGGTTGAAAAGCGCCTGACGAGATGTGCGGGAATCCCTGCTTCGTGGCTGAGAGCGCGGCATAGAGGTTGCCGCCCGCGTCGACGGCGAGGTCGCGAATGAATTCGTTGGCCGGACCTCCGAGATAGGACGCGAACAGCAGCGACCCGCCGTCGAGCGACAACTTCGCGACGAACCCGTCCTGGCTGCCGTAGATCCCCGCCTCGCCCTGATCGCCGGCGAACGTCTGCTGCACGACGCCGCCGGTCGTGGGGAATCCCTCACCAGCTCGCCCGGCGAGATACACGCCTGAAGCGTCGACTTCGATCGCATACGCGCGCTCGTAGTTCGGACCACCGAGCAACGTGGACCAGAGGAGACGGCCATCGGCGGCAAACTTCATCACGAAGACGTCCCAGTTGCCCTCGGAGCCGGTCGACGTCGGCGACATCCCTCGGCCAAACGCGCGCTGGTACGCGCCAGGCGTCGTCGGGAAACTGGGGTCGCCGGTGCCGCCGGTCACATACACGTTGCCGTCGGCGTCGACCGCGACGTCGCGCGTCTGGTCGCCGGCGCCGGCCTGGGTGCCCCGAATCAGCGTGAGAACCGAAAACCCTGCTTCGACGGCCGGTCCGTTGGGCGTCCCGCCGATTAGCGCGTCGTCGGCATTGCAGAAGGCCATTCCAGCCAGCAATGCCGAGTATCCCAAGCGGCGGACCGGCAACCAACCCGGTTGTTTGTGCGGCACCAACGTGTTCCTGAAACGCTTCATGCTCGACGGATTCGCGGGAAACCAAAAGAAGGTCTACACGACCCGGACTCCCGCGTTTCCTACGCCAGCCTGAACTGTGGACGTCGGACGCTCGGGAGTCGGATCGGTTCCCGCGACCGAAAGCCGACGACCCTACGGAGTGCGGGGTTTCGGCTTTGCGTTGCCGTTGTACTCCTGCTTGTCCGGCGGTGGTTCTTCGTCTTGCCAGTAGAACGGTCCGGCCTTCTTCACTCGCGGCCAGATCTCGTCCAACGTGTTGCCGTTGTACAGCCGGCCGTTCTTCATCACATAACGGATCGCGGTCGTGTTGCGGATGTTGTCCAGCGGATTGCGGTCGAGCACGACCAGGTCGGCCAGCTTGCCGTTTTCGATAGAGCCGATGTCCTGGCCCAATCCGATTGCCGTGGCGCCCATGCTGGTGGCGATCTTGAGCGCGTCGTGGTTCGACATGCCTCCCATCGCGATGGACCAGAGTTCCCAGTGGTAGCCAAAGCCCTGCAACTGGCCGTGTGAACCCACGCCCGCCGTGCCACCGGCGGCGAGGAGATCGCGGATCGACTCACCGACCGGCTTCATGATGTGCTGCGTGGGATGGAACCATCCGGCGCCGGCGCCGGTGGTCACGGCGCCGGTGGAACCGCCGCGACGCAGGATCTTCGACTCCAGGTCGCTCCATGGCGTGAACCGCTTCAGCTTGTCGTCGTTGAGCAGGTCGAGTGTCTCATACCAGTAGTTCTCCGCCCACGGCCCGCCATACGCGACGAGAATGGTCGGCGTATAGACCGTCTTCGACTCGGCCATCATCCGAATGAGGTCGGACTGCAGCGGGAAGGTGGGAATGGTGTGTTCGTGGCCGCTGTAGCCGTCCGTCAGCTCCGTCACGTTCATACGGATGTCGAGCGAGCCCTCGGTCGTCGGCATGAGCTTCAGCTCATGCGCCGCCTGAATCACCCACTGCCGCTGCTCGCGATTACCGGCCACGTACTGCTTCAGCGTCTTGGTGTCGTAGTACTCGCTGTAGCGCTTGAGAATGCGACGCGCATGCTCCAGGTCGCGGATGTTCTCCGATGAGAACACGCCGGGGCCTGTTGAGTAGATCCGCGGGCCAAGTATGCGTCCCGCCGTGACCTGGTCCTCATAGGAAAGAACGTCGGTCGTTCCGGTCTGGGGATCGCGTGCGGCGGTGACGCCGTACGCAAGGTTGGCGACGTAGCTCCAGACCGGTTCGCGGTGCACGCCTTGCGACACGCGCAAGTGGGCATGCGCGTCGACGTACCCCGGGACGATCGTCTTGCCGGCAACGTCGATCACGCGCGCATTCGCGGGAACGGTGACGCTTCCCCGGCGGCCCACGGCGCGGATGCGGTTGTTCACCACAACGATATCGGCGTTCTCGATCACTTCCGCGCCCTTCATGGTGATGACGCGAGCCCCCCGCAGCACGGCGCTTCCGTTAGGCACGTCGCGCTGGGCTGAGATGAAGATGCGGCGCTCCTCGGGCTGGAACTGTTGAACTTGGCGGCCGCCCTGGCGGCCGCTTGCCGACGCGGAATCGCTGGCCGCGTTGCCCCCCCGTCCACTCCGTCCCGGGTTGGCGCGGCGCACCGAGTCGTCGAAGGCGCGGCCACGAGCGAGGTTGTAGACCACGTGCGCATTGCCGATCGACCAATGCACGTTCTCGCCGTCAGCGCTCCAGGTCGGGAATTGGCCGCCGATCTCCGTGAGCTTCCTCACCGGGAACGTCGAGCTTTCCGGATTGCCGACGGCCACGGTCGGCTCGGTGCCGCCGACCCACGGAATCGTCACGACGTACAGGTCACTCAGCACCTGGGCGAGCGCCTGGTCGCCGTTAGGCGATATGAGGATGGTCGAGGCGCCGCCCCCACCCCCGCCGCCTCCACCGGGCGCACCACCACCAGTCACTCGAAGGTGCGTCTTCACGTCGGTTCCGTCCCACCGCATCGACACGAGTCCGCGTCCGCCGCCGTACGCGTAGATGCGGCTGCTGTCCCGGGCGAAATGCGGCGTGGACAACCCTCCACTGGGTGCGATCACCGACGTGGCGCCACCCGCGGCCGGCACCCACACGAGATCGGAGGCGCCGCCACCGACCTGCTCACGAAAGTTCCGCGCCGGCGATCGGACGGCGACGATGCGCTGTCCATCCGGCGAGTACACCGGCTCCTGAAATGCCGCTGGCCGGCTCGTCAGGCGCTGGGGGGACGCGCCGCCTGCGGCGCGGACGACATATAGATGCCCGCCGTCGGCGTTGCTCCACGTCGTATACGCGATCTGTTCCCCGTTGGGGCTCCACGCCGGCTGATACTCGCCGACATCCATTGTCGTCAGGCGACGGGGCGTCCCGTTAGGCCAATCCATCACATACAGCCGGTCCAGCGCCACAAAGGCGAGGCGACGGCCATCGGGGGAGGGAACCGCGTCGCGGATCTGCTTGACGATGAAGCTCGCCGAATCGACGATCGGATACTGGAAGTGCACTGCGGGTCCGAACGCCTGCACGACATCGGCTTCGAGCGAGATTTCGGTGGGGACACCCTCCTCGACGGGCACCTTCCACAACTTGCCGTTCCACGTCGCAATGAGGTGCTTCGAGTCCGGCGTGAAGGTCATGCCGGGGTAGGTGTCGAGCGTGGCGCGCGACTCCTGGTCGTCGCGCTGCACGGGGTAGACGAACCAACGTTCTTCGCTCGATTCCAGGTCGCGAATGCGCAGTCGCGTCTCATTGATGTGACGGGTGCCGTAGACCAGCCAGCGTCCATCAGGAGACAACGTTGGACGAAACGCCGAGCCCCAGCGATTCTCGCGCGTCGCGACTTCGCCCGATTCGCGATCGTAGACCCGGAGGTCGTAGTCGCTCATGGCGGTGTTGTAAATCCACTGCCCGCGTCGCTCGGCGAACCAGACCCAGCGCCCGTCTTTTCCGAACGCGACTCCCATTTGGCGCGCCACGTCGGCTGCACCACCGCCCGCACCTCCACGGCCTCCAGCGGCCGCTTCGGTGCGAATCAACTGTTGGCCCTGCCCACCGTCGACATGGTAGATCCAGAGCTTCGTGTCGCGCGTGGCAACGATGTACTTCCCGTCAGGCGTGTAGTCAGGCGAGTAGTAGGTATTCGTCTTGCCGCGCGTGACCTGGTTCGTGTCGGACTTGTCGACGGCGATCGTCCACAGATTCCATCCACCATCGCGATCGCTGACGAAGACCACGCGCTTGCCGTCGGGTGAGAAGCGAGGCTGGCCATCGAATGCCATGCCGCGCGTGAGGGGCACGGCTTTCCCGCCTGACGAGGGCATGGTGTACAGGTCGCCGAGGATATCGAAAACGAGCGTCTGGCCGTCGGGACTGACGTCGACCGACATCCAATGTCCGACCTTTGTCGTGAACGTCGCCGTGCGGACAGGCTTGAGCGGCAAGCCTTCCTGCATCGGATCGCGCGGTGCGGCGTTGGCGCCGCCGCGCTGGGCGGCGATCTCGTCGTTAGGAAGGAACGCTGCGACCAGCAGCGCGATCGCGGAGAGCAGGCGACGGTTCGACATAGCGGGCCTCGCGAGAAGCGGTTTGCTCAATCCCGCACAGCATCGCTTTCAGGCCAAGGTTTGGCCAGCCCCACTACGCCTCAAAAAGACTGTAACACGGAGGTCACGGGGCTCACGGAGGCAACCCGTCAACCGAGAGTGACGCCCGGAAAAAACTCTTATGAAAAAGAAGAAATCGGGCCACGTAAATCACGAGCAAGCCTCCGTGCCCTCCGTGACCTCAGTGTTAGAGTCTTTTTCGGGACTTCGAACAGCAAACGGAGTTATCGGTCGCGCGACCGCGGCGACTCGAAGTCCATGGCGCGAGCCGGCTCCGCCGCGCGCTGGGCGACGTTAAGCGCTGGCATCAGGTTCGCCTCGGCGAGCACTTTCTGTTGAAAGCGCTGCGACTCGCCTACGCGCTCGATCTCAATGGCGATCGCATCGACCGCCTGTTCGAGCCGCTCCATGCGCGCGTCCTGTTCGGCGTTCCCGGCGGTTGCTGCCGCACCACGACGCCCCGCGCGGACCCACATCCTTCGCACGAACACGATGGCGATCGGCAACAGGACGAAGAAGCCGATCGAAACGCTCATGATCTGGGCCGTTTCATCACTCATGCTCCTGATCCCGCCCGTACGCGGCGCAACCAGCATCGTCCCGTTGTCGACAGTCAGGCCGGTCCGGAGCATCTGCCCTGATGCCTCCATGTCCCGCTCGATCGCAAGAACACGTTGATCGAGGAGCTGAATCTGGCTCAGTAGGCCGGGTTGGGCCGATGCAGGGGCTTTGGCCATTTCCTCGGTCATGTCGTTCCGCCGGTCCATGGCGGACTCCAGTTGATTCGAGATGTCGCTGCGGCGGTCGCGGATTGCACTGATTTCGCGCGACGTAAGCGGCCGCATCTGTTGAGGCGCCGTTACCTGCAGCGCGCCAGATGGCGTTACCTCAATAGTCGTGGCTTGGGTGGCTTGCATGACCTGTCCTACGGCTTTTGGTGGCTGGGAGTTACAGGGTTACCGCGCAGAGCGCAAAGCGCAAAGCGCATGGGGCCCAGGCCAACGCTCCGGGCGCTGCATCGAGCGGTTGCCGGCGACGGCCGCCTGCCCCCGAATAGCCAGACCCTTTGCGCTTTGCGCTTTGCGCTCATGCTTCTGGGCTTCCCGGCAGCAACGGCTCCAAGTCGAGTGCCGTCGCCCCATTCTCGCCGCATACCGCGTACTTCGTCTCGCCCGCGTGGT
>CAZSNV010000117.1:0-14041 GCA_964608035.1 uncultured Gemmatimonadaceae bacterium | reverse complement strand
CCGGCGGACGCGCGCCCCGCACTGCCACCCGCGCTCCGCGCCTGGCTCGGCGCGCGGAATCCGCTCCTCGTCCCCTACATGGCGTGGTCCGGACTGTTCGGTACCCTAACGACCGTCAACCTCGCCGTCTGGCTGGCCGGCCAGCGGCCGGCGGGGCCGGCAGACATCCTGCTCCTCGCCGCGATCACCTCGCTGCCACTCTTTCCGATCGTCGGGTTCCACCTCAACCAGGCGCACCGGCAGTTCCGGGCGGGACACACGCTCGCGGACCTGCGGGCGGCGCTCGAGATCGGCC
The DNA here is from genome assembly GCA_964608035.1 of uncultured Gemmatimonadaceae bacterium. GTDB lineage: Bacteria > Gemmatimonadota > Gemmatimonadetes > Gemmatimonadales > Gemmatimonadaceae > JABWBJ01. The sequence goes on along the minus strand of CAZSNV010000117.1, from coordinate 13,746 downwards.
GGCGCGAACGGGCCGAGACCGAGGCGCTCGTTAGGGACGAAGGAGAGTCCCGCAGCCACCGGGCCCTGCGACTCGCGACGGTTGGCTCAGCCACCTGGCTCGCGGTCACGTTCGGGATGCTTCTCGCTGGCGTGATCCATGAGAATCGGGGCGGTATGTGGTTCGCCCTCGTGCCCATAGCGACCACGATGCTCCTGGGAGCGGTGAGCAACGCGCTAGGCGTGCAGTTCATTCCCGACGGGATTCGCGCGTGGTGGCAGACGGGCGTTCGTGATCGCATCTGGAACAGCCGGGTGGGCGCCTGGCTCGCGCGACGACTCGGCGCGCCGGAGCAGTCGCGCGCGGTGGGCGGCGGCGTATTTCGCGCGACCGAATCGGCGCTTGGCGTTGCCGCGGCCGAGCTCTTCGCGGCGCTACCGGGACCGTACCGGGAGCAGCTGGACGAGCTGCCAGCGATCGTTGCATCGCTGGAGGCGCAGGCGGCCGAGGCACGCGCGGAGATGGAGGTGCTTGCCGCCATGGCCCCATCCGGGTCGGACGCCGAAGTCCTGGCTGTCCGGCGCAATGCGGCGAAGGAACATCTCTCCGAGAGCGTCGCCGCGCTCGAGAGCATCCGTCTCGACCTTTTGCGTCTGCACGCGGGCGCCAGCGATCTCGCACCGCTCACCACGCTGATGGACGCCGCGCGCCACATTGGCGAGGACTTGAAGCGACTCGCCGAGGCCCAATTGGAGGCCGAGAGCGCCGCAGGTCATAGCGCTGGATCGACGCGAATCCCGACGCCGATGTAGTCGTCGTTGTTGCCGCCTAACGGCTAGCGTTCAGCTGCAGTCAATAGTCAAAGCCCTGTATCAAAATCTGGTACGCAGGTCTGCAAAAGCCCGGCCCTCCCGCGTCCCTCGATTCATAGACAGGCTCTACGGCACCACCGTGCGAGGGCGCAGGCGCACAATCCAAAGTCCGTTCATCATGTCGTTCACGTAGGCGAGACCGTCCTTCACCACCACGCCCCACGTCATCACCCCGTTGGGGACCACACCTCTGACATCGGCCGGCCGCAGTTCTGCAATCGTTCGACCCTGTGCCTTGAGATCGCCACGCAGCTCGCCACTCACGTCAAGCACGTGAAATCCGGCGTTGTACGCGCCGATGTACAGTGTGTCGCCCGCGGCCCAGACGTTATGGACCCCACCGTACTCGGGCTCGTACCAGGCCACCGGCCTCGGTCGTTCGATGTCGGTGACGTCCACCACTTGGAGCCTGCCATAGGCGCGGATCGATCCAATCTCCCAGCTGCCCGTAGGCGCGTAAGGCGGAAACACCTCGTCCGCGATGAACACGTAGTTCTTGTGCCGCCATGCCGTGTGCGTACCGCTGATGAACCCGGGGCCGTAATCGGCGGTGGCACCGGGGTAGAGTTGCTCGGCGTTGTACCGATAGTTGCTGATGAGCTTGGGCGCTGCCGGCGTGCCGCCCTTCATGCCGTTGCCCACGTCGAGGATCACGAGCCCGTCGCTCCAATAGCTGACGTAGGCAATGCCATCCTTCACATCGATGTCGTGCAGGGCGCGGCCGGCGCTGATCTCCTTCGGACGCCACTCCGCCACCATCCGTGGCTTCAACGGATCGTTGATATCGATGATGTTAAGCGAACCCGTGCCGCTGTTCGTGAGGTACACGTGCGTCCCGTGCCGCGGCTGTGTGTACACGAACGCCGAGTGCACGCCGGCCGTCACGCCTTCGGTGAATTCGGAGACCGGTTTCGGATGCGCCGGGTCGGCGGTCGAGGCGATCACGATGCCGTTGCGGCGATCGGCGGCCCCCTCGCGCGTGAACACCAACCACTTACCATCGGCAGTGGTCATGAGGTCGTTCATCGAGCGCGAGTTGGCGACGATGGAGTCGGTAATCACCGGGTTGGCGGGATCACTGACGTCGATAGCGTAAATCCGGTCGCCGCCAACCGTCGTACCGAGGTATGCGATCTTCCCGTCAGGGTGCAGCCACACCTCGCTCGTGTAGAACGCCGAACGCGGAAGTCGTCCGACCACCGCCGCAGTGCGCCGGACGTCCCGATCGGTAAGCGTCACCGCGGCCTGCACGTCGCGCGCGCCAAGATTGGCCGTCACGAGATACTTCCCGGGAACGTTGCCCACGAATGAGCCATCGTGATCGATCGACCCATGGCCTGGCGCGAAGCTCCACTGCGGGGTGAGGCCGGTGATGCGCTGACCGCTCGCGTCCCGCACGTCGACGGCAAAGCGGACGACGTCGCCCTGCCGCGCGCTGACGCGCGCAGGCGAGATGTTCACCGTGACGCCAACCGAGGGAATGACCTGCGCGGTCAGGGTCGCTGCGGCAGCCGGACCGGATCGCGCCGTGATGGTGGCGGTGCCCGGCGCAACCGCGGTCACCATGCCGTCGGCCACGCGAAGCACCGCAGCGTTTGAGCTGGTCCAGGTCACGGCGTCGTCGCGCTCGTCACCTGACGCACTCAACACGACGGCGTCGAGGTGTAGTCGTTGTCCCGCGAGCAGCCTGGTCGCCGAGGGGGACAGCGTGATGCGGGCCGCGGGTCCGGAGAGAATCCGGACCTCGATCTTTTCGGCGTGAGGACGGCCGTTGGGTGTGGTGGCCACGATGGCAATCGGCACGGTGCCCGGCGCGCCGCCGCGAACGAACCCTAACGAATCGACGCTCCCCTGGAAGCGGCCACCCTGGGCGGTGAAGCGAATCGTGACGCCGGGAACGACGTTGCCCCGCGCGTCGAGTGCCTGCACCGCCAGACGCAGCGAGTCGCCCACGACAACTGTTCGGGCTGCCGGCGTGACGCGGAGGCGTTCGATCGCCTGCTCGCCGGCCTGCGCAGCAGCGGTGATGGAGGCCAGAGGCCACAGCAGCAGCGACAAGGCACTCCGCGAAAGGACTGATAGGCTGGCGGTCATTCGCCTCCTGGAAGGACGTCCTGTGAAACCCTGCTCGTGCAACGTCGTATTGGGCCAACCGTCAGGCGCTGGCAGCTGTCCAATTCCTGAACCTAACCCGGGACGCGAAAGCTGACAGCGACCCCGGACCGCGACGCACCGCCGATCACCCCGAGGAGCATGCCATGCGGACGACATTGACGGACCTGCGCTATGGCGCGCGGGCGATGGCGCGGAACCCCGGCTTCACGGCGATCGCCGTGCTCACCATGGCGTTAGGCATCGGCGCCACGGCCACGATCTTCAGCGTGGTACGCTCGGTGCTGCTCCGTCCCCTGCCCTTCCCGGAGCCGGATCGCATCGTCCAGCTGTGGGAGACGCGCCCTGAGCGCGACATGTACCAGATCTCGTTCACCTACGCAAACTTCTGGGACGTGCGCGACATGAACCGCACGCTCGACGCCGTCGGCGCCATCCGCTGGAGCTCGATGAACCTCACCAGCGCCCAGGAGCCGCTGAGCGTGAACGTGGCCAGCGTCACCGAAGGGTTCTTTCGCGCCCTTCGCGTCACTCCCATCGCCGGCCGGCTCTTCACTCGTGGCGAAGACGAGCCGGGCAGCGACGCCCGGATCGCCGTGCTGAGTCACAGCTTCTGGACCACGAGGTTCGGCGCCGATCGAGCGGCGGCCGGCCGGGACATCGTGCTCGATGGCCAGTCCTTCCGCATTGTCGGCGTTCTGCCGCCGGGGACCCCGTGGCTCGACGCCGCCGCCATCTTCGTTCCGTTCGTTCGCCCGGCGACGCTCGATCGGGAGAGCTGGGAGCTGCCGGTCATCGCCCGCCTCGCCCAGGGGGTCACGCTCGCGGCAGCGCGGGCCGACCTCGATGGGATCGCGAAGCGGCTCGCGTCGACGTACCCGGAGGCGAAAGGGATGGGCATCGCCGTCGCCGGAACGGAGAGCTGGGTCGCGAGCGACAACCTGCGCCGCGCGCTCTGGGTGCTGGTGGGTGCGGTCGGCTTCCTCCTGCTCATCGCCTGCGTGAATCTCGCGAACATGCTGCTGGCGCGCGCCACCACGCGCACACGCGAACGCGCCATGCGCTTGGCGTTAGGCGCCACCCGCGCCCGCATCGTGCGGCTGGCACTCACCGAATCGCTCTTCCTGAGCGCACTCGGCGCCGTCCTGGGCCTCGCCCTGGCCTTCGGTGCCGTGCGCGTCTTCCGCACGCTCGACCCGGGCGCCATTCCCCGCCTTGCCGACGCCCACATCGATGGCTGGGTGCTGCTCGTGACCCTGGCGACGGCGCTCTTCACGACCGTCGTCACTGGAATCGTCCCCGTCCTGCTGGCTCCGTACTCCGACGTGGTCACCGCGCTCCGCGAAGGCGATCGCGGCGTGAAAGGGCACCGAAAGGGCGGTCGATTGCGCCACGCGCTCGTGACCGCCGAAGTCGCGCTTTCGCTCATGCTGCTGGTCGGCGCCGGTCTGCTGGTGCGCAGTTTCGGCCAGATCCTCGGCGTCGAGCGCGGATTCCGGAGCGACAATCGGGTGATGTTCGACATCGGGTTCCCCCAGTCGCGAACGGACGAGGCGTCAGCCCGCAACGGCCAATTGCTCCAGGACTTCCTGGCGCGGCTTCGGTCGCGCCCCGAGATCGCGTCGGCCGCCGTCGTGCACATCCGGCCCCTCGTTGGCGCCGCCACGGGCATGGGATTCGGGGCCGTCGATCGGCCGGATGCCACTGGAAAGGAGATTCCATGGGCGGGTTGGCGCATCGTCTCCAACGACTACTTCAAGACGATCGGTATTCCGCTCCTGGCCGGTCGCGACTTCACCGAGCAGGACAAGATCGGGAAGCCGTGGAAGGTGATCATCAGCCGTCGCATCGCCGAACTGCTGTGGCCAGGTCAGAACGCGATCGGCCGCCGCCTGGTGTTATGGAAGGGGCAAGGCACCGATGACGGTGAAGTGGTCGGTGTGGTCGGTGACATGCGCGACTGGGCGCTCACCGACGATCCGACGTACTCCGTCTACTTCCCGATGTACGGCACCGGCCTTTCACCGGCGCCCCTGGTCGTGCACACTCGGCTGCCGACCAATGCGCTCGTCCCGATGGTCCGCTCGTTATTGGCCGAGATGGATCGGACGCTGCCCTTGTCCGACGTGCGGACAATGGACGCGCTCATCGGCAACTCCGTCGCGTCGCGCCGGTTCACGATGCTGTTGCTGGCAGCGCTCGCGGTTATCGCCCTGGTGCTGGCGCTGGCCGGGATCTACGGCGTGCTGTCGTACGCGGTGTCGCAGCGCCGGTCGGAGATGGGGGTGCGTATGGCGTTAGGCGCCAGCGCCGGGAGTGTGCTGCGGCTGGTGATGGTGCAAGGGATGAGACCCGTGGTCTTAGGGCTGGTGGTGGGCATCGCGAGTGCGATGGCGCTGTCGCGGTTGATGTCCAGCCTGCTGTTCGGCGTCACGCCGGGTGACTGGCCGACCTATGCCGCGGTGGTGCTGCTGCTGCTGGGCGCGGCGGCACTCTCGTGCTTTGTGCCCGCGCGCAACGCACTGCGCGTGAACGTTACGGCGGCGCTCCGGGAGGAATGAGCTGGAAGCGCCGGCCAACTCGCGAAACCATCCCTTTTCGCAAACGTAAGGGGCCAACCACCTGTCGCTGGCGGCTGTCCAAATTCCTGAACCTAACCGGGGAAGCGAAACGTGATCGCTCAGTGGTTGACGGATCTCCGTCATGCGTGGCGCGGGCTGCTCCGAACGCCCGGTTTCCTCGTCACCTCAGTCGGCACGTTGGCGCTCGCCATCGGGCCGGTGGCCGGGATTTTCAGCGTCGTCAATACAGTCCTGCTCGAGCCACTGCCGTTCCCGAACGCTGACCGTCTGGTCGCCCTGTCGGGCACAGCGCCGGGCTCCGACCTCGATGAGCGCTTCGGCCTTGGGTTCGATTTCTACTTCGAGTACAAGGAAAACTCCAAGCTGCTCGACGGAATATTCGCGTTCGGCGGCGGCACCTCCACGCTGCGCACCGACACGCGCGTCGAGCGGATCCCCATGGCGTTTCCCACCAACGACATGTACGCCACGCTCGGCGTGCGACCGATGCTCGGCCGGCTCCCCGTGCCAGAGGACGGCGATCGCGTCGTCACGATCAGCGACCGCCTCTGGGACCAGTGGTTTGGCCGCGACAGCGCGGTGCTCGGCAGGTCGTATTTCATCTCGGGGGAGATGCGCCAGGTCATCGGCATTATGCCCCCCGAGTTCCGGTTTCCCAGCGATCAGACACTGCTCTGGATCGCTGGCGAAGCCCGGCTCGATCAGGTGCAGCCGGGCAACCTCGGCCTGCCGATCATCGCGCGCATGAAGCCGGGGGTCACACGCGAGGAGCTCGCGCGCGAGCTGACGCGGCTCTCCAAGAACCTGCCAAACCGCTTCGGCGGAACGCCTAACTATTCGCGCCTCATCGCGCAGCACCGTGCCGTGGTTGACCCGATACTCGACCGGCTGGTGGGTCCCACGACGCGCACATCGCTCTGGGTGCTGCTCGGCGCAGTGTCGGTCGTGTTGCTCATCGCGTTCGCGAACGTCGCCAACCTCTTCGTGGTCCGGCACGAAAGTCGGCGTCGCGACCTGGCGGTGCGACATGCGCTTGGGGCATCGCGCTCGCAACTCTTGCGGTTCCAGATGGCGGAGGCAGTGCTGGTGGCGCTTCCCGCCGGCATCCTGGCCGCGATGCTCGCCACGGTGTCGCTGCCGCTCTTCCTGCGCGCGGCGCCCGAAGGAATTCCCCGGCTCATGCTGGCCGGACTCGATGGATGGACGCTCGCCATCACCTTCGGGCTCGTGATCCTTGCCGCGCTCGCGTGCGGGATCGTACCCGGCTTGTCGGCGTCGTCGCCGGATCTCAATCGGCTGCGCGAGGGCGGCCGCGGCGCAACCGGCGGACGGCACTGGGGACGCGACGCGCTCGTCGCCGGCCAGGCGGCACTCGCGCTGGTGCTGCTCATCGGGTCCGCGCTTCTGGTGCAGAGCTTCCAGCGGCTGCGCAACGTGGATCCCGGCTACGAAACGAAGGACATCTACACGTTCCAGTTCGCGCCGGACCAGCCGCGTCTCGTGGACGGTCCCGCCTGGGGCCAGTTGCACCGCGAGTTCATGGACCGGCTGCGAGCGCTGCCCGGCGTGAGCGCCGTGGGCGTGGTCAACAACCTTCCGCTCGACGAAGGAACGGGCGGGGGCCGGTTCCTCACCGATGCGATGTCGGACGACGGGGGCGGCGTCCTGCTCGACCAGAACTTCACCGGCGGTGATTACTTCCGCGCGCTGGGGATCGGGATGCGCTCGGGACGGACGTTTACCGAGAACGAGGCCGTGACTTCGAACAACAGCGTGATCATCAGCCGGTCCGCGTCGGAGAAGCTCTGGCCCAATGGGAACGCTGTCGGCCAGCGCATCCGCCGCCCTCGCGCCACGCAGTGGTTCACGGTGGTCGGAGTGGTGAACGACGTGAAGCAGGATGACTGGCGCGACGCGGGTGAGGCGGTCGTGTACTACCCGCTCACGGGCCCGGAGCCGCGGTCGTGGGCGATGGGCTCGCCGGCGTACGTGGTGAAGTCGACGCGGGCGGCCAACCTGACTCGCGAGGTGCGGGAGCTGGTGCGGCAGGTGGCTCCCGAGGCGCCGGTATACCGCGAGTTTACCATGGAGTTCCTGGCGGAACGGTCCATGGTGCAGTTGTCGTTCACCATGCTCACGTTAGGCGTCGTGTCGATACTCGCGTTGATCCTGGGCGCGGTTGGCCTGTACGGCGTGCTGTCGTATGTGGTGGCCGAGCGGACGCGGGAGATCGGCGTGCGGATGGCGCTGGGGGCAACGGCGGGCGTCGTGCGCCGGCAGGTCGTGTCGCAGGGGACGAAGGTGGTGATCGTCGGCGTGAGCATCGGCATTGCGGCGGCGTTTGCAGCAACGCGACTGCTGGGCGCGCTGCTCTACGATGTGAAGGCGGTGGACCCGTTCGTGTTCGCGGCGATGTCGCTGGCCATGATCGGCGTGGGGATGCTGGCGAGCTACGTCCCGGCGCGCCGGGCGAGCGGGGTGGATCCCATCGAGGCCTTGCGCGGCGAGTAACAGGAGAATCCGCGGGGGACCGCCGCGCGCCTGCCAGCTCCAGCGCCTGTCAGGCAGCATCCCGTCGATAGAGGCTCCAGCTGACTTCACGAGGGACAGACGTTGTCTGCTCCAGATCAAAGGTCTGCTCCGACCAGCGAACCAGGAGGGGAAGGCATTCCCTTCGAACGCTGTCCGGCACGGCCCACACATAGGACAACTCACCGTCGACGAGGCGTCGAAGAAATTCCCGCAATGTGATGCCGGGGCCGGGTCCCATGGCAACGTCGACCTCGTGCGAGAAGCCGACGGTCAGGAGAGACTGGTGCACCTCTCCCTCGGATCGCACCCCCGGGTGAAACGGCGCCTCGACGCCTCCTTGCTCGAACAGGCGGCGCGCTTCCTCTCGAATCTGGACCCACGGTTCGTCACTCACTCCATTGCCCCATTCGTGGAGCAGCCAACCTCCGGTCGCGAGCACGCGATGGGCTTCTGACAGTATCTCTTGCCAATCCGGAGTGAGGTACAAGAGACGCGCAATCGCGACGGCACCAAAGCGACCCGTCGAGAATGGAAGCCGGCCGCCTTCACCGACCACGATGCTGACGTTGGTGCGACCCACCTTGTCTCGCAGCTCCGTCACCATCCCGGGCGCGGGTTCAAGCGCGACCACCTCACGCGCATGTACCGCGATTGCGACAGATACACGGCCGGTACCTGCCCCAATGTCCAGCACACGAGCCGACGATTGAAGTCCCGCAGCCAGCCATAGGCGGCGCGCCGCATCTTCCGAGAGAGATGCTCCGTGCCGACGATCGTAGACCGTCGCATTCCCGGAAAAGTCGACGCGTTTGGTCACCGTCTCACGGCACAATGCGCGGGACCAGTTCATCCGTCGCCGGCCTCTGAAAGAGCGTAGACCACTCGGCCAACTGCGCTTCTGTCACGAGGAAACTGTTGGCTGGCTGGTGGAGCCGCCGCGCGGCCAGACGTTCCTGTAAAAGCTCCGGCGACACGTCGATGAAATGGACCACGCTCCCGGAACCAAGTGCAGCTGCGCGGTCCCGGTACTGCTCACGCTCCTCTCGCGACCAGAAGCCGAAATCAAGAATCACGTCGATTCCGAGTGCCAGGAGGCGGGCCGCGAGCTCCCATTGCAGTGATTCTGCAGGATCGCGAGCGGCGTCCAGCGCTTCATGGCCTGGGTTCGGGCCGAGAAAGCGGGTGATCCACTCATCGGGCGTCAGACGAACGGCGCGGAACTGCTGCTCGAGTTCTCGCGCCCGAGTCGTCTTGCCGGCGCCCGGAAGTCCACACATGAGATGAAGAGTTGCCAAGATGCTCTCTACGCATGGAAGCGTCTGATCGTTATGCGGCCGTCAGTTGAGCGCGCGCCACGCGAGCACGATGAGGACCGTGCGCGCAACCGCGAACACCGGAGGAAAGGGCAACGCGAAGCCCCACCAATAGACGACGCCGAACGGGAGGAGAGCGAACGCGAGGATCGCGCCGGCGCGGTGACCGTTCCAGAGCAGCCCGCCGGCGACGATCTCCGCGATGCAAACGAGGAGAAAGCCGGCCACGAGCGGGATCGTGGTGGGGAGGCCGTGGTGCTCAAAGGGCCCATTCCCATAGGCCGGGAAGCCCATGACGAAGGGAATTCCGCGTCCGGCGCTGAGATTCCGAATAGCCAGGATGCACGGAAGCCCAAAGCCGGCGCCATTGATCCATAGCAGGGCGGCCGCTGCGCGAAGTCCGAATGATGCAGTCACTGACCGTCAGCAAGAAGGTCCCGGTTGCTCGAAGCAAGCGGGGGGGCCGCTCCACGCGGTTGCTACCCATGACGTGAATTTCGACCACGCCTCCGACTCGGACAAGGTCTTCGGCGCACGGTGATGCGCCAGACGCCTGCATGGGTCTGCGCTCGGGACGCCTACCATCCTGGCTCGCGCATCGCCTGAGACTCTACGCGAAACGTAAGGCGGCTGCCTAACGGATAACTCGGCGTGCGCTCTCTCGCTCGGTCGGGTTTGCTCCGATGCTCGGTTCTCATTGCCAAAAACGGTACGGGCTCTTTGCTAAATTCGGAACGGGACTCTAGCTTGGAAATATCGGCTGCCCGTCACCACTTCCGGAGGCACGGCCGAATGGATATCCAGTCGTCCGAGGACGCAGGTTTTCGACAGCTGCTCGACGCCGCTCCAGACCCCATGCTCGTCGCCGACCGGCATTGGAGCGTCTCGGCGGCGAATCGCGAGGTGGAGAGGCTCACCGGATGGACTGAAGCCGAGCTCCTCGGCCGGCCGATCAGCCTGCTATTCCCTCCACGATTTCAGCGTGTGCTCGATACGCCGCTGGTGAACCGCGAGGAGTCGAGCCGAACCGACCCGAGGAGCGCCGCCGTGAGTCTCTTCGTGCTTCGGCGCGACGGGAGCGAGTTTCCGGCGGAATTGAGACGCCGTCCGCTCGGTGGGAGCGAGGACGCGTTCGCGCTGGTGACCATCCGCGATCTCAGTGAGTGGCGGCATGCCCAGGAGAGTCTGTTCCGAGAAAAGGAGCAGGCATCCGTCACCCTGGCGTCCATTGCCGATGGCGTTATTACGACTGACGCGACCGGTACCATCACCTATCTGAATCCCACAGCGGAGCGACTCACCGGCTGGCGAGCCACTGAGGCGCTCGGTCAGCCATTGGAGGCAGTGCTGACGGTCATCTCTGACGCGTCGCGCGAGGCTCAGGAAAGCCTGGCCGCGCGCTGTCTGCGCGAGGGGCGGGCGGTCGATCTGGCCGACGGAGCACTGCTCCGGCGCCGCGACGGGACGGAGATAGCGATCGGCGACTCGGCAGCCCCACTCAACGACCGCAACGGCACCACCATCGGGGTCGTGCTGGTCGTGCACGACGTGACCGAGCGGCGACGTGTGTCAAGCAAGTTGTCGCATGAAGCGACTCACGACTCCCTTACGGGCTTGCTGGGCGCCAAGGAGTTCGAGCGCCGCTTGACCCTGGTCCTGGCCAACGTCGCCGACGTGCCGGCGGAACACGTCGTGCTTTATCTGGACCTGGATCGGTTCAAGATCGTGAACGATTCGAGCGGCCACGAGGCGGGCAGTGAGCTGCTCCGCCGTGTCGCTGGAGTCCTGGGCAGCAAATTGCGGGTTCGCGATTCGCTGGCACGCCTCGGGGGAGACGAATTCGGTGTGCTCCTGGAGCAGTGCTCTCTGCCCCAGGGGAAAGAGATCGCCGAGAACTTGCGGCGCGCGATCGAGGAGTATCGGTTCGAGCGAGGAGGGAAGACGTTCTCACTCGGCGCCAGCATCGGCGTGGTTCCGGTCGTCGCGCCCTGGGGAAGCGCGGCCGCCGTGCTGCGCACCGCCGATGCCGCCTGCTACGTCGCCAAGGACGCGGGCGGCAACCGTATTCACGTCGCGGATCTGGATCCCAGCGCCGGTGCCCAGCAGGCGACCGAGAACCGGCGTTTCGCGCGCCTAACGCGGGCAGTGCGCGAGGGGCAGTTCAAGCTGTACGCGCAACGCATCGTTTCGCTTGCTCCCGAGCATCTGGCACGTCCACGGTGCGAGATTCTGCTGCGGCTGCCGGACGAGTCGGGCGGTCTGGAGACCGCCGCCGCCTTCCTGCCTTACGCGGAACGGTACCATCTCGTCCCGGCCATCGACCGATGGGTCATCCGGCAGACCATCAGCATGCTCGGACAGTGGCATCGGGATCATCCGCGGTGTGCGCTGCCCCTCTGCGCGATCAATCTCAGCGCGTCGTCGTTGCACGACAAATCGCTGATCTCGCACGTGCGAGAGTGCCTGGCCGAGCACCGACTCCCCGCGGAGTCGCTCGCTTTCGAGATGACTGAAGGGGTTGCGTTAGGCAGTTTCTCGGAGGCGGTGCGCCTCGTCTCGGAGATCCGGGAGACGGGGTGTGGCGTCGGGCTGGAGGATTTCGGCCACGGATTCACCTCGTTTGCCTTCCTCAAGGCGCTGCCGGTCGACTACTTGAAGATCAGCGGTCACTATGTCCGCGGCGTCGCCGCCGACCCCGTGTATGGCACGCTCGTCAAGGCGGTGAGCGAGATTGGCCGGTTCATGGGCCTCACCACGATCGCCGAGGATGTGGAGAACGATTCCACCCTCGAGAAGTTGCGCGAGCTGGAGGTGGCATACGCGCAGGGGCATGCGGTGGCTTCGCCGGAGCCGCTGGTGGACAATGATGGCGAGCTCGTCTTGCCGTGCTTTGAGCGCTGGGCGTGAGAAGCCTGCTCAGGTCCTGCCCGAGGACAGGTCTTCATGAGTTTCCTGACCCATGTCCAAGGCAGGCCAGCGCCGCCGCGACGCTCGGCACCTGTTACCCGGGCTGCTGACTGCGGCGAACCGCGTCAGCTTGAACTCATCGCTATAGCGGCGAACCTTTCGCGGCCCAGCGCGAGGCATGAGACACCTCTGTAGTTAGGGAGAAGTGTCTGCAGGAACGCGCGGCGCTCCACGTTCAAGATAGCGCCGCCCGCCGCGGCAGCCACGCACCGCCCCGCAGCGCGTTGGACAGATCGACCATCGTCTCCCGGCGGGCTCACCCCGCTGCCATCTTCCGAAACCTGTCCGTGAACCGCAGGCCCAGACTGTCCACTCCACATCAATGACGCGGTTCGGCCGCCGATTTCTCAGCGCTCTGGTAGTCAGTTCCCTTCTCCTCCTGGCGCGAGCCGGCGACGCCGGGGCACAATCGCGCGTGATCGACGGCCCCCCGCCACCGGTGGCGCCGGAGGTCATCACCCGACGGCCCGATGGCCAAGCCACCGTCCGCGCCATCAAGCTCGCGGTCCCGCTCAAGGTGGACGGCGTGCTCGACGAGGAGGTCTACTCGCGCGAGAAGCCGTTCGGGGGCCTGATCCAGGTCGCGCCACGCTATGGCGAGCAGATGACGGAGCGAAGCGACGTCTGGATCCTCTACGACAACCGGCACATCTACCTGGTGTGCCGCTGCTGGGATTCCGCGCCGCCCGAAGAGTGGATCGTGAACGAGCTTCGTCGCGATACAAACGGACTGCGCAACAACGACCACATCGGCGCGATGTTCGACACGTTCTACGACCGCCGCAGCGGCTTCGGGTTCTACACCAATCCGTTAGGCGCCCGCGCCGACTACTCGGTCGTGGATGAAGGTGGGTCCAACACCGACTGGAATCCCGTCTGGACCTCGAAGACCGGCAGGTTTGAAGGCGGCTGGACCGTCGAGATGGCGATCCCGCTCAAGTCGATCCGGTATCGCGCCGGCAACGACCAGGTTTGGGGAATCCAGTTGCGCCGCTCGGTGCGGCGGAAGAATGAGTGGGCGTACCTGACGCCCGTGCCGCAAAGCCTGGCCGGGCCGCAGGCGTTGAACCGCGTCTCCGCCGGCGGCACGCTGGTCGGCCTCGACCTGCCACCCGCGGGCCTCAACCTCGAGCTCAAGCCGTACGCCGTCGCCCGGATGACAACCGATCGCCTGCTGGCGACTCCTGTCTCCAATGATTTCGGCAGCGAGATCGGCGGCGAGGCGAGGTACTCCATAACACCCAACCTCACCGCCGATTTCACGGTCAACACCGACTTCGCCCAGGTGGAGATCGACGAGCAGCAGGTCAACCTTACGCGTTTCAGCCTGTTCTTCCCTGAAAAGCGCGACTTCTTCCTCGAGGGGCGCGGCGTCTTCGACTTCGCCCG
>CAZSNV010000116.1:0-14219 GCA_964608035.1 uncultured Gemmatimonadaceae bacterium | reverse complement strand
GTGGGGAGCGCGGCACAGTTCACCGGCACGAACGGTTCTGCCGCAGCGGCGGAGTTCGTGTGAACGGCGCGCGCCACGAGCTCCTTGCCGGTGCCGCTCTCCCCGCGGATCAGCACCGTGGCCCGCGTCATCGCCGCTTGCCCGATAAGTTTGAAGACCGCGATCATCCGCGCGTCGTGGCCGGCGAGATCGCCCAGGGCCAGCTCGGCCGACTGCACGCGCGGCGCGCGCGCGCGCGACCGGCGATCGTCGAACACGGCGTCCAGCACCCGGCGCACCTGGTGCAGGTCCAGCGGCTTGATCAGGAATTCGACAGCGCCTTCCCGCATTGCCGACACGACCGTAGGCATGTCGTCGTAGGCGGTCATGAGGATCACATCGATGGACGGTGCTCGCTCGCGCAGCAGCTTGAGAAAGGCAATGCCGTCCATGTCCGGCATACGGATGTCCGAGAGCACCACATCGGGCGCCGCGCTTTCCAGCATCGCCAGCGCCCGATGTGGTCCCTCGGCCACGCGCACCTGCGTCGTCCCGTTGTCCGCCAGCGCCTCGGCCAGCGAGGTGCGGATGGTCGGGTCGTCGTCGACGATCAGGAGGTGGCGTCGCAAGGGTTGGTCTCGTTCTCAGCGTCTCACGACCGCCTGGATCACGGGAGCGAAGTCGATTTCGTGGAGCTTCGACGTGTACCTCCCTTCGGACGTGTAGGCGAACAGTGTGCCGTCAGGCGAGGGTGCAAAAACACCCATCGTGACATCCCGAACCTGACCGATGATACGGGTCGCGCTTCCGTCGAGGGGAACGCGATAGACCGTGAACACCGAGTCGCCGGCCGAACGGTTGGAGTCTGTGAAGTAGTTGCCATCCACGGACGCCACGCCGCTGTTGCCCGCAAAGGGAAAACGCACCGTTCGGGTGGAATCGCCTGTCATGGATAGCATCCTGGCAGCGCGCACCTCACCGCGTCCATCGACTTGTGCAATCCCCAGCCAGTTCCCGACGACCAGGTTTCCCCCCTCTCGTGAGCCGGGCTCGGTGCCGGGATCCGGCAGTCGTCTCGCCGCACCGCCGTTGAGGGGCACGAGATAGCGCTCAACCTTCGTGTCAACCGGAACCGTCACGACGACCTCGCGATCGGAAGCGAATAGCACGCGATTTGCCCTTGGGAATTCAGCGGAGACGTCGCGCAGCAGTTTTTCCGTGCCGTCAAGCGAGACTTCAACGAGGCTGCGGAGCCCCCGCGCTCCCACGGGCACCAGCTGGTTCTTGATTAGTCGGACGGCTTTTGAATCCGAACGCCACTCGAGAGCACCGAAGTGACCCGGTGTCGTGGTCAACACACGCGTCGATCCAGACGCGACGTCAAGGATCACGAGTCGCCGCTGGTTTCCAGGCGTATAGCCGACGCGGCCACCAACTTCGGCAAAAAATGCGAGAAAGCGCCCGTCAGGAGACCAGGGCCTGACAAAACCCGACGGCATCCAGACCAAAAGAAACTGTAGTGGATAGCGGCGCAGGCCCGAACCGTCCGCGTTGACTATCGCGATGTCGTAGTGTGAAAGATTGCCGGTGAGTACAGCCAGTCGGCGACCGTCGGGGGACCAAGCCGGACGGGTGCTCGTCTCTCCGGGTAGCACATCGCGCGTTCGGCCTGTCCCCACGTCGAGCACACGCACCCTTTGGTTGCTGAGGAGATAGGTCGCCGAGAGGTATCGGTTGTTTGCGTCGAGCGAGAAGTCGTAGCCCCAGCCGTCATCGAGTTTTGGAAGGGGAACATTGATCTCGCCTTCGCCGCCGGACGCTGTCCGGTAGAAGAAGCGATCCGGGTTCATCGTGTAGATCGCGACGCGGGCATCGGGCGAAACACCTACGCCCATCGTGCTGGTTGCCGGCGTAATCGGGAACAAGGACCGTTTGGCTGCTCCGGCAACGGGGACGCGCTCAATTGCAGTTCCGCCGGCATAGACCTCGACATCCAGCGAGGTACCGTCAGCGCTCCACGCAAAGGCCCTCGCAACCGGGTAGTTCGCTATAGCTGATTCCGCGCCGCCGGTGGAAGGGACAACGACCACGTCCCAGGCGGTTGCCGGTGTGCCGCTCGGCGAGAAGAAGGCAAGCGTCCGCCCGTCGGGAGAGAAGCGCGGACGCAGCGCGTTATCAATCCGACGCTGACTCACGAGCTGAGCCTGACCGGTTGAGCTGCCTGTTCGTGGGTCGATCGGTATTGTCCACAGACGGAGGCCTCTTCCACCTTCAGCGCGACGGCCGAACGCGAGCCGATCCCCGCGTGGTGAAACCATCGCTGGGCGCATGTCGAGGCCGAGCAGCGTGCGCCGCTTCGTGGCGACATCGTAGGCGAACGTGCTATCGTCGACATCGTAGATCAGCGTGCGGCCATCAGGGAGTCGCACGAACCCACCGACATATCCATCGATCGTCGCGAGCTCACGAACTGTCGCCTTCGGAGTCTGCGGTTCCTGTGCCTGGGCGCGGCCGGCCATCGAAGCGACCATCACTCCGAGAGCCAGCAGTCGATGCCACGCGATTCGTTTCATGGATGAGTCCCCAATAGGGAGTGAGGTCGCCAGGCTGTGCAAGAACGGCCTGTTCACGATCTCCTATCTCACGACCCGTGCCGACTTCGCGGCGTTTTTCAACTGCCTGCCATCACGCGCTTTAGCTGAGTGAATCGACCCAGGGGCTCGCGGTCGCGCGCAACGAACCGTTTCGGCTTCCCGCGCGGGTCGTTACGAGAAAGCGCGCGGGGCGGCAGGGACGTTGACGCTCAATACCTCGGCGTGAACCCGAACGATGGTCCCATCTCACGTAACGTCTGCTCGTGGAACGATGCCCGCAGTGCCGGTGGGAATCCAGCGATCTGCTCCGGCGTCAGGATCCGGCTCACTTCCCGCATCGCAATGATCATGTACTCGTACACCGCGATCATGGCCACGCGCGTGCGTCGCACAGCTTCCTCCAGGTCGTAAGTCACTGGAAGCGCCGTGAGGTACGCGCCGGTCGCCGCCCAGACGGAGTCCTGTTCCGCCCTCACTCGCTTCTGGAGAACGGTCAGTCGCTCCACCTGTGCCCGGTCGAGCATCGACAGGCTATCCCTCGACGCCAGAATGGAGGTCAGTGGGTCATAGTTGTCGCTCATGAAACGGACCTGCAGTTCACGAGCCGTTAGGCGCGCGCCGGTGCGCGTGCGCCCGCGCGCCAGGGCCTGCGTCGTCCGTTGGTGATCGTAGTCCTGGCTGAAGAGCACCTTCACGTCCAGCGTCACGCGAAACGGCGCGCGCATTCCCGTCTGACTCAGGCGCGTGTCGCCAAAGCGGGAATTCACATGGTAGCGATAGGTGGACGAGGCGGGATCGAAACCGCGCACCAGCAGCAGCGATCCATCCGGCGCGATCGGCTGGCCCCACCCGTGCATGTTCGCACTGCCGTGGAGCAGTTCATCCACGCCGGCGAGTGGATTGGCGAGCGACAGCGATACCGTGGCGCGGTTGTTCCATCCGAGCTTTCTCGGATTCAGCAAAACATTGATGTTCATCGTCCCTGTCCACGGTCCTTCGCAGCTGTTTCGATCGGCAACCCGACCGGTCTGTCGCCCAAGGCAGTCGCGAATGCGCGAAGGCGCCGACGCCATTAGCGCTTGCATGCCATGGCGTACCGCCGAGTCGCCGCCGACTCCGCCGAAAATGAAGGCCCGGTCGTTGCTCAGACCGTCGGCGTTCACGTCGCCGTTGATCATCGGCGTGAAGGGCGTGCCGGAAGCCAGCCGGCCGGAGACGTTGGCGGAGATCCAGTCGCGGAGGCGAAAGTACAGCGTCGCGTTGAACTGATGCCTGGTGTCGAGCGGGCTCCGCCCCCAGCTGACCTCGAGCGGGTTCCCTGAGGTGCTTCCACCACCGAAGCCACGGGACTGTTCGCGATATCGTTGGAGCGTGTAGGTCGCGGTCCACAGCAGGCTCGTTGACGAGATCGTCACCGGCAGCACGCTGAACGTGAGGAGACTCGATGACGAGCGGAGATCGGACTGGAGTGCCGTCACGCTACCGAATCGTGAGGCCGCGCGCGAATCCCAGTTGGAGACCGCCCCCGAGGCGGGCACGATGCTTGCGAGATCGGCGAATACCGGCCGATTCCCCTCGACCGGAAGGGTGAAGCGCGGCTGTGCCCGGAAGTTCAGGTCCAGCGCTGATTGCTGGTGAAGGTTCAGCGAGTGGATGCCCTCCACGCCGAAGCGGAGCATCTTGGTGATGAACGGGCCAAAAAGCCCGAGGTTCGCTCGCCAGCTTCGCTGTGCCGCATACCCCGGCCCGACGAGCCAGACGTTAGGCGCCGTCGTGGCGAAGGGAGACGCCTGCGCACCATCGGCACACGCGGCCGGGATCGAGCCAGGGTCGGCGCCGAAGGCGTTCCAGTCAGGCTGCGGCACGTTGCTGCCGATGCACTGCAGCCGCCGCTCGCCACTTGGCAACCCGGTCAACGTGAGTCCGGGCGCGATCAAGGTCGCCGGCACGTCGTTGCGAAACTCACCGATGCCGCCACGCACGGTGCCCCTGGGCCCGCCGAAACCCGGCACGCCTCGTATGCCGTTGTTGCCAAACGCCCAGTTGAATCCGAAGCGGGGACTGAGGTGAATCTCGCGCGGCGCATAGTCGGTACGGGCGTGAAGGAGGCTGTCGACCTGCGGGTTGTAGGGAGGCGCACCGCCGAACCGGTTGCCGTCGACGCGCACGCCGTACTGCAGCAGCAGTCGATCGGTGCGGCGCCAGAGGTCTCCTAACGAGATCGAGCCCGTGTTTGCGCTCCCGCCGACCGATCCCGTGCCGAAGGTCCGGGTGAAACTTGCGGGCTGGTTCGTCGCGATGTCGTCGATGGAATTGAACACAAACGTACCACGACGGTTGCCCGCCTGATCCTGCTCGAAGGAATCGCCACGCAGGTTGAAGGTGGCCTTGAAGCGATGTCGCCCGTCGATGGAAAGCCAGGTCGTCTGGTCGAACAGCTCCACTCCCGATGTGCTCGACATCCGTGGGAGGGCCGCGTTGCCGCCGAACTGCAGCCAGGTGATTCCGCTGGTGCCGTCCGCGAACTCCGACGCAACGAGCACCCTCGCATCCGGCAGCTCCAGGTAGGGATTGCTTGTGGCGACGCTCCGGCGCACTGCCAGGCGGACGTCGCTCAGGATGTTCCCCCGGTTGTACATCGAGGCCGCCAGCGTGACATCGGCGCCCCAGTTGTCCGTCTCGCCGCCATGCGCGGGCAAAGCCGTCGCTCCAAGGAACCCGCCGTCGGCGCGGTTACGGCGCGCCGAAACAATCATGCTGCCAAGAAACAGCGGCGACGGACTCCAGTCGAAACGGGTGAGGAGAGAGGCGTTGTCGGTCTGCCGATCGACCGGCACGCCACTCGAAGTCAGCGGGATTCCCTGCTGTGACAGGACGCTCATCAGGCGTGTGGCCGAATCGCGCGCGACACCGACGCGCTGCAACGCAAACGCGTCGCCCGCGATCAGTGATTGGAGGTCGCTCGAGCGTCGTCCAACCTGAAACGCGACATTGTAGAACAACCGATCCAGGACGACCGGCCCGGTCAGGCTGCCGCTCAGCTGCAGATTCTCGTATTCGTGTCCGAGTTGTCGACTTATCGGGTCACCGCGCTGCATTGATCTTGAATCCACTGTCAGGCGCGTGCTTTGCTCGGCGAGGTTGCCCGCTCGATTGGGGACAATCGAGAGCTGGCCTCCGCTGAAGCCGCCTCGGGAAACATCGTACGACGTCGCAGCCACGCGGGTCACTGTGACGGCATCACGCGGAATGTCCCCGCCGCTGAACTGCATGCCGTTGAGCGTGACGTTACTCTGGTTCGCCGACAGTCCCATGACCGAGAACGCTGGTGCACCGCCACTCGCGTCGGACAGGAGTGACACGCCGGGAACTGTGGCTGCCATGGCCGCGATACTCCCGCGATCGTCTGCCGCGAGTCCGACGAAGAATCCCGTTCCCGTTTCCGACGCGGCGACGTCCCGCGGCGCCAGCTCGCGTGGACTTCGTGGGCGCCGGCTTTCGACCACTCGGACGGCGTCGAGTACCACCACTGCTCGCGCGAGGCGAACCGTGACGGTGAAGAGATCGGAGTCATTCGTGCGTTGCGTGGTGACGGTCACGGGGGTCATACCCACCGCCTTGACGGTCAACGCGTACCCGGTTGCACGCCCTTCCACGAGCATGAACCAGTTGCCCGCGGAGTCTGTGCTCGCGACGCGTGCCGCTACCGATGGACCGGAAGCGATCGGGACGACCGACACACTCGCACCGGCGAGCCCCGCGCTATCCGGGCCCAGCACGCGCCCGCGCAGCCGGTCGCGAGGCGATTCCTGACCACCGAGATCAAGAGGGGCGAACCACGTGAGCGTCAGAAACGCTGCACTGGCAAGCAAGCGATGCCGAGTCTGCTCAGAGATGGCCATGGTGTCCTCGCTGGTGAGATCGGGCCACGCGCTACGGACAGACCATCGCTCTGAAAAGTCCATTCCGACGTGACAGGTCCGCGAACGTTCGCGGCGAGCCTGACACCGGATCGGCGACGGTGATGCCGTTGAGGAAGCCGGACAACTGAGCGGCGGGCGCCGCCTTGTTCGTCCGCGACTTGGTCCGGAAGACGTGCACAGCGTCCGTCCCGGTCTCCGGGAGGTTGTGACAACCGTTGCAGGTGTTGAGCGAGAACAAGTGCCGCGCGTTGTTGTTGAGGATACCGGGTGCCTTCCAGTATCCACGTTGCGCCGTCACGCCTTCCTGGTTAGGCGGCCCGAACACCGCTCCCCCCTGGAACGGGCTGCCTTCGAACGAGAGCGGTGTGCTGTGCGTCTGCGTGAGAATCGCCGCCTCATTCTGATTGACGAAGTTCGCCAGCGCCGCGCTGCCGTCGATCGTGTTCGCAGGCGTCAGGTTCACGGGCGAGATCTGCAGGAGAGAGCCGGCGGCGTTCAGCTGGAACTGTCGGAACTCCTGAACGGCGGCGCGGTCGTTGTCCGTGATCGGGTCGAACGCCGCTTCATTGGTGAGGAAGCGCAGCAGCGACCCCTGGGTAACGAACCGGTCGACGAGGATGCCGAGCGCGTCGTTGTATGCCGTGCTGCCCAGCGTGAGCGCACCAAGGGCGTGCCAGTCCGCTGCCCATTGGTTGACCTCAGCCTGACTCGTCGCCGGCAGGTTGAACTCGAAGATGACGGTCATGGGCAGCGTAACGCCGTTGGTCGCGGCCGTGAGAGCGCTGAAAACGATCCGTCCCTCGCCGGCGCTGCTGCTCGACAGATCCTGCAAATCCAGGCGATTGACGATCGCGCTCAGCATGAAGGGCGCTTTCGTGAGGTCCAATGCACCGCCACCTGCCGCGAGCCAGGGGTTGATGACCTTGGTCCCCATCTTCGGACGTGCGGCGATGACCTGACCGTTCACGGTCTGGTTCACGAGCCAGGAATCGAGCAGTTGTCGCACCATGAACGCCGCATCGCTAGGGCCGGCGATCTTCTGCATGATCCGGCCAAATGTCCACGATGCGGCGCGAGGATCGACCGTTGGGCTGGTCACCCATGTCGTGCGAAGAGGGTTGTCGACCACTTTCACGTTCGTGATCATCAGCTCATTCGCCGTGAGAACCTGGCAACTCGGCGCCGGGGGGCCGTTCTTGGCCAAGGCCGCATACGCATCCAGCGGATCGACGGGTGCCAGGACGCGATCCTGGCTGCATGCGACTACCAGCGGCAACGCGGCGATCCGTAGAGCGATCCATTTGGCGGTCGTCTTCATGGCGATCTCGGCGAGAGAGAGAGATGCTCTATGGCATGCGGCAAACACGGCACGTTGGTGGCGTCGCGCGCCGACCATCGCACGTCACGCGGCGTGCCCCGTTTGGCGATGCCTCGCAAGTGCTTTTGACCGCGAGGGTTAAGGCGAGACGTCGGGTTGTTGTCCACACGGCGGATCGCTCGGAACGTTGCAGCACTCGGTGCAAATCGATACAGCGCTCAACACAACCTGACGTGGGGCGCGTTGCGCGTTGTCACGCCTGAGCGGAGTGGTTGTACATGCTGTGCAAGCACTCTTCCGTCTCGAAGCAGGATCGCTGTCACGGAAAGGTCAGCCCCTGACGTCCGCGCCTGGTCGCCGAATGATTGGTTCAAATCGCGGTAGACGCGTTCACGCGCACGTTGCAAGATCAGGTATCAACAGCAACGGGGCGATCAGTTGCTACGCCGAGTCACAAGTCACGAGTCACTGATCACGGCGGCACTCGCCGTCACAGTCTTACTCTCCGGATGCGCGAGAGCCGCGTCCCCACGTCCGGGAGTGCTCGCGACCGAGCCCACCGACATCCGGGCGCTCACCGGCCCCGCCGAATACGACGTCGTAATTCGCAACGGTCGGGTGCTCGACGGCATGGGGAATCCGTGGATCATCGCCGACGTCGCCATCCGCGACGGAAAGTTCGCGAAGATTGGCCACGTGACCGCGCGCGGCGAACGAGAGATCGATGCCCGCGGGCTCTACGTCTCCCCCGGCTGGATCGACATGATGGACCAATCCGGCGGCGTCCTTCCGCGAAATGGCCTGGCGGAGAACAAGTTGCGGATGGGTGTGACGACGGCGATCGGTGGCGAAGGAGGCTTCCCGGTTTCGGCGACGCGCATTCCCGAGTACTTCGCCACGCTCGAACGCCAGGGGATCAGCATCAACTTCGGCAGCTACTACAGCCAGACGCAGGCTCGCGTCGCAGTGCTTGGACAAAGCGCGAGGGCGCCCACGGCGGCCGAACTCGAACGGATGCGCGCTTCACTCGACACGGCCATGCGCGCCGGCGCGATGGGCATGACCACGGCCCTCATCTATCCGCCCAGCAGCTACACGACGACCGATGAACTCGTCGAAGTCGCGAAGGCAGCGGCGAAGTACGGTGGCACTTACGCAAGTCATATCCGCGGCGAAGGGGCCGAAGTCGTGCGGTCAGTCCGCGAGTTGATCACCATCGCCGAGCGCGCCGGGATGTCGGGCGAAGTCTTCCATCTCAAGGTCGCGTACCAGCCTGGGTGGGGCATCCTCATGGACTCGGTGCGCGTGCTTGTCGAATCCGCGCGGGCGCGCGGGGTCGACGTCGCCGCCGATCTCTACGCATACACCGCCGGCGGAACGGGACTCGAGGCGACGATTGCCAGCTGGGCATCCGAAGGTGGCAGCGATTCGCTGCGCGCGCGGCTGCGCGATCCGCAGGTCCGGGAGCGGTTGAAACGCGAGATCCAGACCGGCTCACCAGGGTGGTGGAACATCGTCGAAGCCGCCGGGGGCTGGAACGGCGTGGTGCTGGCGAACGCGCGCAATCCTGCCAACGCGAAATATCACGGCATGCGCATCCCGGACATCGCGAAGGCGATGGGAAAGAGCGAAGCCGACGCGGCGTGGGATCTCGTGCTCGAAGGGCAGGGACGCGTCATGGCGATCTATCACATGATGAGTGAACCCGACGTCGAAACCGCACTCCGTTTTCCGTGGACGAGCATCGGCTCCGACGCGGGCGCCGCGCTCAACGCCGCCCAGGGCGACGACCTCGGTCTCCCGCATCCGCGCGCCTACGGCAATCATGTGCGCGTCATCAGTCGTTATGTGAAGGAGCGCAAGGTGCTCAGCCTCGAGGAGGCGGTTCGCAAGATGACGTCCTGGCCGGCGACGCGGATGCGCCTGGCAAACCGTGGATCCATCAAGGAAGGTCAGTGGGCCGACGTGACGATCTTCGACCTGAACACACTCAACGATCGCGCGACATATGAACAACCGACGCTGTATCCAACGGGGATCGAATACGTGCTGGTGAACGGTGCGGTGACGATCGAGCGCGGTTCACACACGGGCGCGCGGGCGGGGAAGGTTCTGTATGGACCGGGAAAGCCGTGACTCGTCTCGTGAATCGTGATTCGTGACTCGTGACTCGGCACTGCCAGTGATGCGCCGGCGCCTCTCCGCTGCCCTCTGCGCGCTGTCCGCTGGCCGGACCACTCGGCTGTTGGTCCTGCTTGCGCTGCCACTGCTGGCCGACGGGCAAGGACGCTCGAGTCGCGGCTACGAGGAAGTCCCGTACAACGGCGGCTTCACATTCACGCGAGTTCGCTACGACGGCAGCGGATTCCGGCGTGGCAGCGGGTGGGCGCACGACTATCCTGCCGCCGACCAGCACATCTCGAAGATCGTCGAATATCTCTCGACTATTCCGATCAACGTCGTCGGCACCAACGTCTACGATCTCAATGACCCCGAGATCTTCCGACATCCGATCATCTACCTGTCCGAACCAGGCACGTGGGGCATCACTGACGCCGAGGCCGCAAACCTCCGAAAGTACCTGCTCAAGGGCGGTTTCCTGATGCTCGACGATTTCGAGGGGCAGCAGTGGTACAACATGGAGGAGCAGCTGCGACGCGCCATGCCCGATCACCAGTTGATCGAGATTGGTCCGGATCATCCGATCTTCAGCTCATTCTTTCAGGTCAAGGACATCTACGTTCCGCACGCGATGTACCAGACGAAGCCGTCGTACTACGCGATGTTCGAGGACAATGACCCGACGAAGCGAATTCTCGTGCTCGTGAACCATGATTCCGACCTGGCTGAATACTGGGAATTCTCCGACACCGGCATGTTTCCGGTGGACCTGAGCAATGAGGCGTACAAGCTGGGCGTGAATTACATCTTCTACGCCCTCACACACTGATGACGTTACCGACCATGCGATTTACAATCCCTCTGCTGATTGCGGCGGTTTTCGGCGCGACTGTTTCCAGCGCTCAGGATTCGACCTCGTACCGCCGGTCATCGGCCGGAACACGTGTGCTCGAGAATGACGCAGGCACCTCGATCAAGGTGCTGGTGGAGCGGTCAGTCCTTGGCGATTCGAGCGTGGAAATCGCCGAGGCGATACTTCCCGTCGGAACCGGCGCCGGCCCCGCCTCGCATCGGCATGGATCAGCGGAGATGATCTATGTCATATCGGGCGAGCTCGATCATGTCGTGAACGGAACCACGCATCGATTGACGCCGGGGATGGTCGGGATCGTGAAGCCGGCCGACACGGTGATTCACCGGGTGGTCGGCCAGACGCCGGTGAAGGTCCTGCTGATCTGGACGCCGGGTGGTGAGGTCGAGCGGCTCGCGCAGCGGTTCCGTCAACGACCGATACGGTAAGTGACGTTCGAAGCAGACTGTAGCGCGCAATTCGAGGAACGCACGTCATCACGTCGGGTCGTACAATCAGGCCTCAATCCAGGGACGGCGTATGGCGGACCAGGCGCAACCACCGAAACAAGACGTCAGGCAGCCGATCCCGGGCGAGGACCTCGCGCGGCCACCGCATAAGATAGAGGATCCGGACGAACGGGTGGACGAAGCGATCGACGAGTCATTCCCCGCGTCCGATCCGCTGTCATTCACGCTGACGAGAACGGGCCCGCCGTCGAAGAAACCGGATCTGCCGAGCACGGGATTACCGAGCGACGCGCCGGGCGGCTGACCAGTCGATTGTTGGCCACCTCGAATCGCCTAACGCCTCGGCGGTTCGCCTGACAGTTCAGCCATGTGCTTCCGGATATCGGCAACCAGCGGTTGAAACTCCGGGTCCGCGTTCTTCCAGACATCCACGAATCGCCCGTAGTACTCGAGCGCCTTGGCCCGCTGTCCCTTCGATTCGTACATCTCGCCGAGGCGGCGGAGCGCGGCCGCGAGGAAGAACTCGCGGTTCTCCTCGTCCACGTTGTGCCCGTTCACGAAGCGTTCGTACTGGGCGATGGCGGAATCAGGCTCACCGAGTTTCTCGAACGTGCGACCCTCGTCGAATGCCGTGCAGATGGTGCAGCGCAGGAGGCGGCGCGCCTGCCGGAAGGCGGGCAGCGCCGCGCGACCGTCGCCGCGTGACAAGGTGATCGATGCCAGGGCGTACGCGCGCATGCCATCGCGACGCAACACCTCTTCGGGAATCTGGCGAGCCGCGCGAGCGAGGATTACCTCCGCCCGATCCATGCTGCCCGTCGCTGTGAACGCCGCGGCGAGTTCGCCATAGGGGCGGGGATCGTTAGGTGCGATGGAGTCCCACCGGGTGTCGGCCTGCAGTTTGTCCAGCATCCGCCGCGCCGCCGCAGGATTTCCACGGACGACGCCCTCAACGATTGCCGATAGCAATGGATCGAGCGACGACGCGACTTCCCGAAAGCGCCCCTGGCGCATGTACAGATCCCTGGCCACGCCACGAAAATTCGGATTGACCTTCGACACGGAATCCACGATCGCGTGGGCCCGCTCATAGTCGCCGCGCTCGGCCGCGAGGCGAGCCCGGTGGTACGACACCCTCCCGCCAACGCTGCTGTCCGACGCGATCCAACCATCAAGGAGGCTATCGGCTGAATCGAGCTGGCCCAGGATGATGAGGTTCTGCACGAGGTTGTCGAAGTAAAGAGCGGCTCCCGGACGGAGCGCCAGCGCCCGGCGATACATCGCCGCGCCTTCGCGATACCTCCCTGCCGCGCCGTAGTACACTCCCAGGTTGTTGAGCGCGGTCAGGTCGTCGGGCCAGGAGGCCAGCAGTCGCTCATACGCCGCCGTCGCTGCCGCAAGGTCGTCTTCCACGACGTAGTGGAAAAACGCGGTGACATGTGCTGCCTCCAGTGGCGGCATCTGGTCCCGCAGTGCGTATGCCCTGCGCAATGCCGGTATCGCCCGGGCTGGGTCGCTTCGGTTGTTGTAGATCACGCCAATGCGGCGCCAGGCCATCCCGAAGTTCGAGTCCAGCGCCACCGCCTGCTCGAGGAACTTGAGCGCGTCCGTGTTGCGGCCGGCCAGGGTCAGGCGCGTGCCTTCCGAGTAGGCTCGTAGCGCTGCAAGGGAACGCGTCGTGACATTCTCCAGGGGCTGGCTTTCGCGAACCGTGCGAAGCGATTCCCCGATCCGTTCGCGCAGCCGGCGTGACAGTGCCTCAACCGCCGGGATGAGAGCGGACGCATCGGCGGCCGTCTCGCGTTCCGCCAACAGGGTCACGCTGTCCGCAACGCCAATGAGACGCGCCGTCAGCACATACCCCGTTCCCAGCGGTGCGACATCGCCGATCAGGACCGCCTTCGCCCCGATGCGCGTCGCGACATCGTGCGCCGCCTCCTCAGTCAGCGACTGGCCGGGGTCGCGGCCCATCAGGCGCAGGCTCGACGTCACTTCATTGCCTTCGGCGAGCCGCAGCACCGGTGACTGTGTGAGGTCGATCCGGAACGCCTCGGTGATGGACGCGCCGAGCGTCGAATCTGTCGTGCGATTCGCGAAGTCCGCCAGCACCAGCTTGTCGCGCTCGGCCAGCACACCGGATGAGACAAGCGTCGCGAACGGCCCGATGCCCATGGCCCGAAGCGCCATGAACCCACCGGCCGCCGTCGCGAGTCCGGCCAGGCCCAACACTCCGCCGCCTAACGCGCCGCGCCAGGTGAACAACCGGTCACGCAGACTGCCGCTGCGGTGTGAATCGGTACCGTGGAGCCGCTCGCGCTCCCGTTGCGCCGTGAGCAGCATGATCGGCAGCCCGATCAGCATCAGCACCGCGGCCATGGGAAGCACCCACGATGGGAGGCCCAGTCTCCATTCCAGGAACCACGTCGCGGCCAGGATCGCGATCGCGGCGGCCACGAACATCGCGGTAACCCGGATCGGGTTCGCCTGCTGCAATGCTGCGCGCGTCCCCGACGATGTCCCTGCCGTCGCTGCCGTCGGCTGCGTCCCTCCGCTTGGCGTCAGCGCCGCATCGAGGTGCGGGATGATCTCCGCGGCGCTCTGCCACCGGTCCGCGGCGCGCTTCTCCAGGCAACGCATAATGACTGAGGCGAGCGCGGCCGGCACGCTCGGCCGATGCACAGTGACCGGATCGGGCGTCTGCGTCACCTGCGCCATCAACAACGCCTGTGCGCTGCCACCGGAAAACGGTGGCCGGCCGGCGAGCATCTCGTAGGCGACAGCACCTAACGCATACAGGTCGGCGCGATGGTCCACGTGTGGATCCGCCGACGCCTGCTCCGGCGCCATGTACGCCGGCGTGCCTAACGCGACACCCAGCGACGTCAGTGAGGAGCCGCTGCCCGATTCGCTCACCGCCTTGGCCACGCCGAAGTCCGTCACCAGCGCGTGGCCGCGGCTCACCAT
>CAZSNV010000115.1:0-14280 GCA_964608035.1 uncultured Gemmatimonadaceae bacterium | reverse complement strand
TTCTCAGGGGCGTAAACAGCGCTATAGGTAAAGACTGAGACTGCGGGAAAGAGTCCGCGTTCCGAAGTGCGTAAAACGGTCAACCGCGTCTGAGAAAAAAAGGGCAAAGGGCAGAGGGCAAGGGCGGCGAGGTGAATTGCCCTTTGCCCTTTGCCCTTTCCACCTGCCTAACGCTTCACGGTAGCGCTCGGCATCCCCCGCATTGTGACGCGCGTCGCGGAACGACCTGCGCCGCGGCAGTGTTCAATCACAAACCCCCACAGCTGCATCCACGAGCCCGCAATGGGCCACATCCGCCTGGACGCTCGCCGCTGAGACTGGCGACGCGTTCAGGCGGAAGAGTCGGAGGGAGCAATGTTACCTCTCCTGGGTTCGCTGATGACACCGTCAACGGGGGAACGCGAAGTGCGGAGATCGGTGTGGAGAATACAACCGAGCTGGATCGTTCTGGTTGTGCTCGCGACGTCGGGCATGACCGCGCATCCGGTGCAGGAGCGAGAGGGCACGGTGGCGGTGCGATACGTGGAGGGGACGGTGCACGGCTTCCTCAAGCTCCGGAGCGCGTCGGGTGAGGCGTTGGCCGAGGGCGAATTGCTCCAGGTGCCACGTCGTCAGGGGCTCGACAGCCGCATGATCTTCCGCTTCCACGACGCCTCGTTCTTCGAGGAGCGCGTGTTGTTCACGCAACGCGGCGTCTTTCGCATGGAGAGTTACTCGCTCGTCCAGCGCGGGCCGGCATTTGCGGAAGATCTCGAGGTGAGTCTGGCGCGATCCGGGAAGTGGGAGGTCAAGACCAAATCCCGTGCGAAGGGAGAAGTGAAGACGTGGTCTGGCACGATGGACCTGCCGCCCGACACCTACAACGGCATGGTCATCACGATCGCGAAGAACCTTGCGCGCGGTGACACCCAACGCGTGCACATCGTGGCCTTCACTCCCAAACCGCGGCTGATCAGCCTCGAGATCGCGCCCTCGGGGACGAAGAGCGTGAAGATCGGATCGCACGCGGAAGCGGCGGTCCACTTCGTCCTCAAGCCGAAACTGGGCGCGGTCATCGGGTTCCTCGCCAAGGTGACGGGGAAGGATCCACCGGACAGCCATGCCTGGATCGTCACCGAGGGCGCCCCGGGCTTCGTTCGCTACGAGGGGCCGTTGTACACCGGACCGGTCTGGCGCCTGGAACTCGCGGCGCCAACGTGGCCGGACTAACCACTGCCTTGCGTGCCGAGGAGCGCTGACGTTAGGCGTTGCGTAGCGGACTGGTGCGGCGGAAGCGGCCAGGGCGGTGTGGGCTATTCCCGCGAGATACGGCAGAAGTCTCCCGCCGGACAATGGTTGGGCGCGGCCGCGACCCCTACACTCACTCCCAGCAGGTGGTTGTCAGCGCCTGCCAACCTGATGCGAAGGAGAGGCACATGCTCTCGACTATCGCCCTTATCCTGATCGTGCTGTGGCTACTGGGGATGGTCTCGTCGTACACGATGGGCGGCTTTATTCACATCCTGCTCGTCGTGGCGGTCGTGGTGTTCCTGGTACGAGTCATCTCGGGCCGTCGCCCTGTTGTTTAGGGCCGGGCCGCGCCGAGCGTAGGTTCCGCTCGCGCGGCCTGCGTCACGGCAGGGACCGAGTGGGGCGTGCAGGCGCCGACACGCTCGAGCATCACCTGGAGGTATTCGAGATCGACGGGCTTCAACGCGACGTGATCGAATCCGGCGTCGCGACAGAGCTCCCGATCTTCGACACGTCCCCATCCAGTCAGTGCGATGAGCACCGTCGCATGTCCCCACACGCGCCGGCGAACCTGAGCTGCGACGTCGAACCCGTTCATTCCGGGCATGCTGACGTCGATGAGCGCGACATCCGGCCGCGTCTCTTCCATCAGCCGAACGCCATCGGCGCCGCTCGTTGCGCCCTCGGCTTCGTGGCCGAGATGCTGCAACACACTCAACATGCTTTCGACGAGGTCTTCGTTGTCGTCGATAACTGCGATGCGTAGCGACATCGGATGAGTGAGATCCTTCGGGAAATCGGGAGGGGAATTTTACAGGCTGTAGCGACTCCCCCGACCGGGCCCTTCGCTTTGCGCCTCGGTATCAGCATGCAACATGGCGACCCGACGCACCAGTGCCAATCCTGCGCGAAAACACTGGTCGGGCCAGATTACGCGCCTCGGGAAGGAGCCGCAAATGTGAGATCGTCTCTGGGCACCGAGAAACTGTGATCCGGGTCGCAGGTAATAGGCTAACATGACCCGCCGGTCCTATGTCGGAGGGGCTGCGGCCTGTGTAGCGTACATCAGCTACGGTCCATGGGTCACTGGCGACCTCAGGGATTAATCCATCTGTAACGCAGTCACAGCACGTGTTTAAATCGACCGTCTCAGAAGAGTTGCCCGCCGAGGAGCGCCATCTGCAGCGTCTGCAGAGGATGGCGACTCTTGGCACGTTGGCGGCCGGACTGGGTCACGACCTGCGCAACCTGGTCATGCCCGTGTTGCTGAGACTCGATGTCGTTACGGCGTCGAACGAATTACCAGAAAAGGCCCGGAATGATCTGGCAAGTATTCGCCAGAGCATGCTGCGGCTTCAGCGATTGGCGGGTGGACTCCGCCTTCTTTCGTCTGACCCGTTTGATCAGCGCGACGAGGCCCAACTCACGACGTTGCACGATTGGTGGGAGGAACTGCAGCCCATCGTGGTTGATGCCTTGCCTCCGCACACCGTCGTAGACGCGAAGATCGCGACTGACCTGCCGGTGGTCGCCGTGCCACCGGGCACGCTGGCGCAGATCCTGAT
The DNA here is from genome assembly GCA_964608035.1 of uncultured Gemmatimonadaceae bacterium. Taxonomy (GTDB): domain Bacteria; phylum Gemmatimonadota; class Gemmatimonadetes; order Gemmatimonadales; family Gemmatimonadaceae; genus JABWBJ01. Next base: position 11,485 of record CAZSNV010000115.1, on the reverse strand, counting down.
CAACCTGGTAATGAATTCCCGACAGGCCATGGAGGGCATTCCAGCGCCCCGACTCGCCCTGACCGGGCGCATCGAGTCGGGACAGGTCCTCCTGGATGTCGAGGACAATGGCGCCGGCATGGACAGCGAGACGCGCCGGCGGTGCTTCGAACCCTACTTCACCACACGGGCCAGGGGATACGCGACAGGACTCGGTCTCTCGACCGGCCGCGCGCTCCTCAACCGTTATGGCGGCGACTTGAGCCTCGGCGGGGAACACGAAGGTGGGACCACGTTCACGCTCTCCATGCCGGTAAGGGTGCCAGTTCCGGTTGGCCAGGCGGGCAGCGCGCGTCGCGTCCGGCTTCTCATCCGCGACCCACGGCAGCTCGCCATGCTGAGATTGCTGATTCGCCATCGCGGGTTGGAGGAACTGCCACCCACGAACATGGAGAGCGCTGATCTCACCATCTGCGACGTGGACGCGTTGCCACTTGTCGTAGGTCGCGAGCATTCGTCGACGAATGGTTCGGGGAGCATCATCGCGATCGGGACGCCAAAGGCGGATGCGGCGCCCGACTCAGTTCGCTGGGTGGATCCGCGGGACTTTTCGATGCTTGACGATGTGCTGCACTGACGGGTTGTCAGAAAGCGAGATGGGAGGCGGTGTGGCGTCGATTGAGCCCACGCCGTTCAGCGTGATGTGCATTGACGACAATGTCCTGCTCATCGACGCTCTCGAACGGCGCTTGAACATGGAGCCGGGATTCACCGGCCTTCACCGGGTCGAGAACCCGGCTGACTCCGTGGACACGGCAGCGCGCCTGCAGCCGTCTGTTGTTCTTCTCGACGTCGATCTCCCGGGCGGTGTCGACGCGATGACCATCCTCGACCAACTCGTGGAAAAGCTGCCGGGGACCCGGGTGCTCGTCTTCACCGGATACCCCACGGGCGATCTCGTCAGGCGCTCGATGGTGCACGGAGCCTGGGGGTTTGTGTCGAAGGGAACGACCTCGGAGCGTCTCATTGGCGCAATCCGCAGCGTGGTCTCCGGCCAGGCAGTCATCGAGCTCGAAGAGTAGACACCGCACCGCGCTGAGTTGTCAGCAGTAACAACTCAGCTGGTGACTCAGTACGATCGTGGTACGTATGTCAGGTTTCCTGCTGGAGAATCGTCGAGGCGTTTCGCGACCGCCACGCGTGTCGCAGCACCGACGCCGGCGGGGCGTTCCGCAGGAGCAGCGTGTCAAGCCACGCCTCGATACTGGCACGATCCCGTTTCCAGAAACGCTGGAGCATGCCAACGAGCTGCTGGCGGTACCCAAGCGCGCGCATGATGTCGTTATGAAAGAGCGTGCCCCGAATCACCGAGATGCGCCCACGCGCCTGGTGGACCGCGCCGGCAACGACGAGCATGGCATTCGGCCACTGCCGCGGGCGCCGGTTTTCGGAGACTGGCCACTGCATCGAGAGAATCGAACCCATTGTCTGTGTGCACTCAGTTGGAGGCTCGAACAAAGTGCCTGTCCTCGCGCTCCCGGACTATTTCTCCCCAGTGGTGTCTTTTCCTCCGTCGCTGCAGATACACCTGGCAAAGAAGCCGGGTTTATCCCTAGGGTGATAGAGGAGCGAACGCCACAACCGAAAATGGATCACCCCGGCGTCGAACTGTCGAACGCCAGGGTGAGTTGGTAACTCAAGTTGAAACGCTAGCCGAACTGTTCAGCGAGCGGGTTGTCCCGGGTACACCGGGCTTGTCAGAGCGGTTTGACGAGTCCGCGTCTGATCGCGATCGTGATCGCCTGAGTCCGGTCGCGCGCGCCGAGTTTCTGCAGAATGGCCTTCACGTGCGCCTTGACGGTGCCTTCGCTGACGAAGAGCGCCTTGGCAATCTCGAGATTCGATTTGCCTTCCGCGACACCACGCAACACCTCTTCCTGCCGCGGGGTAAGCGTTTCAGATGCCACATGGTCAGCAAGCTTGGCCGCGATCTCGGGCGGGATCTCTTTGCGACCGGCATGCACGGCGCGAATGGTGTAAGCCAGTCTCGTTGAGTCGACATCCTTCAGCAGATAACTGGATGCTCCAGCGCGCAGGCCTCTGAAGATTTCCTCATCTGTGTCGTATGTGGTCAGCAGGATCACGCGTGCATTCGCGTTGTGCTCCCGCATGGCATGCGTGAGCTGAACTCCGTCCATCGGTCGCATCCGCAGGTCAACGATTGCGACATCCGGGGTAAGATCCTTGAAGGCATCGAGCGCCGTCTGTCCGTCACCCGTCTGGCCAACCACCTCGAAGCCCTCGACCGCGTTGAGCACAGCGGCCAGGCCCTCACGGAGAATGGTGTGGTCGTCGACCAGCAGGATTCGTATATCTTCAGCTCCCATGCTCGCCCTGGTTGGCGCCGTCACGGCTTGCGGCGGCATCGTATTTTCCCGTGCAATAGTGAAGCATTTCCGGCGCACCCTTTGGTATGTCGAACAGTAAACCTCCGCTATGAGTTTCGTCTTGGCCAGTGGCAGAAGTAGCGAGAACGGGCGTGAGCCCACTACCGAAAGCGCGGAACTGGTGAACGACGCCCTTTCGGCTGTGGCCCATGAGCTCGGTAGTGTCGCCAGCGCGCTTGATCTCCGTGCCGCTGCGCTGTCGAAGGCAATTCCCGAAAGGGACCTGGCCGCCCTCCGCGGACTCGCGGAGGAACTACGAGCTGCCACGCGGGCCCTTCGGCTCGTACGGGGTCCAGACGCGTTTGGCACGCTCAATCCGAACCGGCGCCAGACACTGGCGGAATGGTGGAAACTGGCGGGGCGTTTTACATCGGCTGTTCTTCCGCGCGGAATATCGGTCGACGTTCAATTCTCGGATGGCGAGCTGAATGTCTCGCAGGCATCGGCGCTCACCTGGATCTGGCTGGCCTGCTGCAAGGAAATCTCGGATAGATGTGTCGTGAGGCCCTGCACCGTCACGTTGCGCGGTGGGCGCGACGCGAACGGAGCCGAACGCGTTACGCTTGTGGCGGAACTGGACTTCGACCGTCTCACGGCCCTGGACGGCGCTCCAACACGCTGGACGAAGTTCGCCTCGAATCTCGCGGGCGATCTCGGTGTCGCGGTTCCCGCATGGGAACGGGACGGGACCCTGGCGCGATGGAGCTTTACGGTCGAGGCGTGAGCTGCGGTGCAAGCGGTGCGTTCTCCGCGCCTGACCTCAGGGGAGAGCCCGGACGCGCGTGTCAGTGAATTGTTGAACGCGGACGCCGCCAACCGCCTGGAGGTTTTGTGCTTTCGATTCGCAGGTTTATTCCGCTGGCCGCTGTGCTGCTGCTGCCGGCATGTAGTGATCCATCGAGCCCCGATGGCTCACCGCCAAAGATCTCGGAGCTTCCGCGGCCGCTGACGGCTGTTGAACTGGAGATGGTCGGCGCGGCAAACACATTCGGGTTCAACCTCCTGAAGGAGGTCAACGGCTCATTTGCCGACTCTAATGTGTTTCTGTCGCCGCTCAGCGCTTCGATGGCGCTCGGCATGACAATGAATGGCGCGGAAGGCACGACTTTCGAGGAAATGCGATCGACGCTCGGGTTTGGCCCACGCACCTACGAAGAGCTGAACAATTCGTACCGCTCATTGATCGCGCTACTGCGCGACCTCGATCCCAAGGTGGAGTTCAAGATCGCGAATGCGATCTACTATGACCTCGCCGACATGGGTCCCGCGGTTGAACCTGCGTTCCTCACGCAGTCGCAGGAGTTCTTCGACGCCGAGGTGAAGGGGCTGGACTTCCGCCTTCCCGGAGCGGTCGACACGGTCAATGCCTGGGCCAATCGCAACACGAACAGCAAAATCCCGAGAATCATCGACGAGATTCAGGAGCAGATCGTGATGCTCCTGATGAACGCCATCTACTTCAAGGGCGATTGGCGCGCCGGATTCAAGACCGCCGAGACCACCAGCGAGTCGTTCCATGCGTTGCGCGGAGCGGACGTGCCGGTGCAGATGATGCACCGCAAGGGTGGCTTCCGTCAGGGTCGGATCGCCAACGCCACCGTGGCCGAGTTGCCGTATGGCGGCGATGCGTTCGTGATGACCATCCTGCTGCCTGACGAGGGCGTCGCCGTCAACACGTTCGTCGCGTCCCTCGGCGCGTCGGCGTGGCAACAGGCCACGGCAAACCTCACGGAATCTGAAGTCGACATCTACCTGCCGAAATTCCGGCTGGCGTGGGAAGACACGTTGAACGACGAACTCAAGCGGATGGGAATGCTCCAGGCGTTCAGGGAGAACGAGGCGCGGTTCACGCGGATCAGCCGGTCACTGGGGCACAAACTCTACATCGACTTCGTCAAGCAGAAGGCATTCGTCGACGTGAACGAGGTCGGCACCGAAGCGGCTGCGGTTACGGTGGTTGGAATTGGCTTGACATCGTTGCCAATGCCGGTGCGCATCGATCGTCCCTTCGTGTTCGCGATTCGAGAGCGGCTGTCGGGAACAGTGCTCTTCCTCGGCAAGATTGTGGAGCCGAAGATCGCGAACTAGCACAAAAACAGGGTCGTGGCTCACGCTTCGACCCTGCTTAATCTCCGCGCAGCGCGATGTTGGGATCGACCCGCGAGGCTCGGAAGGCCGGGCCGGAACTCGCGATGAGCGAGACCGCCAGTAGCACCAGTGTGACGATGCCAAACACCAGCGGATCGCGCGGCGACTGCTGGAACATCAGGCTTTCCATCCATTTCGAACCCCACAGCGCCAGCCCGCCCCCGAGCACCACGCCAACGACCACGAGCCGTACGCCGCTGGACATCACCAGTCGCATCACGTCCGACACCGAGGCACCTAACGCGAGCCGAACGCCCAGTTCCTGCGTGCGCTGGGCCACGTCGTAGGCGATGAGCGAGTAAAGACCGATTGCCGCCAGCACGAGGGCGAGTCCGCCGAACGCCACGAACATGGTGGCGCCGAACTTCCAGGCGCGTCGGGTGGGATCAATCAACCGATCCAGCGTCATGGTGATGGCATAGGCGGCGCCCGGCATCTCGCGCTGCAGGCGACGGCGCACGTCATCCGCCAGATCGGCGGCATCACCGCGCACGCGCACGAACATTTGCGGATCCACCGGACTGTCGTACTGCGACGCGGGGATGTAGTAGGCGTACTCGCGCTGGTCGGAGAGCGACCGGATCCGTATCTCCTCCGCCACGCCAATCACACTGGCGCACGGCGCGGTTCTGGCGCCGATCCGCACGCACTTCCCCAGGGCATCCTCGCCCGGCCAGATCGCGCGCGCCATACCCTCGCTTACCACGACGACCGGCGGGCCGCCGGCCCGATCGGTCGCGTCGAAGGCGCGACCACGCACGATGCGTGTGCCTGTTGTGGCGAAGTATTCCGGCGAGCCGGCCTGCAGGATGAATCGCCCTTTCGTTCTGATCGAGTCGACACCCGGGACCCAGAAGCCGCTCTCCTCGTTGCTCCAGAACGGAATCGAAACGGCGAGCGTGGCGTGCGTCACCCCCGGCACCTCACGTACCGCGGCGAGCAGTCGCTCGTTCAACGCGTTCGTCTCGGCGTCGGTGAGTCGAACGCCGCGCAGGTTTGCTTCCGCCACGACGATACGATCGACATCGTATCCCATGCGGAAACCCTGGACATTCTGCAGGCTGCGCACAAAGAGTCCCGCGCCAACCAGCAGCACGACGGACAAGGTGGCTTGCAGAATCAACAGCGCCGTTCGCGTTCTCCCGCGTCGATAGGTTCCTTCGCGCGAGCCTGTTTTCAGTGACGACGCCAGATCTCCGCGTCCCGCTTGCAGCGCGGGCACCAGGCCGGTGAGCAGGGCGACGAGAATCGTGGCGACCGCTGCGAACAGGAGCGTTCGGCCGTCGGTCGCTACCGCCACGGCCTCTTCGCTCGTGAAGAAGAAGGCGCGCAGGGCGCCAGCTCCCGACTGAGCAATCACCAACCCGGTCATGCCACCAAGGAGTGCCAGCACCAGGCTCTCGGTCATGAGCTGCCTGACGAGTCGCCCGCGGCTCACCCCGAGCGCGAGCCGCACCGCGATCTCGCGCTGGCGACCAACAGCCCGCGACAGGAGCAGGTTGGCGACATTGGCGCAGGCGATGAGCAGGACAATGAGGGCGACGCCGGCGATCCAGCGCGCGACCTTGGCGTCGCGTCCGGCCTGCGGTCCGCGATTGATCTGCACCGGCGCGAGCGTGACGGCAGCCTTCGCACTGTCAGGAGAGCCGAGGGTTACCCCGCTCGCGGCTTCACGGCGCCAGCTCTCGTAGTAGGCGGCGGTCAGGTCGGTTTCAGCGGCAACCACGCTCACACCCGCCTTGCGACGGGCAACCAGCTCCAGCCAAGTCCACCCGTAATTGTCGGGATAAGCGTTTCCACGAAACTCGTGCGCGTAGTTCGTGATCGGGATGTACGCGGCGGGAACGCCCTGGTCGCTCATGCCCACAAAGCCTTCAGGCGCGACGCCTACAATCGTGCGGGGGATTCGATTGATCCGCAGTGTCTGCCCAATGGCGTCGGAGCGACCACCGAATCGAGTCTGCCAGAATCCGTGGCCGAGTACCACGACCGGTGCGCCGGCGGGGATGCTGTCATCCGTCGCGTCGAAGAACCGGCCAAGCACCGGGCGGGCATTGAAGAACGAGAAATAGTTGCCGCTGGCCACCGTCACGCGCATTTCCTTGGTGTCGTCGCCATCGCCGACCGGCAGCTGTCGCGTCTGGAATGCTGCCAGCGCGTCGAGCGTGCGTGACGCGCGGGCGAAGTCGCGGTAGACCGGAAACGCCAGATTGCGACCGATACGCCGCTCGCCGTCCCAGTTGAAGGCGGTATACAGGCGGTGCACGGTGCCGGCATCGCGCAACGTCGCCGGCGAGCGGAAAAGGAGCCGGTCGACTATGCCGAACATCGTGGCGTTGGCGCCGATCCCGAGGCCGAGTGTCAGAACGATGCCGGCGGTAAACGCGGGGCGCGCGGCGAGGCCGCGTGCAGCATATCGCAGGTCCTGAAGCAGTGTTTCGAGGGCGACGATACCGCGCGAGTCGCGTGCGTCGTCCTTGATGCGCTCCACACCACCGAACGCAGCGCGCGCCTGACGTCGCGCCTCGTCAGGCGCCATGCCTGTGGAAACGTTCTTGGCGACTTCGTTCTCGAGATGGAAGCGGAGCTCGTCGTCCAGTTCGCGCTCCATCGCGTCGCGCTTGAACAGGGCGCGCAGGCGATAGCGGAGGTCGTTGATGGTCTGGCGCATGATGAGTGCTCCGGCTCAGGACTGATCGAGGACCAGGGCAACGGCGGTGGTGAGTTTTGCCCACGCATCCGTTTCGGCGGCGAACTGCTTCCGTCCGGCGCGGGTGAGATCGTAATACTTGGCCTTCCGGTTGTTGTCCGACGCGCCCCATTCCGCGCGGATCAGGCCGCGACGCTCGAGTCGATGCAGGGCAGGGTACAGCGATCCCTGCGGGACCTGCAGCGTGGCGCGCGAAACCTGGTGGAGGCGCTCCGAAATGGCCCAGCCGTGCATGGGTTGCAGCGAGAGCGCCTTCAGGATCAGAAGGTCGAGTGTTCCCTGGGGAAGATCGATGGACATCGGAATGGGAAATGCAGAATGCAAAATGCAGAACGCAGGACCCGAAGGCCGAGGCTTTGACGTGCTCCCCTACTGCTTCTACAGGACGACAGTAGAGTCGCTCCTGTAGAAGTGCAAGGGGACGCGATCCGAGGCGTGACGGGGCGTAAACGGCTGGGACCTGCCGAACAGAACCGGGGAATTGCGCGTCCGGATTGGATCGGTGGGGGTAATCAGAGGCATGCTGAACGACAGGCGCCCGCTCTCAGGATGGCCTGATGGGCTCAAACCGCTTCCAGTCCTGGTGGCGCTGCTGGCTGCCTGCGCCGTTCAGGAGGCGTCATCTGGCGCGAGGGACCTCGCGGCGACTCCGCCCGTGCTTTTCACCGTGGACCTGTGGCCCGGCGAAGGCATTCCGGTTATCGAGGCGCGACGCAGCGCCTTGCCGCTGCGAGCCGCGCCGGATCCCGGTTCACGTGTCGTGGATACGTTGCGTGGTCGGGTTGGACAACGACTGGTATACGACTCGACGCGTCTGCAGACGATCGAAGCGGGCAGCATGCGCGTGCTGAACCCGATGCAGGTTGCCGGCCGCGATATGGGCGAGGTGACGCACGTATCGCTCGACGAGTACTACGCGCCGACGCGTCGCGACGTCTCGGTCCCTGTCCCGGCGTCGTCGACGATCGATTTCCTGCAGCATCGCGCCGAGGGCACCTGTTTCGTTCGTGTCGACCGAAAGGTCATTGACGCGAACCCCTGCCCGGCGTTCACCACAGATCACGTCCGTGTCGAACGCGAGCCCCTTACCCGATGGTGGATCCGCGTCCGCGGTCAGGGCGGTGTCTCCGGTTGGGTACTGGTCTCGGATAGCACCGCCCAGTCAACGCGACGGGAGTTCTGACGTCGCGTCAACGATCCGTTCCGTCAGGCCCTCGCGCCCGAACCAGACTCGCGTCGATCGGCTCGATCCTGCAGCAATGGTCCGCAGGGCATAACGCGAGATTATGACTCGTGAGGCAGGATCGCTGATAAAGGACGCGTTCGCTCAGGCCGACGGGTCTTTGGGAAGGTCGCGGGATCGGGTACGGGCCACTCCGCTCAGGATTCCAAATCCAAAAAGAATGACCGAAGCGATTACGACCCAGACGGTGGGTACTCCCATCCTCATCAGGCCCCACGCCACCCCACCGATCACGATCAGAGCTCCAACGACATAGAGCGCGAAGGACATGGAGCAACCTCCTGTATTCCAGGTTGACGAGCCTAATCTATGTCGTCACACCGCCGGAGACCCGTGACATCAACGCAAAGAGGACCGCGGCGGAGCCGCGATCCTCTGAAAACTCGAAACGGTTTGCGTCAGGGCACGACGACAAACGTCGCGCTGCCCGTGACGGAAGTACGCGAACGTACGATCCGGAGTCTGTGGTTCGGTCACGCGCGAGTAACGACGGCGTGACTGTGCGGTTAACGAGCTCCTGCCCTCAGCTCGGCGAGCCGGCGCGCGAGGAAGCGCCGTTCAGGCTCCTGCGTGTTGAGATCGAGCGCTCGCCCATACGCTTCGATCGCTTCGTCGGTCCTCCCCAGCCGGCGCAGGAGATCGGCACGTGCCGCATGCGCCAGGTGGTAGTCGGGAAGCTGGCCCCGCCTGACGATGGTGTCGATCAAATCGAGTCCTTCCGCCGGTCCATCACGCATCGCGATGGCCACGGCCCGATTCAGCTCCACTACTGGCGTCGGCTCAACCAGCAGCAGCAGATCGTAGAGCCCGACAATTTGCGGCCAGTCCGTCTCGGCCGCGGTGGCCGCCTCACCGTGCACCGCCGAGATCGCGGCTTGCAGCGCGTATGGCCCGATCGGTCCGGACGAGAGCGCCTTTTCCACGAGGCGACACCCCTCGGCGATCTGCGCGGCGTTCCAGAGCGTCCGATCCTGATCGGCCAGCAACACCAGCTCCCCGTCCGGGGACACACGCGCCGCACGGCGCGCGTCGTGCAGCAGCATCAGCGCCAGCAGCCCGTCGCACTCCGGCTCGGGAAGCAGCTCGACCAGCAGCCGTCCCAGGGTGATCGCCTCGCTCGAGAGGTCGTGCCGGACCACGGCGCTGCCTGACGACGCCGAGTAGCCCTCGTTGAAGACGAGGTAGATGACATGCAGCACGCTGTCGAGGCGCGCCGGCAGGTCGGCGCGCGTCGGGACCTGGTAGGGGATGCTCGCGTCACGGATCTTCGCCTTGGCGCGAACGATCCGCTGCGCCAGCGTCGGCGCCGGGGTGAGGTACGCGTGCGCGATTTCCTCGGTCGAGAGTCCGCAGACCTCGCGCAGCGTCAACGCGATCTGCGCGTCCCTGCCTAACGCGGGGTGGCAACAGGTGAAGATGAGGCGCAGCCGGTCATCTTCGAGGCGCGCCTCGTCGACGGAGTCGCCATCGACATCCGGTTGGGCGTCGTGTTCGCCCACGCGGCGCAGCAATGGCGCCAGGGTCGTATCGAAGTTGGCCCGGCGTCGCAGCCGATCGATCGCCTTGAATCGTCCCGCAGATACGAGCCACGTGCGCGGGTTGGCGGGCATGCCGTCCGCGGGCCAACGATCGACGGCAGCGGCGAACGCGTCCTGCATGGCCTCCTCGGCAAGATCGAAATCGCCGAGGAGGCGGATGAGGGTGGCCAGGACGCGGCGCGAGTCGGATCGGTAGATGTGGTCGATCCGCTCGCGCACTCCGTCCAGCCCTCCATTCAACGGACCGATCACATCGAGGTGAATTCCATGATCGGCCTGACCTCGACTGAGCCGCTGCGTGATCCTGGAATCTTCGCCGCCACCTGGATCGCATCGTTGAGGTCGCGGGCGTCGATCAGGTAATAGCCGCCCAGCTGCTCCTTCGTTTCCGCGAACGGGCCGTCAGTCGTGGCGACCTTACCGTTTCGCACGCGGACGGTCGTCGCCGTCTGCGTCGGAAGCAGGGCCTCGCCACCGAGCATGTGGCCGCTCTGCTTGATGCCTTCCGTGAACGCGTTGTACTCGCCGAGAATGGCATCGGCCTGTTCTTTGGGGAGGGTGTCCCAGGCCTTTTCGTTTTCGTAGATGAGGCAGAGGTAGCGCATGGTGTTCTCCGGGGGTGTTGGGTTGAGCCTGATGACTCATTAGTCGAACGGGTTGGGCTCAATTCGACATTAGAACTGGGACGGGAGACGGGGGACGGGGGACGGGCGACAATGCGCCACCCTCGAGCCGTTACTTGATTCCCGTAAGCAGTTGCTGGATCAGGCCATCCATCGCCCGCGCGGTACTGATCCAGCGCGCGACTACCACCAGGTCATTCACCGGGTCGACATAGATGATGTTCTGGCCGTTGCCGCGGTGCTGGAAGGATTGCTCCGGAGCACTCGGCGATGAGCGCCGCCCCGTGTTCAGGAAATAGTTCATGAACCCGTAACCGTCGTTCACGCCAGGTGTGGTCGCCATGCGGATCCACTCTTCGGACAGGATCTGCTTGTCACCCCATTTCCCCTTGCGCAGCGTCAACAGGCCGAAGCGCGCCATGTCGCGCGCGCTGATGATCATGCCGCCACCCCAGTGCGCGCCACCGGCGACCGACTGCACGAGTTGTCCGTCGAGGATGATCCAAGAGTTGTCGTAGCCGTACCAGCGCCACTTGTTGGATGCGCCGATGGGATCCATCACGTATTCGCGCAACACCTGCGGGAGCGGACGACGCCAGACAGTGAGCGACGCCAGCGCAGTCGCGTTGACCCGCACATCGTTGTATGTGTAGACGGCGCCGGGCTCGTTCCGCGCCCGGACCTTCCACTGCTCGATATCACCGCGCGGACGATCGGCCCAGTCAGGCTTTCCCCAGAGCGTACCCTGCCAGTCGCTGGTCTGCCGGAGCAGGTGGTCCCACGTGATCCTGCGATTG
>CAZSNV010000114.1:0-14324 GCA_964608035.1 uncultured Gemmatimonadaceae bacterium | reverse complement strand
GCGCCGGTGGCGGCGGCGCGTACCGCTGGAACTGGGACACACCCATCGTCGTCTCGAAGCACGACCCGCGGCGCTTGTACATGGGCGCGCAGGTGCTCTTCAAGAGCACCGACCGTGGATCGAGCTGGCAGAAGATCAGCGGTGACCTCACGCTGGGTGTCGACCGAGATACGCTGAAGATGATGGGCGGCGTCGTGGGCCCCGACGCGCTTTCGCGCCACGACGGCCAGTCGAATTACGGATCGCTCACATCCATCGGAGAATCACAGGTGGATCCGCTCGTCATCTACACCGGGAGCGACGACGGCCAGGTGCAGCTGACGAAGGACGGCGGGAAGACCTGGACGAACCTCACCGGAAGGATTCCGGGCTTGCCGCCTCAGACGTACGTGAGCACCGTGCTGCCATCGAAGCACAAGGCCGGCCGCGTGTACGTCACCTTTGACGGGCACACCATCGACGACTACCGGCCGTTCGTGTTCGTGAGCGAGGATTTCGGCGCCACGTGGCGCTCGCTCTCGGCCGGTCTCCCGGAAACTTCGATCAACAGGATCCGTGAACATCCGAGGACCGCAGGCCTGCTCGTGGTCGCGCACGAACGGGGAGTGCACGTCACGAACGATGGCGGCGCCACGTGGCATGCGCTCTCGGGGCCGCTGACCAACATGCCCACCGTGTCGGTGGACGACGCGGTGTTCCACGAGCGCGACAACGCGCTCGTGCTTGGAACGCACGGCCGCGGCATCTGGGTGCTGGACGATGTCGGCCCGCTCGAGGCGCTGACTGCCGACGCGATCAAGGCGGACGCGACACTACTTCCCATTCCGCGCGCGCGAATCATGACCACCTTCACGCCGCAGGCGTGGTACGGGCACGGCGAATTCTTCGCGCCGAATCCGGAGTGGAAGGCCGCGATCTCGTATCATCTGCGCGACGGGTCGGGCTCCGGAACCGCGAGCGCCGCGGAGATCATGGTGATGGATGCGGCCGGCAAGACCATCCGCACGCTCAGGGGCTCAGCCGCGAAGGGAGTGAACCGTGTTCTGTGGGATCTTCGCTATGCGTCACCTGTGGACTCCGCGAATGTTCCGGCCGCCGCTGGACGTGGCGGTGGTGGCGGTGGTCGAGGTGGTCCGCCGGCGGCGGTACCTGTTGGATTCCCGGGGGCGGCCGATGTTCCCGGCTTCGGTCGCGGAGGCCCTCCCGTCGGTCCACTCGTGATGCCGGGCGCCTACTCTGTGCGCGTGACGATCGCGGGGCTCAAGACGCCGCTAACGGGCAAGCTGACCGTGGAAGCAGATCCGCTGCCGAAGTTCGGCGCCACCGAGCGCGCGACGCGTCAGGCGCTCCTCATGCAGGTCTACGACTGGACGCACACACTTGGCGAAGCGCGTGCCGCGGTGCGCGCACTTATGGCACAGCGTGACACCATAAGGTCGGAGCTCGGCGATGCACGCGCGGACTCGCTCAACGCACGCGTCACGCGCCTCAGCGCGGAGGTGGACCGCGCCTTCAACGCGGTCAACGGACAGCGCTCGCCAATAGAAGGCTGGAGCGGGCTGCCATCCGTGGACCAGAGGAAATCACTCGAGTACGCGCTGGACGACGCACGCAAGGCCACGACGGAACTGAACCGCCTGGTCACGACGGACATTCCCGCCGCGTACAGGGCGGCCGGGAAGACGTGGAGCCGAACCGTGCAACGTGTGCAGCAACCCGCGCCCAGCGCAGGCGGAGGAACGCGCTAAGGCTGTCTCACCCGTCTGCGAAACAGACCCCACCGGACTGCACGGTCGTAACAACACGCCCCCCGCGCTTGCGCGCGAGGGGCTTGCGTTTGCCACTCCTTGCTCCGCTATGGCACAATCCAGCGCCCGGATGGAGTGAGTCGGCCAGTTAGTCGAGGAGCGCCTCGGGTGCGCGGGCGCTGAGCACAAGCGTTCGCGACGCAGACCCAATGGTCCAGCGCACGATGCTGATCTGGTCCTCGAAACGATCGAACATGAGCGCATTGCGAAGGCGAAGCTGTCCAGCACGAACTGACTCGGCGCTTCGCGCGCAAACCCAAGTGAGCCCGCCTTCCGTCCGCATTCCGCACCAATCCAGCCGCACGCGCTTGCCAGCTGATGACAGCCACAGCGACTGCGCGACGTACCGCTGCGCCACGGCCTCGAGGGTCAGCGCTCTCGAAGCCGGTTGGGCGTGCAGCGAATCCATCAGCGCGCCGAAATCATCGGCGAACAAGCGGACCGAAATCGAAACGCGCCCGCCGGCACGATCCCTCGTGATCTCGGTGAACGAGGTGTGCAGCGGATGCGCGTCGAGGCTATGTGCCCGCGCGAACACAGCGACACAACAGGCCAGCGCCGCGACCATTCTCACCATGGAGCGCGCTCCACCGCCCATACCCCGGCAACAGCCGTGATCATCAGTGACACCGCAGCAACTCGCCACCTGAAACCAGACTTCTTCCCGCGTGGAACAGCACACAGCACGCGATCGACCGCCGCGAAGAGAACAAAGGCGAGTGACAGCACAACCGCCTGACCCAGTTCAATGCCGATGTTGAAGCCGACCAGGGGTGCAACGATCGATCCAGGAAAGATCTGAGTGAGATAGCCGGCAAACCCTGCCCCATGCACCAACCCGAATCCTCCCGCCAATAGGCCACGCCGACCGGTGTTGATACGTCGCTCGACGACACTACGTGTCACGACGTTCTCGATACCCGTCGCAACGATCGTCAGCGGAATCAGGAACTCCACAATCTGAGGGTTCGGCAGAATTCCGGGGCGCAGCACCGCCATCACCAACGTGACGGAGTGTCCGACGGTAAAGGCCGTGATGACGACGAGTGCCTGTCGCCACTCCCGCCACCGGTAGATCGCCGCCAGGACAAAGAGAAAAAGGATGTGATCCAGCGCGCCTGGCGCGGTAATGTGGCCAAAGCCGAGTGACAGGAACGAACGAATTGACGTGATGTCCACGGTCACCTCCGCCCGGCAAGCGTCGCGAGCGTTTGCTTCGCCGACGTCTCCTGCTGGCGAGACAGCGCGCCACGACCACGGAGCGCGATCAACAGATGCTGTCGCGCCACGGCCGGATCACCCTCGGCGAACTCGATCATTCCAGCGTGATACCGTAGCGCCGGTTCCATGCTGCCAAGCGCAACGGCACGACGCGCCAGCGGCACGGCCTCGGCCGATCGCCTCGCGCAATGGAGCGCCCACGCCAGCAGGTCCAGCGTATGAACGTCCTGCCTGACGAGCGTGTCGGCTGCGGCGAGGAGGAGAATCCCTGTCGGGTCCCGGCCCTGATCGAGGAGCACCAGCGCCCAGGCGCGATGAATTGCTCGCGGTTGCCGGCGGGTGATTCCGTCCAGCGCGAGCTCGAACGCGCTCGACGCATCCACCTGACCCAGTGCCTGGTGCGCAGCAGCGAGCAGCGCAAAACCATCAGGCGATGGCACGCTGGCAATCACCTCCTCACCAGATCCCAGAGCCTTGCGCCACGACCCACGCGCCGCCTCGAGCCGACCACGCGCCAGAATCAATCGCCAGTCACCGGGGGACGCTCGCAATCCATCCTCGATCGCCGCCGACGCGCCGCGAAGATGACCATAACGCAGCTCGAGATCGGCGAGCCGCAGGCTGAACCACGCCCGCTGCTCCCCCGTGAGATCGGGGCGCTGCCTGGCTTCGTCGCGGGCTGTGCGCAGGATTCGCCGCGCTTCGCCGGGTTGTCCCGTGAGCTCGGCCCAGCGCGCGAACCGTGGAGCGATGCCCAGCTCGGCCCGCTGCGGACGAACGGAACCCAGCAGGCCGATGGCGCCACGGTAGTCCCCCACTTCCATCAGCGTTTCCGCGAGCAACGCTCGATAGGCAGGCGTTTCCGGCTCCGAGCGAACCAGTTCTCCGGCGACGTCAGTCGCTTCCACAAAACGGTGCTGCGCCAGCAACGCGTTTACCAGCAGCGCTGCGCTGCGCCCATTCCTGCGCGTCCGTTCACCGAGCGACCGCCTGGCGAGTGACTCTGCCTGAACGAAGGGGCGATCATCGGCGCGCATCCTTCCTTCTTCCATGAAAAGCGCCGCGAGCTGCGCCATGTCGAGCGCGCTCTGCGGATCCTCAACCAGCCGGCGTTCATAGAATGCAATTGCCTGACGACGAACCTCGCCTGGTTCTGTGCCAGCGACGACCGCATGGTCAGCGCCGAGGCCCGGGAGGAACCAGGCCGCGGCGCCGCCGCCAAGCAGCGTGATTGCAAGGAGCAGGTGGTAGACGTAGCGCATCACGATTAGTCAGGCAGAGGTTACTGAGTTGGTGCCGCGAGGTAGGGGAACGTCGCGGTGAACGGCTTGTCGTTGGCGCCGACGTTGTCCGACGCGAGTCCGGGGCTGGTGTTGCTGCCGTTAAGGAGCGAGCCGAAGACCGCCGACAGTCCGGCATCGACCACATCGTCGCTCAGGTTCCGTCCGCCCCACCCGTTGGCGAGCGCCCAGCCGAGCCAGCCCGAGGTCGCCGGATTCCGGTTCGGGAACACGAGCAGCAAGTCGGGCACGAGGACCGACGACACCGTCGTCTGCACCGTCGTGTTTCGTCCGGCGACATCGCGAATGAATGCCTCGATCTTCGTCTTGAACCCGTTGGCGATATCGGTCGACGGGATGCTGGTGTTGTGCAGGCCGTGATCGCGCTTCATGAAGAAAACCTCGCTCACCAGCGGGTTGCCGAGCCGCTCGATCTGCACGAACTCGCGATCGTTCGTTGGTCCTGTGACATCGTCGTCGTTATCGCTGCATGCCGTCGCCAGGACGGAGAGCGCGGCGATTGACAGCAAAAGCCGTTTCATTGGTGACTGCCTCGTATGTTTGAGTGAAGGAGCTGGTCAGCGGCTGACTGTGCCCCAGACACCGATGCTGGCGTCAGCACCGGTGGCGCTGGTCAGCATGGCGCGGGGAACTTCGACCACGATCGCGAGGGCGTTGTAGTTGCGCAGGAAGTCGATTCCGGGACTCCGGAACGATGTCGCAGTCTGGGTTGCGGGCCCTGACAACGGCCCAATAGAAGGGCGGCGATCGGGCACGACCTTGAAGAACTGCTCGAGGTCGATGAAGAACGGATCGTCGCGCAGTCCGGCGAACACCTGCACGCCGGTCGCCGAGCCTAACGTCTGGTTGACGAGCCCCGTGATCGCCTGGGGGTCGCTGAGCAGCGTGCTACGCATTCCTGTAGACGCGGGCGCCATGGGGCCACGCACGGTCACGATCTGATTGGCGCCAGTGCCGCTGAACGTCACCTGGATGACGCGATCCTCGACGGCGTCACCGCTGTTATCGATGCGGATCTGGTAGAGCAGGTTGTTGTCGAACGATGCGCTCGTTCCCTGGATCGGCGACGACGTCGTCATGGCGAGCACGATGCGGTCGGAACCGCCCGGAAACGCAAAGACGTCGTTGATGTCCATGCGCGGATTGAGTTCGACTTCGGGCGTGTCCTGGTGATCCGAAGCCAACACGCGCTGAGCAGCGAACGCAGCGACCGCTATCGCGAGGGTTCCCGCGGCTACACGACGCGCGGGGGTGAGAACTGACATCTGTGACCTCCCTGTTTTGTGGTGTACGGGAGGTCTACGACATCAGCGGAGGATTGGATCTCTTTCGAAGTGCCGCTGAGTGTCCCTACCGCGGCTGCCCGGCAATCACGATTTCGCCGGTGGGCTGGGGCACCCCGCCAGCCGGCTCCTCGGTCACCGCAATCATCTGCAGCGCGTCGGCGGCGAGCGGATACTGCGCACTGACGACTGCGCTGCCGGCCGGATTCGGAGCGAATGTACCCGCACTGATCCGCCGGCCCTCGCGCGTAATCAGCCATAGCTGGTAGGTGCGTCCCGCCGCCGGCGCCGGGAGATTGTGCGCGAACATCGTCCAGGTATTCGTCGACTGCGCCCAGAACATGCGCGCGTTGGGTCGGCGATTGTTCGCCACCAGCTCGACGATCTTCACATCGGCGCCCGCCATGGCCAGAAGGGTTCGCTCGCGCACAGCCAGCGAATCCTGGAGCGAAGCGACACGGAGCGACTCGGCGGCAAGCGCCGTGCGGAAGTCGTCGCGCTCACGAGCGACGGCGCCACGCTGATACAGCGTCACCGCAAAGGCGACAGACGCCGCGGCGGCGAGCCACCAGGCGAGCCTGGCCGGCCGGGCGGGGATTGCCGCCGACCGGATTGGCGTGACACCCCTCGCTTCGGCCCGGGCTCGATCAAGTACGCGCTGCTTCACCGCCGCGCTCCGGATCTTGTCCATCGGGCGCGATGGCACGGCGCCGGCCAGCGACATCGCCGCTTCGGTCATCGCGCGGAGTTCATCGCGACAGGTCGCGCAGGATTCCACATGAGCATCGATGGCCGCACGCTCGTCAGGCGTCAGGGCGCCGAGAGAATACGCACCCAGCTCGGCCCAGGCTTCCACATGGGTAAAGGAACGCGTCGTCATGGATGCGCCCCCTTCAGCGGGGCCAGACTCTCCCGAAGCTTGTTCATCGCCAGCCGCATCCGCGTCTTGATCGTTCCCAGCGGTTGACCGGTCTTCTCGGCGATCTCCGACTGACTGAAGCCCCCGAAATAGGCGAGTTCGAGTGCCTGGCGCTGTTCTCCAGGAAGCTCCATCAGCGCGGCGCGCACGATACGACCGGTTTCACCGGCAACCATCGCGTCCGCAGGATCGGCGGCGGGATCCGCGATAGATGGCGCCTCATCGAGCGACGCATCCTCCGGCCGGCGGCGGCGGGCGCGGAGCCGATCGAGCGCGCGACTCCGGCAGATCGTGAGCAGCCACGTCCCGACGGCGCCGCGCGCGACGTCGTAACGCGCCGCTCCACGCCATGCCTGCCAGAACGTTTCCTCCACGATATCCTCCGCGTCGCGGGGATTCCGCAACAGGTGCACGGCGAGCGAATGAACGCGATCGGACCACCGATCATAGAGCTCGGCCAGGGCGCCCTCATCGCTCGCGCGCATCCGCTCGAGGAGTGCGGAATCGACTGGATCCCGCGCAGCCAACTCGGACCCCTGGTGCTCACGTTTCGATTCGGTCGCTCCGGTCTGCCCGTTCATAGGCTTTACGACGGGACGGGAGCGCGTGGATGCATGGCGAGAATCTAACCCCGCCAGAGCGTTCCCGGCATGAGATCCAGGATAGGGTGCAGGCCGCTGAGAAAGTTCTGAGCGAACGTAGAGGCCTTGGAGAGTTCACCGGAATGCCGCTGGCCTTTGGCAGACCAGGATGACACGTTTGCCGATGTGAGCAAATGTGCAGTGACAAAGCGCGACACCAGGCGTGCTGCGATGCATGCATTGCTTGCGGTGCTGTTCGTCGGTCAGGTTGCCGCCGCCCAGGCACCAGGGAAGTGGCCGCCGGACTCGCTGTTCAACACGCACATTATCCCGCGCAATACGCCGCCGACTCAGGTGTGGGGAATGATGCGCAACTTCGCCGCGGCACTCGGCGTCGAATGCACGCATTGTCATGTCGGTCGCACTGGGGCTCCGCTCCCCGAGATCGACTTCGTAGCAGATCAGAAGCGAACCAAGCTGGTCGCCCGTCAGATGATGCGCATGGTCGCCGAGATCAACCGAAGAATCGACACGCTGCCGTCAACGCCGTTTCCGCTGGCTGTGACCTGTGAGACGTGTCATCGCGGAGTGCCGCGTCCGGTACAGCTGGGACCACTGATCGCGGACGTGGCCCTGGTGAGCGGCGGGGATTCGGCAATTCGAGCATATCGTGCGCTGCGCGATCGTTATCTCGGTCGCGGGGCATACGATTTTGGCGAGGCCACGCTCAACACGGCAGCCTTCCGCACCGCTCGCGCTGACAAGTTCGACGACGCGCTCGCGATCCTGGCGTTGAATGAACGCCTCTTTCCGGAGGCGGTGGCCCTCCACATTTCCCGCGGCAACGTTCTGCTCATGCGCGGCGACACCACGTCAGCTGCCGCGTCGTTTCGAGAGGCGCTGCGACGCGATCCCGGGAACGACGAGGCACTGGGACGATTGCGGGCTGTTCGGCGAACGCCCTGAGCGAACCCGCTTGCGGATTGCGGGTCACCTCACCGGAGCCCCCGGCATCGGCGCAAGACGTTCCCTCCGCGCCGCCATGATCAGGCTCGCAGCTGTGTAGACGATGACGACTATGACCAGCCATTTCACCGCCGTCAACGACATCGACTTTACCCAGTAGGCCGCCAGGATGCACGCCGGGATGCTGCCGATCATCAGGCCCAGCGCCGCACCGACGTGGAACGCCCGCTTCTGGACGAAGCGGGCGCTGCTGACCGGCATGAGGAACGCGCACGACCCCATCATGATCGGGAAGCCAGCAATCGGGTCCATCCCGAGCAGGCTGACGAGGACGAGGCACGGCGCATAGAGCCCGATACCCAGTGTCATCAGCGCGCCTAACGCAAAGTTGCCAATGACGGCGATAAGGAGCTTCACACCGGAGACGCCGAGTGCCGTGCCGCCGCCCGGGAGCAGCCCCGTTTGCGAAAGGAAGAGCAGCACGGCAAATCCCAGGAGGCTGATCCCCATGCCCCACTGGATCTTCGGTCGGGGCCAGCTGGAGACGACTCCTGCCCCGAGCCACGACCCCGCGACCGCAGCAGCGATCATCGCGATCAAGGTGGTGGCCTCGACAGGCACGAGGCGAGTGTAAATGAATGTCTGTGTAATCGCTCCCAGGGTATGACCGATGTTCAGCGTGCCGGGGATCAACTCGTCAGGCACCATCTTGAAAAAGCGGAAGATCGACGTTGTCGTGGCGAACGAGCCAACGCCGAGCGTGTCGAAGAAGTTTGTGACGGCACCCACGCCGATGCCGAGAGGGGTCGGCGTCGTGTCGACCGGCTTGCCGGTTTCGGCGGCGTTCCGCCGAATGGCGATGACTCCGCGAACCACCACCACCAGGTAGATGACGGTGACGACGGCAAGCGCCAACAGCATGATTCCCTTCGCGTCGAAATTCATGGGAGCGCCTTTTAGTCGTTATGTAGCGCCGGCTCTGGTTGTTGAGCGGTCAGTCTACGGACCGAACCCTGGCGGAGCTTTTTCCTGCTCCGGCGTGTGCAGCACCTTGCGGAAGCACCAGAAGGTGCCGCCCCAGACGAGGGCGAGCGACAGAAGCATCGTGATCCATCCACCTGCCGTCATGATCCTACCCTCCTCAGTCAGCAGGTTGGGTGTCGTTGAGGTCAATGCCTTCGCGCTTCCATCGTCGTTCTCCCGCCCTCACGATGATCACCAACAGGACCAGCGTCGCGATGATGGTAATCATCCCGACACGCGAGCCGGTCGTCGCCCACGCCGCTTGGAGCGATGAGCTCAGGTTCTGCACGCAGAATCCTACAAAAACCACAATAAGGTAGAGCGGCGCGACGTATTTCATCACGAACTTGAAGATGGGTGGAATCTGGATCGAGGCGCCGGCGTGCAGCTCCTTCCACCCGCGATCAAGACCGAAGACCCACGAGAATGAGATGATCTGCACGCCGGCCATGACGAAGATCAGGAATGTGCCGACCCAGAAGTCCACCGTGCTCCAGAACGAGCCGCCCTGCGTGAACCACAGCGTGAGGATTGCTCCGATCGTTCCGAGGACCGCGATCGCGCCGGTCGCCTTACCGTGCGCCCATCCGAGCGACTCCTTCACCAGCGCGACCGCCGGCTGATACATCGACAGGGAACTGGTGATCGCGGCCAGGAACAGCATGAAGAACCAGGCCGCGCCAATGATGTTGCCGAGGCCGCCCATGTGGGCGAAGACCACCGGTAACGTGGAGAAGCCCAGGCCAAACGATCCCGTCGCCACCGCAGCAGCGGTTCCGCTGAGGCCGAGGAAGACAAACGCCGCCGTGAGCGTGATCATGCCGCCAAAACCGACCTCGAACAACTCATTCGTCGCACTGGCGGTCAGGCTCGACAGAGCGACGTCGTCGTTGCGCTTCATGTACGACGCGTAGTTGATGATGACGCCAAAGCCCACCGACAGGCTGAAGAAGATCTGACCCGCAGCGGCGAGCCACGTCTGGAAGCTTCCGAGCTTTGAGTAGTCGGGGTTCCACATGTAGCCGAGCCCGTTGACCACGTTCTGGTCAGGCAGGTTCGGGTCGGGAGTACCCAACGTAAGGACGCGAATCAGTACGATCAGTGCGAGCACCGCCATCGAAGGCATCGCCCACGAGCAGAACTTCTCGATGCCCTTCGAGAGGCCGCGGAAGACGAAGTAGATGTTGAGCGCGAAGACGATGATCCAGGAAAGGATCGTGAGGAGTCCGTCGCGCGAAAACAGGATGCCGTCCTGCGCGTTCCCCGTGAACGAGTTGTAGAACGTCGATGCGGCAGCGGCTTGATCGGCGATGGGTGCGGCCACGTCCACGCCAATGCCACCGGTCAGGTACTTGAGGAAGTAGCCGAACGTCCACGCCTCGATGAACACGTAGTAGAACGAAACACCGAGTGGAATGAGAACGCCGATGACGCCGAGATAACGGCCGGTGGATCCCTTCGCCATGAGGCCCATGATCGCCGGGGCGGAATGCAGACCTTTCTTCCCGCCGTACCGCCCCATCGCCCACTCGGCCCATCCGATCGGGATGCCGAGCAGCAATAGCGCCGCGAAATAGGGAATCAGGAATGCGCCGCCACCGTTGGCCGCGGCTTGCCCCGGAAATCGAAGGAAGTTGCCAAGGCCGACGGCGGAGCCGGCCACCGCCAGGATGACGCCAAGCTTGGTTCCCCACTGCTCCTGTTGTGCGACGGCCATTCGTGTCGGGGTTGAAGATCGCCAACAATCCACAATGACTGGGGCGAAGGCAATAGGACGAGCACGGGCGGTTGACCGCTTTGCAACTTGGCGCTGGACAGGATCCCGAAGATTGGCCCAGGCTTGAATCCCCCGTCAGTCAATCCGAGGCTACCGGTAAGAGGACGGTCGATTGTCTTAGAGGGCCTTCAACGCACTCACCAGTTTACCAAGCGATCCCTTCGCGTCGCCGAACAACATTGAGGTCTTCGGATCGAAGAACAGTTCGTTTTCGATGCCGGCGAAACCGGCACCCATGCCGCGCTTCATGACGATCACCGACTTCGCTTTGTCCACGTTCAGGATCGGCATGCCATAGATCGGACTACCCGTGTCCGTCCTGGCTGCCGGGTTTACAACATCATTGGCCCCTACGACAAGAGCCACGTCCGCCCGTTCGAAGTCGTCGTTGATCTCGTCCATGTCCATGAGTCGGTCGTATGGCACCTCAGCCTCGGCGAGTAGCACGTTCATGTGTCCGGGCATTCGCCCTGCCACGGGATGTATGGCGTATCGCACCTCACCTCCATTCTTCTCGATGAGGTCCGCCATTTCGCGAATCAGGTGCTGGGCCCGGGCGACAGCCAGTCCATACCCTGGCACCACGATCACCTTGCGTGCATAAGCCAGCGTGACTGCCGCGTCTTCGGCCGACACCTCGCGAACCGTGAGGCCCACGGCGCTCTTCGCCGACGCGGTGGTTGCTCCGAAGGCGCCGAACAGCACGTTCATAATCGAGCGATTCATCGCCCGGCACATCAGGAGGGCGAGCAGGAATCCCGATGCGCCGTCGAGCGCCCCCACCACAATCAGCAGATTGTTGTTGATCGCGAATCCCATCGCCGACGCCGACAGACCGGCGTAGGCGTTCAGAAGCGAGATCACCACCGGCATGTCGGCGCCGCCGATCGGCAGCACCATCAGCACGCCGATCACGGTCGCCAGACCGATCATGATGAAGAAGACGTTCGGTTGGCCCGGGGCGACGAGCTGGAACACGAGAAGCCCGACGGTCACCAGCAGCAATCCGCCGTTCACGAGATTCTGACCGGGGAACGTGAGCGGTCGGCCGCCTATCAACTCCTGCAGTTTGGCGAACGCCACGAAGCTGCCGGTGACCGTGAGCGCGCCGAGTATCACCTCGGCGCTGAGTGCAATCATGACGGGGGACGACGGCGTGGTGCTCAGCGCCAGGTACTCGTCAATCCCAACCAGCGTCGCCGCTACCGCGCCGAACATGTGGGAAATCGCCACGAACTGCGGCATCGCGGTCATCGGGATGTCGATGCCGAGTGGAAGTCCGATCACCACGCCGATGATGGATCCGATCACCAGTCCGACGATGATCCATTCGTAATGGACGATGTCGTGGTGCATCAGCGTGCCGATGACAGCGAACAGCATTCCGAGCATCGCCAGGCGCATGCCGGCCCGGGCGCCCCCGGCGTCGGATAAGCCTCGGAGGCCGAGGATGAAGAGGACGGATGATGTCAGGTATGCGATCTGAATCAGTATTTCGCGAACCATCGACGGCGATTCGCTCATGCCTTACGGCCTGGCTTCTTGAACATCTTCAGCATGCGGTCCGTGATCAGGAACCCGCCGACGACGTTGATGGTCGCGCAGGCGACGGCGATGGTGCCGAGCATGTTGCTGGTCATCCCACGTCCACTTCCCGCGGCGACCAGCGACCCGACGAGTGAAATGCCGGTGATGGCGTTTGCCGCCGACATCAATGGCGTGTGCAGCAGGGGCGGCACTCTGGTGATCACCTGATAGCCGACGAACGCGGCCAGCACAAATACCCAGAGCTGCATGAAGGACGTAATCGCCGACACCTGACCTCCGGAAAATGGTGGGGCGACTGAAACGATCGCCCGTTCCGCTTGGATCCGGGGAGAATTTAGCTTCGGGGCTTCAGTCCGCTAACCAGCATGCACTGGTCTCGGGCACGTTCTGGTGGGGACTGCGTCAGCAGGGCGCTACTGGTTAGACGCAGCGACGCGCTAGGGACCCGCCGGATACCACGCCCGGGCGACCTGGCGTAGAATTCGCACTGCGTCTTCGCGCAATCGGCGCGAATCCACGACGGAGATTCCTGTCGGGAGAGGATCGACTCCAGCGGTAGAGGATTGATTGATGCAGAGACGAAATGTGTTCAGAGCCGCCTTAGCGGCCTTCGCTATCACCGCCACCGTGCTGCCCGGTCAGGCCGCGCACGCCCAGGGGAGCGCTTCCGAGCGCGACGCGGCGGAGATGAAGGCCTACCGCCTGACGATGCCTGGCATCCGCAAGCTTGTTGCGGCCAGCGAGGCACTGGCCAAGGCGGTCGAAGCGGACCCGCGGTACAAGGCGGAGCAGGCACTGAAGCAGGAGATCGAAGCGCTCGAGAAGAAGGACGAGCTGACCCCTGCTGAAGAGAAGCGACTGGAGGAGCTGCGGACGAAGCTGGAGAAGGCCGAGGCGAAGGAGGACCCGGGGTCGGACGATTCGAACGCGCAGACGCTCGACGACATGGCGCGGCGCATTGAGCGTGTTCCGGCGATGGCCAACGCGATTCGCACTGCAGGCCTGACTCCGCGCGAATACTCCCTCATCTCCATGGTGACGTTTCAGGCGATGATGGTGCACGGGTTCCAGAAGCAGGCGGGCAGCAAGGAACTTCCCAAGGAGCTGGCCGCGACCGTGCTGGCCGAGAACATCAAGTTCGTCGCCGACAACGAATCGGAGATCATGCGCTTGCTGGAGCGGATGAAGGCGGCCCAGAAGAAGCAACCGTAGCACGGAACCGTCGTCCTCCGGCTTCGGCCGGGGGCACGACGCCCGGACCTCGGGCAACCGGGCCGATTCGCGGACGGTGAGGAAACTCGCGATCGTCCTCTTCCGGCTGCATTTTGCCCGTCGTGGAACCCCAGGTCGATCGACTGAACACGCATCTCGCCGATCGCTATCGCATCGAGCGTGAGCTCGGCGCCGGCGGGATGGCCACGGTCTATGTGGCTCACGATCTCAAGCATCACCGGAAGGTCGCGCTCAAGGTGCTCCGTCCCGAACTCGCGGCGGTAATCGGCGCCGAGCGGTTCCTGCACGAGATTACCACGACCGCCAATCTGCAGCATCCGCACATACTCGGGCTGTTCGACTCCGGGCAGGTTGACGGGACCGTGTTCTACGTGATGCCGCTCGTGCAGGGCGAATCGCTGCGCGATCGGCTCACACGCGAGAAACAGCTTCCGGTCGACGATGCGGTGCGCATCGCGCGTGAGGTGGCTGGTGCGCTGGACTACGCGCATCGCCAGGGCGTGATCCACCGCGACATCAAGCCGGAGAACATCCTGCTGCACGACGGTTCGGCGGTTGTTGCCGACTTCGGGATCGCCCTGGCCGCGAGCAAGACTGGCGGCACCCGGATGACCGAGACCGGCATGTCGCTCGGCACTCCGCGCTACATGAGCCCCGAGCAGGC